>NZ_BAAKJB010000041.1:0-55993 GCF_059703765.1 Azospirillum sp. NS33 | reverse complement strand
TCCGAACCGCGCGCTCGCGGACTTCAGGGGCGAACTTGGGTGATGTCTGCTTCGTCATGATGACCCCATCTTCTCAGGAAATGGGGCCTCCGGGAAACCCGGGGCGGTTCACCGTCGAGGGCGCCACGCCGAACCGTTTCGCCGCCGAGCGGCAGGATTGCCCGCCGTCCACCGCCGCGATTAACCGCTCACGCAAATCCAGGGAAAGAGGTGCTGTCATGCGGGCTGGCCTCCTTCACCAGCCCACATCTTGAATCAGATTTCAGCCTCGGCGGGAATCCCCCTTCGATTCCGGCCGACCGGAAAATGTTCTAGCTAACGCAAGAACCCGCCCTCTCTATGGCGTAGGCTTGAGTTTTCTTTCTGATATCAAAGCGGCAAAGTATAAAAAATTTGATACTTTAACAGCCATTGCTCATCAAATAGCTATTAATACGGAGAGGGGCTTGAGAAATCAAGCTGCATATCAATTTATTAGAAACGGTGTATTCATATTTTTCTTGGCGATAGAAATGTATGCTGTGGGAAAATTAATAGTTTCTTTCTCGTGAAAGACTGTCATGCCGCCAACAGCAACTCCCGCAACGCTCCCGCTTCGGAAATCGGAATAACGGTCGCCACGTCGCGAATGCGCCCGATGTCGTCTTCACGGTACAGCGCGCGCCGGTCATCCAACGCCGCAACGCGCTGCCCCTGCCAATCGCGCAGGTCGTAGCAGCGGGCGAACACCTCGTTGGCGCGGGTCTTCGCGTTGCTCGCGTAGCTGCTTTCGGCCGGCAAGGTGAAGACGGCGGTTTCGACGCGCGGCGCGCGGATCAGGAAATCGACGGGAACGATCACGTCGCCGCGCCCCAGCAGCTTGGCGTTCGGTTCGTAATCCAGGCCGGTGTCGTCGATCAGGCTTTCCACCTCTTCGGCGAAGCTGCCCTGTGCGGCGATGCGCTGGGTGAAGGTCAGATCGGCGACGCGAATGCACGCCTGCCCCAGGCGGATGATGCCGTGAAGCAGATCGTCGGCACTCACCATGCAGGACAACGCGCCCTTGGCGTGGGTGACGCCGTAGGTGTTCAGCACGTCTTCGGTCAACCGCTTGCGCCGCGCCGACTTCAGCGGGCGGATGTCGAGTTGATCCAGCCACAGGAAGGTGTTGCCGAAATCGGTCAAGGTCAGCGGGCCAAACTCGGACAGCAGGTCGCGGCGGTTGGCGATGAACAGATCGACCGTCGATCCATCCGGGTAGCGGAAGGCCGTGGCGATGCGCAGATGCCCCTTCGGAACGGTATCGACCGTTTCGATCAGGGGCGTGTGGTTCAGGATCGCCGCCGCTTCGTTCATCCCCATCATGGTCTTCATGCCCCGTCCGCTTCGGGAGGCACGATCAACGCACCGTCATGAATTATGTGGGCCATCCGACAGAAGGCGTCAAACACCGCGTTCTTCGACTGCCCGTTCAGGTCGCCACGGTCGATGACGCCGCGCTTCAGGTTCTCGCGCGGGCACTCGGGGGTGTGCAGCGCGTGCTTGTGACTGCGCCCGGCGGGTCTGTGCGGACGGCTGTCCACCTCAAGCCGACAGATCGGGCCGACACCCGTGATCTTGACGTTCAGCGTCTTCGCGCCGGTTTCCGAAACAATCTGCACCGTCAAGCGCGCGTCCACCCCTTCGGCGTTGACGATGGCGATGTCCTTCGCCTCCCACGCGGCGGAAATGTCGCTGCGCTGGGTCAGGCGAATGTCGCCGACGATGCGCTTGCCGGGCAGATCGCGCAGACGCTCGAACTCGTTGCGGTCCATTGTGTGTTTGCTGTCTCCGCTCCAATGGATGCACGACGTTATCCCCTTCGCCAAAGGACGGGAAGGCGGATGTTCGGTTTGGCCTAACGGTGGCGCGCGGCGGCAACGGTGCGGGCGATGTGGAAATCAATGATGCTCCGATCAGCGTTCGGCAACCGCCAACCACGGCCATCGGTGAGTTCACGGACAGTTCCGCTGTAAATTGCCGCCGGTTCGTTGGGCGTCATCGCCGTGTTGGGCATGATGCCGTTGGGAGCATCGGCCCCAAGGGTGGAAGAGGGGAGGCTGCCCGCATGAAGGCGTTCCCGCGCTTCTTCCAGCAACCGCGCGACGCCTTTGCGCACACCGGAAACGTCTAGGAATTCAGGGAAACCATAAATCGCGTAATCACAATGAATTAGCATTTTGCGGAAGTCAGATGTCGCCATCATAGTGGGACTGAAAATCCCCGTGTCGGCGGTTCGACTCCGTCCCCGGGCACCATTTTCTCTCAGTCAGATCAACGAGTTGCGAGTGATGGTGCGCTGGTCGCGCACGGCTCTGGCCGAAGCGGGCAAGCACCGTGACGCAACGCATCGTGCGTCGCCAGAGTGCGCAGCCATCCGAGCACCCACACCATCGTGGACTCAAGCGAGGCAACGGCGAAGGGCCGCGGGTGCTGCACTCAGGCGGTCATGCGACTTCGGAGATCGGAATGGCCGTCACCAAGTCGCGGATGCGCCCGATGTCGTCTTCGCGGTACAGCGCGCGCCGGTCATCCAGCGCCGCGCCGCGGTGCCCTTGCCAGTCGCGCAGATCGTAGCAGCGGGCGAACACCTCATCCGCACGGGTCTTCGCGTTGCTCGCGCAGCAGGCCGGTGTCGTCGATCAGGCTTTCCACCTCTTCGGCGACGCTGCCCTATGTGCCGATGCGCTGGGTGAAGGTCAGATCGGCGGCGCGGATGCGCGCCTGCCCCAGGCGGATGGTGCCGGGAAGCAGCTCGTCAATGCTCACCGCGTAGGACAACGCGCCCTTGGTGTGGGTGACACCGTAGGTGTTCAGCACGTCTTCGGTCAGCCGCTTGCGCCGCGCCGATTCCAGCGGGCGGATGTCGAGTTGATCCAGCCACAGGACGTATTGCCGAAAACCGTCACGGCCAGCGGGCCAAGCCCGGACACCAGGTGGCGGCGGTTGGCGACGAACAGATCGACCGTCGACGGTGCGGGGGATGCGGCCGGCACCCCGTTCCGGCGCTTTGGCGATGGCACGCCGCAGCACCAGTCCGGTCGCCGACGACCGTCTTCGCGACCCCCCCGTGCCATCGCCCGCGGCCCGTCAGGCCGCACGGATGCGGCCGAGGAAACGGTCGATTTCGGATTTGAGGACACCCGCCTGCCGACGCAGGTCGCCCGCCGCCACCTGGACGTCGCCGGCGGAGGCGTGGGTGCGGTTGGCGTCCTCGGTCACCCCGATCACGTTCGACGACACCTCCTGGGTGCCGCGCGCCGCCTCATGGGTGTTGCGGGTGATCTCGCGGGTCGCCGCCGCCTGCTCCTCGACGGCCGCCGCGATCGCCGCGGAGGTCCGGTCGATGTCACCGACGGTGTCGGCGATGCCCTGGATGGCGTCGGCGGTGAGGCGCGTGGACGCCTGGATGGCGGCGACCTGGGCGGCGATGTCCTCGGTGGCCTTGGCCGTCTGGCCGGCGAGGTTCTTCACCTCGTGGGCGACGATGGTGAACCCCTTTCCGGCCTCGCCGGCGCGGGCCGCCTCGATGGTCGCGTTGAGCGCCAGCAGGTTGGTCTGGGTGGCGATCTGCTGGATCAGGCCGACCACGTCGCCGATCTTCTGGGCGGCGTCGCTGAGGGTGCGCACGGCGTCGCTGGTCTGGTTCGCCTCGTCGACCGCCGACCGGGCGCGACCGGCGGCATGGCCGACCTGGCGGCCGATCTCGTCGATCGACGACGCCAGCTCCTCGGTGGCGGCGGCGACGGTCTGGACGTTCGCGGACGTCTGCTCCGACGCTCCGGCGACGGTGGTGGCCCGCGCCTTGGACGAATCGGCCACGCTGCTCAGGGAGTCCGCCGCCTCCTGCATGGCGTCCGCGGAGCCGGCGAAGCCGTGCAGGGCCCCGGACACGGTGGAGCCGAAGGCGGCGATGGCGGCCTCGACCTCGCGCTGGCGCCGCTGCGCGCGCTCGTGCTCGTCCCGTTGCTCCTGCTCGATCCGCAGCTTCGCTTCGGCGTTGCTCTTGAAGATGGCGAGCGCCTGGGCGAGGCGGCCGATCTCGTCGCCGCGGGCGCCGTGGGGCACGGCGATCGAGAGGTCGCCGTCGGCGACCCGGTGCATGGCCCCGGTGATCTCCTCCAGTGGCGTGGCGACGCGCTTGCGGATCACCAGGATGGCGACGGCGCCGACGGCGAGGCTCACCAGAAGCAGGATGCCCTGGATCATGACGGTCTGCCGGGCGTTGCCCGCCAGGGTGTCGGCCCGGGTGACAATGGCGTCCAGCGCCGCCTCGGCCACCCCCACCAGACGGGTGGTGCCGGCGTCGAGCGACGCGCTGAACTGAGCGGCGGTGAGGGGAGAATCCTGCCCCGCCGCGATGGCCTTCTCGATGGCGTCGCGCTGCCCGACGGTGGTCTCGAAATAGGCCTGCTCCGCGCTCTTGGCCGCGGCCGTGATGTCGGCCGGGATGCCGGGGCGCGCGAGCAGGCTGGTCACCAGCGACCAACCCGCGGCCACCTTGCCGCGCAGCTCCGCCATCTTCGCGCGGTTGTCCGGGGTGATCGCCTTCTCTTTGATCATCGCGGCGACCGGGTATTTCTCCAGCCCCGCGGCGTCACGGGTCAGGTAGGCGGCGTCCTTGATGGACGCCTGTTCCGCCATGAGGGGATCGGCGAGGCGTGCCTGGGAGGTCAGCGCGGTCGAGGTCGCCTCGAGCTGGTTGACCAGCTGGGTGATCGCCGCATTGGCCTCCTTGGCCAGCCCCTCCGGGCGTTGTTCCAGCGGGCGCGTCCCGGCCGGGTCGGCCTTGGCGCGCATCGCCTGGACCGCCTGGAGGCGGCGGGACAGTTCGCCGGACACGTCGCCGTCGGCGCAGGCGATCCGCGCGCAGATGCCGATCACGGCGTCCAGGGCCGGGCCGGCGGTGTCCCGGGCGGACTTGAGGGCGGCGATGTGGGTCGCCGTGGCGGGGTCCTTGCCCTCCAGCATCAGCCGGGTGGCCCCCCGCTCGATCCGGGTGTTCTGCAACGCCGTGAACACGTCGCGTCCGGCCCGCGCCTGCTCCGCGATGGCGTTGGCCGTCTGCCAGCGGCCGAAGGCGGTCACGAGGGTCGAGCCGAGCACACCCGCCAGCAGCAGGCACAATGCGCCGATCACGATCGTAAGGGAGGTGCCGGCGCCCATGGCGCGCCGCCCGGTTGAGGGTGAAGGCAAGGTCATCACACGGTCTCATCCTGTTGAAGCCAGGGAGGACCGCATCGCGAGGTCGGAGGGGTCCGCCTTTTCCTCACGATGTCACACGATGATTAATCAGGTCCTAAAACAATCGCCCGCACGCAAATGGTGGCCAAGTTGTCGCAAGGAGGGAATCCCTTGATGCTGAAATATTCAATGCCGCACTGCGAAAGAAAATGAACGTCGGCCCGCCCGCCACGCGGCGGCTGGCGCGGGCGGACGGGCCGCGCGACCTTGCGATCACGCGCGCACGAAGGTCAGCGACGACACCGTGGTCTGCAGGTAGGCGTTGCCGGCGGTGGTGCCCTGGCTGGTGAAGTTGGTCAGGGTGATGACGCCGCTCTGCAGGTCGAGACTGCCGGCCAGCGCCAGGGTCTGGGTGGAGCCGGGCAGCGGCGCCGTCACCGACAGCGCCTGCAGGGCCAGGGCGTCGGTGGAGGCGCGGGCGTCGGTGACGCCGCGCACCGGCTGGCTGGCGCCCCCCTGGACGAGGCTGCCCTGGACCATGCCGAGGTCGGCGTCGACCACCGACAGGGTCATGGTCAGCTCCGGCTGTTCGCGGCACCGCCAGGTGCCGTCGACCGGGTCGGTGCCGGCGCAGGCGGCGCCGACACTCGGGGCCTTGGCGGCGGCGGAGTCCGCCGTCGTCGGCAGGTACACCAGCTTGTCGATGTAGGTGCCGGGCCCGGCGAGTCCGGGGAAGGCCGTGGTGGCCACCAGGGCGTGGTTGAGCACCAGGGACTCCGGGTCGCTGCCGGACGGCGGAAGGTGCTGGCCGCCCAGGCCGGACACCCAGTGCCAACTGGGGTCGCCGGTGCCGCCGGTGACGGAGCGCCAGGACAGCGCCAGCGCCATGGGCTGGCCGGCCTGGGCCGACGGCGCCGGGCCCGCCACCCAGCCGACCACCAGGTACACCCCGGTGGAGCCGGTGTCGGACTTGTACTGGCCGATGATCCCGCCGTCGTCGCCCTGCCACAGGTCCATGGTCGAGCCGTAGGCGTTCTTCCAATGGGTGACGGTGCTCATGACTGCTCCTTCCTGTACGGCTTGGCCCGCCCGACGCTCCATCCGTCGCCACGCCCGGCGACCAGCGACCGGCCCGGCTTGTCGAACAGGTACATGGCCACCGGCGCCAGCACGTGGCGCCCGCCCTGCACCGTCACGTCGTATTCGAAGATGGTGTAGAACAGGTCCATGATGAGCGAGCCCACCAGCACCAGGTCCTTGGTGCCCAGGGGCGCGAACTGCGGCACCGTCTCGCCCATCTGCGGCCCGGCCTGGACCAGCACCTCGTAGACCGACGGCGGCACCTCCAGGTGTCCCGGGGTCCCGGCGGTGGTGACCCCCATGGTCAGGCCGATGGTGGGCTTCGACGGCAGGCTGCCGATCAGGGCCAGCGTGCCGTTCATGATGGCGTCGTCCCCCTTGAACTGGGAGGACCCGCTGTCCAGGCAGAACACCTTGTTCGTCGCCAGGGTCTGGCCACCCACCGTGTAGCGGTCGAGGCGGCAGGACCACAGGTATTCCAGCCCGGCGTACGCGGAGTAGGGCAGCCACGGCATGCGGATGCCGCTGGCGGGGTCGAACGCACCGGGGTCGATGCCGCCGATGCGGCAGCTTCCGACGCCGGTCAGCGGGTCGGTGTCGAAGGCGATGTAGGGAAAGGCCGGGTCGACGATGCCGGCGTCCATCAGGTCGGCGACGAAGAACGAGACGTTGGGGTCCACGTACTCGCTGCCCGAGGGCAGGCCGATGCCGCCGTCCCAGTCGAGCTGGGCGAACTGGGACCCGTCGTAGTCCTGGGCGGTGTAGAAGGTCGTGGGCACGGCCTGGCCCGGCGCCACGGTGATGGTGTCGCGGCCGGTCGCGACGGTCATCGTGCCCCAGGGGCCGAAGTCGACGCTCTTGGGCGTGGTCGAGATCCACTGGAAGCTGCTGGACGCCTGGTACTGGTACTGGGTGCCGCCGTAGTGCTGGCACAAATTGCCGTTGCGGGCGCACAGCGAGGACGTCATCCAGATGAAGTTGCTGCCGGAATCCAGCGCCAGCTTCATCGTCTGGGTGGCGTTGCCGATGGCCAGCTCGGTGCTCCACTGCGACGCGCCGTTGTTCTGGTACGGCCCCGCGGTCATCGGCAGCACCAGTCCCGGCGCCGCCGGCGCGGCCCGTGACGGCACGGCCAGAAAGGGCGCCGCGGCGGCGGCCAGGCCCAGGGCGCCGGCCCCCTTCAGAATGCCGCGTCGGCTGGGCCGGACCAGGTGCGGCGTGGCGCCGAGCGTCTTGGATGAAGGACCCATCATCACCGTTCCCGTCCTTGGTCGATCAAATTCATTAGCGTGCAGATAACAATGAGGGTCAATTGCTTTCGCCTTGACCTTGTTGGCGGAAAATCAGTCAAAATCCCGCTGGTGCCAGCAGCGCCAGGTTCGGTGTCCCGGCGCACCCCAGTCACCGGGTGGCGCCAGCCAACAAGGGTGGGGCGCATACTTGGGTATGCGTCCGTCACGATGGCGGCATTAGTGACCGGAGCGGATCGGCGACTCGGCTTTTGCGGCGGCGCACAATGTCGGCGCGCCGGAAAACACTGCGAATACAAATCAAAATGAGTGGACAGCGCCGGGCTGAACACCTAATCAGAAGTCCCATGAGGTGGCGGCAACGGCGCGGGCGCGTCCCGGCCTGCGGGCGGTGAACCTATGGAGATGTCTGTCTACCATCTGCAGGACATCCTTCATCGCAGTGACCAGACGGTGGTGTTCCGGGCGTTGCGGCGCACCGACGGGCTGCCGGTGGTGGTGAAGCGGCTCGGCCCCGACGTTCTGGATCCGTCCACCGTGGCGCAGCTCCGCCGCGAGTTCGCCATCGCCCGGCGCCTGGCCGGTCCGGGCGTGGTGCGCATGCTGGCGTTCGATTGCGGCGCCGACGGGTGCGACATCGTGATGGCCGACAGCGGGGGGCGCAGCCTGGCCCACCACCGCCGCGAGCGGGCGCTGACGGTGCCGGAGGTGCTGCGGATCGGCGCGCGCGTGGCCGAGGCGCTGGTCGGCATCCACGCGGGCAACGTCGTCCACAAGGACATCAACCCCGCCAACATCGTGTGGAACCCCGACAGCGACGCGGTGGAGGTGATCGATTTCGGCATCGCCGCCGAACTCGCCAGCGAGAGCGCCCCGGCCGACGACGCCCGCCTGGAGGGGACGCTGTCCTACATCGCGCCCGAGCAGACGGGGCGCATGAACCGCAGCCTCGACTGGCGCAGCGACCTCTACGCCCTGGGCGCGACGCTCTACGACCTGCTGACCGGACGCCCGCCGTTCGGCGGCCGCGACCGGCTGGAGGTGATCCACGGCCACATCGCCCGCCCGCCGGAGCCGCCGCACCGCATCGACCCGGCGATTCCGCCGACGGTGTCCGCCCTGGTCCTGAAGCTGCTGGCCAAGGAGCCGGAGCAGCGCTACCAGAGCGCGCGCGGCGTCCAGCACGATCTGGAGCTGTGCCGGGCCGCCCTCGTCGCCGGGGTGCCGGAGCGGCTGGACGGCCTGACGCTGGGCGGCGGCGACCGGTCGCCGCGCTTCCAGGTGCCGGAGCGGCTGTACGGCCGCGGCTCCGAGGTGGCCGGCCTGACCGCCAGTTTCCGCCGTGCCGCCGCCGGCCGGGCCGAGCTGCTGCTGGTGATCGGCCCCGCCGGCATCGGCAAGTCGGTGCTGGTGCAGGAGGTGCAGAAGCCGCTCACCGAGGTGCGCGGCTGGTACGCCGCCGGAAAGTTCGACCAGCTCAAGCGCACGACCCCCTATTCGGCCCTCGTCCAGGCCTTGACCGGCATCGCCGGCCTGCTGCTGGCCGAACCGGAGGCGGTGCTGGAGCGGCGCCGGGCGACCCTGGCGGCGGCGGTCGGCGTCAACGGACGGGTGGTGACCGATCTGGTGCCGGCCTTCGCCACCGTGCTGGGCGACACGCCGTCCCTGCCGGCGGTGACGCCGGCCGAGAGCGAGCAACGCTTCCAGCTCACCCTCCAGAACCTGTTCATCGCCCTGGCCACCGCCGAGCGGCCTCTGGTCCTCTTCCTCGACGACCTGCAATGGGCCGACCGGGCGTCGTTGGCGGTGCTGGGCAAGCTGGCCACCGATCCGGACATGGGCCACCTGCTGGTGATCGGCGCCAGCCGCCCCGAGGGCCTGACGCCGGGTCATCCCCTGGCCGCCCTGGTCGGCGAGATCAACCGTGCGGGCGGGACCGTCACCACCGTCGCCGTCGGAGCGTTGGGGCTGCGCGACGTGGAGGCCCTGATCGCCGACACGGTGCACCGCGACGACCCGGAGACCGCCTCCCTGGCCGCGTTGTGCCACCGCAAGACCGAGGGCAATCCCTTTTTCCTGTCGCAGTTCCTGCGCGCGCTCTTCCATGCCGGGCTGATCCACCAGGACCCCGGCAGCGGGCGCTGGACGTGGGACGCGGGCCGCATCGGCGCCCGCGACAGCACCGAGAACGTCATCGACCTGATGGTCGCCCGGCTTCTCCGCCTCGCCCCGGGGACGGTCGACATCGTCAGCCGCGCCGCCTGCATCGGCAACGTCTTCGACCTCGCCCTGCTCAGCGTCGCCGCCGACGCCCCGCCGGCGCGGGTCGGCGCGGCGCTGTGGCCGGCGCTGCGCGAAGGCGTGGTGCTGCCGCTCGACCGCGACTACCGCACGCTCTCCGCGCCCGGCGCGGGCGTGGGAACGGGGACGGCTGGCGACGGTGACGGCGGCGCCGACGGCGCGTCGCCCAGCGTCCGCTTCCGCTTCCTCCACGACCGCGTACAGCAGGCGGCGTACTCCCTGGTCGACGCGGACGAGCGCGCGGCCGTCCATCTGCGGCTCGGGCGCCGTCTGCGCGCGGCGGCCCCGGCCGGGCAGACCGGCGACCGGCTGTTCGAGATCGTCGACCAGCTGAACCTGGGCCTGGACGGCATCGCCGACCCCGAAGAGCGGCACGCGGTGGTCGGGCTCAACCTCGATGCGGCCCGGCGTGCCAGGGGGCGGGCGGCGTTCGAATCGGCGCTCGGCTACGCCCGCGCCGGCCTCGCCATCCTCGACGCGGCGACGGAGGAGGGGGCCGGGACCGCCACGGCCGGTGGCGGCGCCACCGACGAAACCGCCTTGGCCCTGCTGGACGAGGCGACCACCGCCGCCTTCATGACGGGCGACCACGCGGCGATGGAGGCGTACGCCGCGGCGCTCCTCGCCCGCACCTCCGACGGCCTGCGGCAGGCCACCGTTCAGGCGGTCCGGATGAGCGCGCGGCTGACCCGCGGCGAGGCGGAGGCGGCGCTGGCCATCGGGCTGGCGGCGCTGGGGGCGGTCGGCATCCGCATCCCGGCCTCCGTCGGGCGGCTGCGGGCCGCCGTGGAACGGCTGCGCGGCGCCCGTCTGGTCCGCGGTCGTCAGGAGCGTCCGGCGTCCGCCGCCGCCGAGCCCGGGCGTTACGCCGGCCTGTGCGACCTGCTGACGTCGCACATCAGCCCGATCCACACGGCCCGCCCCGACCTCATGCTGCCGCTGGCGGTCCGGCTGCTCGCCTGGAGCGGGCGGACCGGCGACCCCGGCGTTCAGAGCATCGCCCGGGCCTTCTGGGGCATGACCTGCGCCGCGGCGGGCGATCTCGCAGGGGCGATCCGCGCCTTCGCCGACACCGCCGACGAGCCGGAGGACCACTCCGGCGCGGCGCTGTTCGCGCGCACCCCGCAAGGGGTGTACCTGAAGCTGTTCTTCAGCGGCCAATGGTCGCTGCCGTGGACGGCGCAGCACGAGCAGGCGCGCCGGCTGAGCCGCCAATGCCTGGAGCGCGGCGACCTGGAGTTCGGCGGTTACGCCGCCGCCAACGCGCCCTGGTGCGCCTGGCACGCCGGCCACGACCTCGCGGCCCTGGAGGCGGAGCTGGGCGACACGCTGCACCTGCTGGAGCGCATCGGCAACCGCTACAACGAGCTGCACCTGCGCGCCCTGTGGCAGGCCGTGGCCATCCTGCGGACCGGCGCGGAGCGGCCGGAGCGCCTGGACGGCCCGCTGTTGAACCAGGAGGAGGCGTTCCGTGCGATGCGCCAGGGCGGCCTGTACGTGCCGCTGGCCCTGGCCTGCGGCGCCAAGCTCCAGCTCGCGCTGTTCTTCGACCGCGGCGGCGACGCCCGCGCGGCCCTGGCGGAGATCGAATCGACGCTGGACGTCGACAGCGCCGTCAAGGACGGGATGCTGCGTCCCAGTTTCGAGTTCTACCGGGCGCTGGCACTGGCGGGCGGGCCGCAGGGATCGCTGCGCGAGCGCATGGCGGCCCGCCGCGCCCTGGCGCGGGCGATCCGCGCCTTCCAGGCGTGGAACGGCCTGTCGCCGGCCTTGCACGGGCATCGCAGTCTGCTGCTGCGGGCCGAGGCGGCGCGGGTGGGGCGCCGCCCGGCGGCCGCCGCGGCGCTGTACGAGCAGGCGATCGCCGCCGCCGCCGCCGCCGGGGCCGTGCATGAGGAGGGGCTGGCCGCCGAACGGGCGGCGGCGTTCCACGCGGCGCGCGGCGCCGCGCCGGCCGCGCGCGGCTGCCGCCTGCGCGCGCGCAACGCCTACCGCCGCTGGGGAGCGCTGGCCAAGGTGCGCGACCTCGACCGCGTGTTCCCCGACCTCGTCGCCGATCACGGCGCGCCCGCGGCGGCGGCGGCGGGCCCGTCCGGCCCGCTGCGCGGTGGCGACCCGGCGACGGTGACGGCCAGCACGTCGGTGTCGACCAGCGGCGAGGGGCTGGCCGGCGGCCTCGACTTCGAGGCGGTGATGACGGCCGCCCGGGCCATCACCGGAGAGATCCACCGCGAGGCCTTGCTGGAGACGCTGCTGCGCACGGTGCTTCACCTCGCCGGTGCCGGGCGGGGGGTGCTGCTGCTCCAGACGGGCGGCCGGCTTGCCGTGGTGGCGGAGGCCGACGCCGCGCATGGCCGCTTCCGGGTGCTGGCGGACCCGGTGGCGCTGGGCGACGGGGCCGGGCCGGGGGTGCCCGTCGCCATCGTCAGCTACGCCGCGCGCACCGGGGACAACGTGGTGCTGTCCGACGCCGCCGCCGACGTCCGGTTCGCCGACGACCCGGACGTGCAGGTCCGGCGGCCCCGCTCGGTCCTGTGCATCCCGCTGATGCACCAGGGCACGCTGGTGGGCGTGCTGCACCTGGAGAACAACCTGGCCACCGACGCCTTCGTCAACCAGCGCCTGGAGGCACCCCGCCTGCTCGCCGCGCAGATCGCCATCAGCCTGGAGAACGCGCGTCTGTACGGGGAGCTCAACCGCTTCAACCGGTCCCTGGAGGCCCAGGTTGCGGAGCGCACGCACGCCCTGCAGATCGCCCTGGACGGCGAGCGCATGGCGCACGAGCAACTCCGCGCCGCGCAGAAGCAGCTCGTCCAGGCGGAGAAGCTGATCGCGCTCGGCCAGATGATGGCCGGCGTCGCCCACGAGATCAACACGCCCCTGGGCATCGCCATCACCAGCGCCACCTTCCTGGCCGACGAGACGGGCCGCCTCAAGGCCACGGCCATGGCGGGGCGCCTGCGCCGCCATGATTTCGACGCCTACATGGAAACGGCGGAGGAGACGACCGGCCTGCTGGTGTCCAACCTCGGGCGCACCGCCGACCTGGTGCAGAGCTTCAAGCTGGTGGCCGCCGACCAGAGCACGGACGAGCGGCGCCGCTTCCACGTGCAGCCGTACCTGGACGACCTTCTGAACAGCCTCGGACCCTTGTGGAAGAAGGCCGGGCACCGGGTGGACCTGGCCTGCCCGGGGGCGCTGGAGCTCGACGGCTATCCCGGCGTTCTGGCGCAGATCCTGACCAACCTCATCGTGAACTCGATCACCCACGCCTACGACGCCGGCGCGGGCGGGCGCCTGTCGGTGGTCGTGACCGAACCCGATCCGGACACCGTGGAGATCGTCTACGCCGACGACGGCCGGGGCATCGGCGAGGAGAGCCGGGGGCGGGTGTTCGATCCCTTCTACACGACCCGGCGCAGCACCGGCAGCACCGGGCTGGGCCTGCACATCGTCCACAACCTGGTGACCGCCACCCTGCACGGCCGCATCGACCTGGACAGCGCGCCCGGGCGGGGCACCCGCTTCACCATCCGCTTCCCCCGGGTGCCGCCGGTCGGCGGATGAGCGCGGACCGGCGACCCCGACGGTTCGGCCGGTCGCGCCGTGCCGACGACGCGACATCGGCGTTGCGCGCCGCCGCATTCCCGGCGAGGATGGGGCGAATAGCCGCACCTTTATTAAGGAGATCCCCATGGCAGGCTTCGACAACCCGCAGGGCCCGGAAGGGGTCGTCACCACCCTGATCGAAACCGCCGCCAAGGCCCTGGACGACCTGTCCGACGCCGCCGGCGAGGTGGCCCCCGATGTCGGCGACCTGGCCGCGGTGCTGGTGGAGGCGCAGCGGGTCGCCGACCGCGCCGCCCGGGACCTGCGGCGCCTGAGCGGGAAGGTGACGGCCGCGGTTTGATTCACCTCAATGCGACCCCCTGCGCAAATGCGACTAATTCGCTATATTGAGGGCGGCAACGCCGCTCGGCGGCGCGCAGGGGAGAGGGTACGGTGCGACAGGTGACGATACGGGATTGCGGGTCGCGGGTGGCGGCGGTGGGGCTCCTGCTGGCCGCGCTGGGCGGCATGGTCTACGACGGGGCGACGGCCGCCCCGGCGGCGGCGCCGAAGGCGGCTTCGGCGGCGGTGCCGACCACGCGCGAGGGGCTGGGCGAGGCGCTCTACTTCGACACCAACCTGTCGGCCAACCGGACCCAGTCCTGCGCCACCTGCCATGACCCGCAGTTCGGCTTCGCCGACCCGCGCGGCGCGGCGTCGCCGGGCGACAACGGCACGTCGCTGGGCGACCGCAACGCGCCGTCCGCCGCCTACGCCCGGTTCAGCCCCGCCTTCGCCATCGCGCCGGACGGCACGGCGGTGGGCGGGCAGTTCCATGACGGCCGCGCCGCCACCTTGAAGGACCAGGCGGCCGGCCCGCCGCTCAACCCGGACGAGATGGGCATGACCTCCAAGACCCAGGTCCTGGAGCGGCTGACGGAGAACCGCGCCTATGTCCAGGCCTTCGCCAAGCTGTACGGGCCGGAGGTGCTGGACGACGCGGACGCCGCCTACGACGCCATGACCGATGCCATCGCCCGGTTCGAGCAGACCGACCTGTTCGCCCCCTTCGACTCCAAGTACGACCGCCACCTCGCCGGCACGTACACGATGACCCCGCAGGAGGAGCTGGGCATGACCCTGTTCTTCTCCCAGCAGTTCACCAACTGCAACACCTGCCACCAGCTCGCCAAGATGCCCGCGGCGGCGCGGGAGACCTTCACCAATTACGAATACCACAACATCGGCGTGCCGGCGAACACGGCCCTGCGGGCGCAGAACGGCAAGGGCGCCGGGCATGTCGACCGCGGGCTTCTGGAGAACCCGGCGGTGAACGATCCGGCCCAGGCCGGCAAGATCAAGACGCCGACCCTGCGCAACGTCGCGGTCACCGGCCCCTACATGCACAACGGCCTCTTCAAGGACCTCGAGACGGTGGTGCGGTTCTACAACAAGTACAACAGCATCGCCGACTCCAGCCGGCTCAACCCGGAGACCGGGCAGCCCTGGGGCGACCCCGAGGTGCCGGGGACCGTGTCGACGGAGGAACTGGAGACCGGCCCCGCGCTCGACGACAAGCGGGTCGCGGCGCTGGTCGCCTTCCTGAAGACCCTGACCGACAAGCGGTACGAGCATCTGCTGACGCCGTGACCGGGGGGGCCGGGCTCACGCGCGCGGCAGCCGGGCGATCAGGCGGGCGATCAGTCGGGCGACCTCGGCATCGGGGCGGCTGTTGCCCTCGCGCACCAGGACGAAGAGCTTGTCGGCGTCGACGGCGGTGTCGGGCGGTGGGTTGCAGCGGGTGGTCCCGTCGGCGCGGGCGCGGTAGGCGATCGCCACGCCGATGTCGTGGCGCACCAGTTGGCTCACCACCTCGGCCCAGCGCACCCCCTGGACGCGCACGTCGTAGCGCCAGCATTCGTCGCCCCGGCTGGTGAAGAGATCCTCCAGGATGTCCTCGGTGCCGGGCGCGACCAGGGCGCGCACGATCATTTCGGGATAACCGCGCATGGGGCGGACAAGGATGTCGGCGCCCGCCGCGCGCAGGCGCGGGCGGTCGGTGTCGTTGACGCATTCCGCCAGCCGCAGGCCTCTGGCCCCGATCTCGCCCAGGCGGTGCAGCACGTCGAAGGCATGGACATCCGAGGACCGGTCCATCTCGTCGCGGGCCAGGACCACGACGAACCGCGCATCGGCCGCCCCGGCCGCGCGCAGCACCCCGGGCTCGCTGGCCGACCCGTCGACGTGCACGGCGCCGAGGTCCAGCAGCGCCTGCGGGAGGCCGTCGGCGAACGCCTTGGTCACGATCAGCACGGGCAGCGTCCGCAACCGCCGGCTTCGCCGAAACTCGGACAGCAGGCGGCACAGGTACGGCTCGGGATTCTCGGCGGGCGCGTTCAGCACCAGAATGTGATCCTTCATCTTCCACCTCCACCGCCCCTTGCGCATGAGGAACCGCCGTTCGGCGCGGTACTCGAAATAGGTCGCCGCCGCTTCGAACAGCACGAAGATGCCCCCGACGTACAGGAGGACCACCGTCGCTGCCCGCCCCCACGGGGTCGCCGCGGCGTAGTCGCCATAGCCGACCGTCGTCATGGTGGTGAGGGTCAGCCAGACGGCGTCGCCCGGGTCCATGCCCTCCAGCGACACCATGGCGGCGGTGTGCAGCGCCGCCATCAGCAGGAGGAAGCCGACGAAGCGGCCCAGGGTGCGCCGACGGTCCAACGGCCCGACGAGGCGGGCGAAGGGGCGGATCGGCGGGTGGGGAAGCCCTTTGGGCACGAGGCACACCATGTCGGGAGCGGTCGGTCGGGAACGCCGTGCCGCCGCCCCCCGTTCCCCGCCTGCCCAACCGGCCCGGCGCCGGTTGTCAACAGGCGGCGGGGCGGCGGGGCGGTGGCGCCACTTGCTGCCATACCACCCCGAATTGCAACGAATTGACACGGAAGCCACCCGGAAGCGGCGTGGCAAGAGCAACGAAAACAACGTGTTGGGAGAGACTCTCCAGGCTTCGGCGGCTCCGCGATGGGGGGCGGCGGCGCGCGCATCGGTGGTGCCGCTCCTTTGTCAACAGACTTATCCACACGCGCAGGGCGGCGTGCCCTTGGACCACGCCCTGCCGAAGGGCGTGGTTCGGCGGGTCGGTTCCGGCGTTTGGAATAGGTTGTTCGGCCCCGGTGAAATCTCCCCGTGCGTCGCTATATTCGAAAGCCTGTCCAAGCCGGCCCCGTCGGGGGCCGGCGGCGGCGCGACGAAGGAGGTGCCCATGCAGGATGTCCTGAGGACGTCTTGTCGGCCGCCGTCCGGCAACGGGCGCAGCGGCGGCGACCGCGCCTGGGGGCGCCCGCCCGCCTATGTGGCGCACAGTCTGGCGGCCATCTTCATGGTGGCTCTGGCGTGCCACCTGCTGCTCGAACTCGCGGTGCTCGTCGACCCCGCCGACCCCCTGGGACTGCTGACCGTGGCTGGCGGCATGGTCGCCGTGCTGGTCACCACGCTGCCCTTCGCCGTGGTGTTCGCCGAGCGCGCCCATCGCGACTGGTCGGGGGCACCGGCCCCGGGGGCCGTGGCGCGCCGCGGCTGAC
Source organism: Azospirillum sp. NS33 (assembly GCF_059703765.1). Lineage (NCBI taxonomy): Bacteria > Pseudomonadati > Pseudomonadota > Alphaproteobacteria > Rhodospirillales > Azospirillaceae > Azospirillum > Azospirillum sp. NS33. Next base: position 39,027 of record NZ_BAAKJB010000041.1, on the reverse strand, counting down.
GGGGCGGCCCCGCCACGGGTCGCTCACTTTCCTGAACGATGGCCCACAAAGCACTGACGCCGCGTGGGGCGGTGGCGGTACAATCCCGTCACGAGGCATGCGGCGGGGAAGGGGTGGGGCATGGGATTCTTTGACTTCCTGAAGGTCACGGTTCGCGCCCCGAAGAAGGCCGCGGCGGGCGCAGCGGCGAAGCCGTCGCCGCTTGGCGCCATCGAGGTGGACAGCAAGTCGTTTCCGTTGGTGGCGTTGACCGCCAACGGCTTCGTCGCGAACCGCTTCGACGGATCGCTGATCACCGGGCAGAACGCGCGGGTGGTGGTCAAGGTGGAGAGTCCGATGGGACGCTTCAGCTTTCCCACCACCGTGTCGGTGGTCGGTGTCCAGGACGACAAGCTGATCGGCGAGTTCCAGTTGCTGACCCCCGAGCAGGAGCAGACCCTGCGCAAGTTCAGCCAGCTGCGCAAGCAGAAGACGGCCGCGCGCTGACGGCTGATCCGCTCACGGTTCATCCGCTTACGGGCGGGCGGTGTTTCCGATCGGCACGTTGGCGCTGACCACCGGCTCGTTGACCGACATCGGCGTGGCCACCATCCGCATCCGCTCGATCCATTCGGACAGGGTGACGAACTCGCACCCCTTGGCGCGCAGGCCGGCGATGACTCCGGGAAGGGCCGAGACCGAACTGGCGTAGGTCGAGTGCATGAGCAGGACGCTGGCGGTGCCGTCGGCGGTCATCACATGCTCCACGATCTTGTCCGGGTCCCGCACCTGCCAGTCGCGCGTGTCGACGTTCCACAAGACCGGCACCATGCCCTCGTTGCGGATGGTCGAAAGCAGTTCCGTCGTGTAGCGCCCGTAGGGCGGGCGGAACAGCACCGGGTTGGCGCCCATGCCGCGCAGGATGCGGTTGGCCTCGACGATCTCGAACCGCTGCGCGGCGGCCGGCATCGGCCGCAGGTTGGCGTGGGTGAGGCTGTGGCTGCCGATCTCGTGGCCGGACGCAAGGAACGCCTTGACGATGTCCGGCTGCTTGGCGGCGACGCGGGCGATCGGGAAATAGGTGGCGCGGACCTTTTCGCGGTCCAGGATCTCGAGGATCTTCGGGGTGTGGATCCGGTGCGGGCCGTCGTCAAAGGTCAGGGCGCAGAGATTCCACTCCGACCGCCGCAGCACCGCCGGAGCCACCTCGAACTTGGTGTCGGGCAGCACGGCGCCGAGGCGGCCGCCCAGGCGCCGCGACCGCTTGGCGATCTCCACCAGTTCGCCCGCCTCGTCGGGGGTGTAGTAGTAGGTGCCGTCGCCCGGGACGGCTGACGAATCCGGCCCGGCGTGCGCCACCGCCGGAAGGAGCGGCGGCACGGCGATCGCCGGCTCGGCCGGCGACGCCGTCTCCGGCTCCGCCGGTTCGGCCGCGGCGGTTTCGCGGGCCGCGGTTCCCCCGGACGGGTCTCGGGCCGGCGGGTCCGGCTTCACCATCGGCAGCGGCGCGAAGGCGATGTCCTGTCCGGCGTCCGGCCTGCCGCGGTCCGGCTTGCTGGCCGGCGTCGGCGCGTCCGGCACGGCATCGGTGGTGGGCGGGGTGGCCTCGCCGGCGTCGGGGAACGGCGCGTCGCGCAGCACCAGACAGCCGAAACCGGCTCCCACCATGCGCCGGCACAGGGCGGTCGCGTCGACGCCCGCGGCCAGCGCCGCCCGGAGGGCGAATCCGGACGAGGGATCGGGGGCAAGCGGCACCACCTGGGCGTCGAGCCCCTCGGCCAGCGCGGGACGGTTGCGATTGAGCTTCTTCCAGGCCCACCAGGCGCTGCCCTCGTCGGCGAACAGCCCGAGTTGCAGCACCGTCGCGCCGGCGGCGGGCGGCTGTGCGGCGACCGCCGGCAGCGCCCCGGCGGCGGCGGCGGCGATCGCCAGCCAGGCCGCCGCGACGGCGCCCAACCCGCTCCGGCGGCGGATGCCCGCCGTCGGGGAGGCCGTCGATCGGAGGGGCAGGCGGAACGGGGTGGGGAGCGGCGCGTCAGGCAATGGGTGGTCTCGATGGGTTTCGTCCGCGATCCCGAAACGTGCCCGCGGCAGGGGTCGACAGTCCCTGTGCGTACCACCCCACATTGGGTACTTCCAACAGCAAAAGGCCTTCATTTTCGACATAAGCCGTCTTTTCCGCACGGCGTTGCCCACACGATACGGTCGGCCGGCGCCGCCGGTGCGCAGGATGTGGCCGCGCCGCCGGATGTGCGGCGCGGGGTGGAACGCCGGGGAGGAGTCGCCGGTTGGATGGGGTGGGACGGGCGACGGTGTGACCGACCCGCCGATGGCCCGGGGCGGCGCCGCACCGCCGACCGGTCGCCACCCGAGGCAGCACGAAGGAGGACCCCGGATGTCTGACGATCTGGACCGGCGCATCCGGCAGCGCGCCTTCGCGATCTGGGATCGCGAAGGGCGCCCGGACGGACGCGCCGAGGATCACTGGACACTTGCGCGTGAGGAAATCGCCATCGAGGACAACACCGATCAGACGTTGGAACCCAATCCGAGCGGCGGGCCGCGCGACACCGTCCGGCGGACCGAGCCGGTCGAGCCGGTGCTGAGCGCCGTCAACCAGGGCGAGACGCCCGGCCACACGGACCAGGGCGACTCCGACACCCGGTTCCCCGGCACCGAGGATCCGCCGGCGGCCATGCCGCGGCGCAAGGCGCGCTCCCGCTGACGCCACGCCCCGGTTCCTGCCCGAAACAACAGGTGCAGCAATGGACACCCATCTCGAGATCGCCTACCGCGGCGTCGAGCCCACGCCGGACGTGGACGCCTACATCCGCGAGCGCTGCGACAAGCTCGGCCGCCAGTACGACCGGCTGGTCGGCGTGCGCATCGCCGTGGAGGCGCAGCACCGGCAGCACAAGACCGGCAATGTCTACGACGTCCATCTGGAACTCATGGTGCCCGGACAGGACATCGTCGTCAGCCGCCAGCCGAAGAAGGCGAAGGAGAAGTACGCCCAGCCCGACCTGCGCACCTCGGTGCGCGACGCCTTCGAGGCGGCCGAGCGGCAGCTCGCCACCCACAAGCAGAAGCAGCGCGGCGACGTGAAGGCGCACGACGCCGAGGTGCCGGGGCGGATCGCGCAGCTCGACCCCGCCGACGACCACGGGTTCATCGTCACCCCCGCCGGCGCCCAGCTGTACTTCCACCGCAACAGCTGCATCGACGTGGCCTTCGCCGACCTCAAGGCCGGCGAACCGGTCAAGTACGTGGAATCCATGGGGGACACCGGACCGACGGCGTCCAAGGTGTGGCGGGTCTCCGGCGCCCCCAACGAGTTGGCGCGGGGATGACGGGGCGGGCGATCAGCCGGCCGCCTTCTGGTGCTCGAGGAACGCCGCCTTGAGCAACGCCTTGAGGTCGTCGGTATACTGATCGAATCGCACCGAGACGTGGCCGCGCCCGCCGTTCTGGTGCAGCACGACGAACCGGGCGGGCGCGGTCGTGTCGCCGAGCGCGATCACCGCGTCGATGACGGCGCCGGACGCGAACGCGTCCGGCCGGGCGCGCAGGCACAGCCCGCCGACGGACCAATTGCGGGTTGTGACGTCGCCGCCGGCCCAGCGCACGGTGAGGGACGGGCGGGCGTAGCGCTTGTGGCGCCGCCGTTCCTGGGGCGTCGCGGGCGGCGGCGGGACGCCCTCCGCGGCGCTCAAGCCGGACCCGTCGAGGCGCGCGCCGTCCAGCACCGCACCGCGCAGGATGGCGCCCGACAGACGGGCGTGGCTGATGTCGGCGCCGCTGCAGTCGGCCCCTTCCAGGTTGGTCGGCCAGTCCCGTCCCCCGGCCAGCGTCAGCGTCGTCGCATCCGCCCCGGCCAGCGATGCCCCGGCCAGGGTGGCGCGGCGCAGCGTGGCGCCGCGCAGGTTGGCGCGGGACAGGTTGGCGCCGCTCAGGTCGGTGTAGGAGAGGTCGGCCATCTGCAGGTCGGCCGCGCCGAAGGACACGCCGGGCAGGCGGCACCGGCGCAGCCGGGCACCGGCGAGGGACCGTTCGGCGAGGACCAGGGCATCGGACGCCGTCACCGTCACCAGGTCGAGGTCGAGGCGCCGGCCGCCGGCACCGCCGCTGCCTACCCACGCTTCGTGGGCCGCCACGGCGGCCGTGAAATCCGCCGCGGCCATGGTGGTGTAGGGCGGCGCGACGAGGGCCTCGGCCGGCAGGACGAAGGGAATGTAGGTGCGGCGCAGGGTGGCGTGGTCGATCACCGTCTGCCCGAACACGGTGCCGTCCAGCGTCGCCCCTGTGAGGTCGGTGCCCAGCAGCACCGCGCTGCTCAACTCGACCCCGCTGAGGTCGGCGTCGTTGAGGTCGGCCCCGGACAGGTCGCAGCCCGTGAGATTGGCACCGGACAGGATGGAGCGTTCCATCTTCGCTTCGGTGAGCCGCGCGGGACCGGCGGCGCCCGGCGTCCCGTTCGCGGCCATCAACTCCCCCGCGCGCAGATCGGCGCCGCGCAGCACGGCGTCGGTCAGCAGGGCGCGGTGCAGGTTGGCGCCGCGCAGGTCGGCACTGGCCAGGGTGGCGCCGGTGAGGTCGGCGCCCTCCAGGTCCGCGCCGAACAGGTCGGCCTGGCTGAGGTCCGCGGCCATCAGTTTGGCACCCGACAGGTTGGCTCCGGTCAGCTTGGCGCCGGTCAGCGCGATGCGGGCCAGGTTGAGCTGCGACAGGTCGCGGAACCCGAGATCGGCGCGCCGGCCGCCGCGCCGGTGCAGCCAGTTCTGGTGCGCGCGCAGGATCGCCTTGATCTCGTCCATGTCGGCGGCGCTCCGGCTGGTCATGGCCGCGTTTTCTCCTGGACCTGGGGGATGGAGGGCCGGGCGCAGTATGCCGGCTGCGGTGGCGTCCGTCACGGACGGCTTGAAGGACCCCGCCGTCGGCCGGAGCGGCGGGCACCCGAAAGGTGGACTTGACCGCGCCGCGCGCCGATCGCCATGTTCGGGAGACGCCATTCCGGTGGATGCCCGCCGATCGCCGCGCCGATCGCCGCGCCGACCGATGGGCCGACCCGACCGGCGACGTGAAAGGCGCGGGCATGATCGAACTGGACGAGCTGGAGAGCGACGCCCTGACCGAACTGGTCAACATGGGTGTGGGGCGTGCGGCGGCCCACCTGAGCCGGCTGGTGGCGGAGCAGGTGTCGCTTTCCGTGCCGACCGTGAGCGTCGTCACCCGCGACACCGCGGTGGGCGCGCTCACGCGCAGCGGGCCGGCGCCGTTCGTCGCCGTCGGCCAGAATTTCCGCGGCCGGTTCAGCGGCCGCGCCCTCCTCATCTTCCCCGAGGTCAACAGCCTGGAACTGGTCCGCGCGGCGCTGGGCGAGCAGCACAGCCTGGAGGAGATCGTCGATCTGGAGCAGGAGGCCTTGACCGAGATGGGCAACGTCATCCTCAACGGCTGCCTGTCGGTGATCGCCAACGTGCTGCGGGAGAATCTGGAGATCTCCCTGCCCAGCCTGCTTCGCGGCGACGGCCGCGCCGTGTTGCAGGGTGCCGAGGCGTCGGCCGGCGCCGACGAAGAGCCCGTGCTCCTGCTCTACATCGACTTCTCCGTGAAGAGCCGCAACATCCGTGGCTACATCGCACTGTTCATGGATCTGCCGTCGCTGGCCGCGTTGCAGGCGCTGATTCACGACTACATCGCCGACATCGCCGCCGGGGCCGGGCGTGACGGACGGACCTGATCGGGCGGTCCTGCTGGGCGGCGTCCTGGACGGCCTGGACACCGGGGTGGTCGTGCTCGACTGCGCCGGCCGCGTCCGGGTGTGGAACGCCTGGATGGAGCGCGCCGCCGCCGTGCCGGCCGCCGCCGCGGTGGGGCGGCCGCTTGCCGAGCTGGTTCCCGGTCTGCCGGGATCGCGCGTCCAGGCGGCCATCGACGACGCCGTGGCGACCGGCGCGCCGGCGGTGCTGTCCCACACGCTCAACCGGCTCCTCTTCGACCTTCGCCGGGGCGACGGGGCCCCGATGGTGCACAACATCGTCGTCCGCCGGCTTGAGGTCCGCGATGGCGGCCACTGCCTGGTGCAGATCGTCGACGTCACCCTGCAGGCCGAGCGCGACCGCTTCCTGCGCGAGCGGCGGGAGGCGCGCTACCGTGCGGTGGTCGACACCGCCGCCGACGCCATCGTCACCACCGACGTGTCCGGGACGATCCAGTGGATCAACGGCGCCGCCGAGCGCCAGTTCGGCCGCGGCATGGACGAGGCGGCCGGGCAGGGCGTGGCGCTGCTGCTGGGCGAGGGGGCGGAAGCCTGGCTGGCGGCGGCCGACAGCGACCGGGCGACGCCGTTCGAGGTGACGGGGCGCCGCCGGGACGGCTCTCCGGTCGATCTGGAGCTGTCGGTGGCCCGCTGGTCGGCGGAGGGGACGGGATTCCTCACCGGCATCCTGCGCGACGTGAGCGAGCGCAAGCGCGTCCAGGCCGCCCTCCACCGCGCCCTGGAGCAGAAGAGCCTGCTGCTGCGCGAGGTGAACCACCGGGTCAAGAACAGCCTGCACCTGGTCTCCAGCCTCCTCTCCCTCCAGCTGCGGGGTCTCGGCGACGACGGGCTGCGCCACCATTTCCGGGACGCCATCACCCGCATCCACGCCATCGCCCAGGTGCACGCCCGACTCTACCAGACGGAGCGCTTCGAGAGCGTCGAGATGGCCACCTACCTGGAGGCGTTGGTCGGCGACCTGGTCCACGCGTCGGGGGGGGTGGCGGCGTGCGACATCCGGGTCGCGGCGGAGCCGGTGGAACTGCCGCTCGACACCGCCATCCCCCTCAGCCTGGTCGCCAACGAACTGATCACCAACGCCGTGAAGCACGGCGCCGGCGGACGGGTGGCGGTGCGCGTCAGCCTGCGCCGCGACTCCGGGGTTCTGGTGTTCGAGGTCGCCGACGACGGGCCGGGCCTTCCCGAGGGATTCGATCTCGCGCGCACCGGCAACCTCGGCATGCGCATCATCGCGACCCTGACCCGGCAGATCGGCGCCACCGTCGCGTCGCGGCCCGGTCGGCCGGGCACCGTCTTCCGGATCGAGCTGCCCATGCCGGCCGGGGCGGCGGCCGGGGCGGCGGCCGGGGCGGCGACCGTGCCGGGGGCCGCCGCCTGAGGGGCGCCTACCCGCCGAAGGTCGAGCGCGACCCGCCGAATCCGCTGCGCGAGATCACCGTGGTGCGGGTCTGCACCTTGGCCGGGGCCGGCGGGGCCGACAGGGCCTGCCGGGACACGGCGAGCCCGCTGCCGGTGCTGCTGACGGTGGCGCCACCCGGCGTCCGGTAGGTCCGGTCGGAGGTGTAGTAGGCCGGGGACGCGTAGCGGCGCCGGCGCGACACGGCGTCGCCGATGTCGTTGATCACACCCGACACGACGTAGCCCATGAAGAACGGCATCCAGAACCCGCCGTCGGGGCCGGACCGGTACTGGCAGCCGGTCTGGTCGAACTCGCCCTCGCACAGGCGCTGGGTGGCGAACCGGGGGGCCGACACCTGGTGCTCCTCGAGGGCCTCGTCGAAAGCCTGCTGGCACTCCTCCTGGGACAGCGTGCCGCCGGCGACGCATTGCTGGACGGAGTGGTAGAGGCTGACCGGGACCTGGGGTTGGGCCGGGGTGTCGTCGCACGCCGACAAGGCCACGGCACCGGAGGCCATCAGGGCGAGCTGGACGCTGCGGGATCGCTTCATCGTGGATTCCTCCGCGGCGGTCGGATCAATAGGTCAGGCTGGCGGCGTTGAGCATGCCGATGCCCACCGACACGCCGGCCAGCTTCAGCGCCGGGGCAAGCTCACCGGCGCTCACGCTCTCGGCGAGCCGGGGATAGAACAGGCGGAAGATGAAGAACGTGGCCAGCTGCACCGCACCGGCGATCACCGACCACACCACGCAGTCGATCAGGTTCACCGAATGCGCCACCACGCTGGCCACCGGCAGAATGAAGCCGATGAAGGCGCCGGTGTAGGTGGTGGCGGCGGCCAGGTTGTTCGACTTGATCAGGCCCACCTCGTCGTAGGGGGTGATCTTCACGTAGATCCATTGGAAGGCGAAGGCGAGGAGAATGGTGACGACGAAATAGACGAGAAAATTGATCAACCCTTGCAGGGGAAACACGTAGTCCATGACGGCTCTCCGCGAAGACGGGAATTGGGGCGGCGCACCCTAGACGGTGATCTGCGCAGGGCTGAGGGGCACGCCGACCATCAGCTCCACGGTTCGGTCATGCCCGGTGCGCTCGATGGAGCACAGCAGCATCTCGTTCATGCCGGCGGCAAGCGGGCGGTGGTAGAGCATGGAGGTCTGGTGGATCTGCCGGGTCGCGGTGCCGGTGCGGTCGTCGTGGATGGTCTCCAGCAGCTGGACCGGGTCCTCGGCGCGGCTGGAGGAGTCGAACCAGAACCGCTCGTAGGCGGTGCCGTCCTCCAGGAGGAACCGCGGTTCGGAGATGCGCCGGTGCCACTCGCGGAACCCCTCCTCGCGCGACGGATAATGGCTTTCCAGGGGAGCGAACAGCGTGACGTCGGTAACCTCGCCGGCGCCGTCGCGTGCGGCCGAGACGACCTGGATCATGACGTGCCGCTCGGTGTAGAAGCGGTGGACGAACGACCCGTCCTCCAGGGCGACCAGCCCCTGGGCGGCGATCTCCAGGGTCGGCGAGGGGATGCGCAGCTTGCTCTCGTCTCCGACGATCCGCAGCAGAAGCGGGTCCAGCTCGGCGACGCGGCCGATGGTGAGGTGGAGGATCTCCGGCACCGCCGGCGCATCCGGTTGGCCGGAGAACAGCTTGGACAGGCGGCTGAACATGGCGGGTCCTCAGGCGGCGAGTTGGGCCCAGTCGACCTCGGCCGCGCTGAGGCGGCGGTCGCGCACGAAGAAGAAGCGGTTGCCGGGCAGTATGCAGGTCGCATCGTCGTAGTGGAAGGCGGGGGCGCTGCCGGCGCCGGGAACGAAGGCGACGAGGTTGGCCTGATGGGCGGTGCGCAGGCGTTCGGCCAGACGGGCCACCGGCACCGGCGCCATGCCCTGGGGCAGCACCAGGCTGTAGATGGTCGCCGCGTCGGTGGAGGACACCAGGGTGTCGATGACGATGCTGGACCCGGGGTCCTGCATCGCCCGCACCACCTGCTCCACCGAGGTCGAGATGACGCATTCCGCACGCGCGCAATGGCTCTTCAGGAGCCGGGCCATCCGGACGTTCTCGAAGAAGGCGACGAGGTGCGCGGTCGGCGTCAGCGCGCTCACCGCCAGCGCCGCCGCCAGGGTCTGCTCGTCGTCGTCGGCGTAGACCACCACATGGGCGGCATGGACGACGCCGGCGCGGATCAGCGCCGCCTCGTCGGTCAGGCTTTCCGCGCGCACGAACCGGGCGCGGTCGTCGGGGGCGGTGTCGATCTTCCGGGAGACCAGGACGATGTCGCTGGGCAGGTCGCCCGAGATGATCTCGTCGATCATGTGCGCGGTGCGCAGGGGATGGTAGCCGATCAGCACCGAGGCGCCGACCAGGGTCGAGAAGTCGCCCAATCCGTTCATCCGCCGTCTCCAGGCTTCGGAAATGGAAGAGATGCTCTTGGCGATCGCCGTCGTGAACAGGGCGATCCCGCCCGGAAAGAGCCAGACGATCGCCAGCAGGCGCCCGCCGTCGGTCTGCGGGGAGATGTCGCCGTAGCCGACGGTGGTCGCCGTGGTCGCGTAGAAGTAGAGGAAGGTGACGGTGTCCGTCATGCCGGTCTCGCCGGCCAGGGCGAAGCCCAGCCAGCTGGTGCCGAGATGGACCAGGAGCAGGGCTGCGAGCGCGCTCCACGCCAGTTCCGCGACGTCGCGGTACAGCCGGCGCAGGAAGACCCGCAAAGTGCTGGAAAGGACCATGGGCGTTCCGTTCACGCGGGGCCGGTGTCCCGGCCGGGAGGGGGCGGGCGGTGACCGCTCATCGGATCAGGTGTGGCAGGAAGCGGCTGAGGTCGCGGGTGATCGGCCCGCGGTCCTCGCGGATGCCGATGCCGGCCGGGGCGTCGCCGACCACCCAGGAGCCGATCACCGTGTGGTTTCCGGCGAACACCGGAAGCGGATGGTAGGCCTGCACCACATGCCCTTCGGCGCCGTACGCCCCGCCGGTGCTGAGCACGACCCGGCCGTCCCGCACCAGGTCGATGTTGGCGCCCTCGCGCGAGAACAGCGGCTTGCGCACGTGGTCGGCGCCCACCGCGCCGGCGCCGGCGGTGCCGGCGAAATAGGCGGGAAGCAGGTTGGGGTGGCCGGGGAACTGGCGCCACAGCAGGGCCAGAAGCCCCTTGTTGGACAGGATCGCCTTCCACGGCGGTTCCAGGAAGCGGGTGCCGGAGGTGCCGAGGTGGCGGGCGTAGGGCTCCCGGAACATGTCCTCCCAGGGGTAGAGCTTGAAAAGCGCGGTGATCACGTGCGCCTCGTCGTCGGCGAACCGCCCCTGGGCGTCGACGCCGATCCGCTCCACCGCCACGTGGTGCGGCACCACCCCGGCCTGGGCGGCGCAATCCTCCAGATACTGGACCGTGCCGCGGTCTTCCAGGGAGTCCCCGGCCGAGGCGAAATGCACGTGGTCGCCCGGCTCGAACAGGGCGGCCAGCCGGTCGATCAGGCGCTCCTGGATGGAGTTGAACTGGTCGCTGTCGGCCGGGACCTGGCGCAGCCACAGGTTCTGCTCCAGCCACACCCACTGGAAGAACGCGCTCTCGTACAGCCCGGTCGGGGTGTCGGCGTTGTATTCCAGGAGCTTCGCCGGACCGTGCCCGTCATAGGCGAGATCGAACCGGCCGTACAGCGACGGGTCGCCCCGCCGCCAGGAATGGCGGACCAGGTCCCAGCAGGCCTCGGGGATGGCGAGGTCGCGCAGCGTGGCCTCGTCCGCCACGGCGCGCTCCACGACCGCCAGGCACATGGCGTGCAGCTCGGCCGTCGGGTCCTCCAGGTCGTCCTCGACCTGGCGCAGCGTGAAGCGGTAGGCCGCCGTCTCGTCCCAGTACGGTGCCCCGTACATGGTGTGGAAGCGGAAACCGAGGTCCTCGGCCAGCCGCTTCCATCCCGGGCGCTCCGGCATGGCGATGCGTTCCACGGTCCGTCCCCTGCCGCGCCTACCCCTCGCCGCGGGTGGTGTCGGGAGCCGGGAGTTGGGCCTGGGAGCGGGCGCGCAGACGGGCCAGCACGTCGCCGCCGGACGCCGTGCCTGCGCCGGTGCCGAGGCGGGCGAGTCGCTCGTCCAGGTCGGCACCGCTCTGCAGCTTGTCCATCTCCTCGGCGGCGACCATGCGCGCGGCGCTCTCCGCCTGGCGCTGCTTGATCCGCTCCAGCGACGCGCTGGCGTTGCCGAGGGCGGTGTTGACCCCGGCATGGCGCGACGCCACCGCGGCCTGGGCGCGCTGCACCGCCTCGGTCGCCTTGACGCTGTCGACCTCGCTCTTCAGGGCCTGGATGCGGCTTTCCGTGGCGGTGATGGTGGCGCGCATGCGCTGCTCCGCCGCCCGGCCGTCGTCCACCAGCCGGCCCAGCCCGGTGCGCTCCGTCTCCCATTGGGAGATGCGCTGGGCGACCTCGCCGGCCAGCGCCTCGTCGCCCTTCTCCAGGGCGCGGATGGCATGGGACTCGTACTCCGCGATCTTGGCGTCGAGCTCGCGGGCCCTGCTGTCGGTCAGGGTGCGCCGCGCCACGATCTTGGCCAGCTCGTCGCGTGCCGTGCCGAGCGCCGATTCGGCGTCGCGGATCTCCTGGTCGAGGATGCGCAGGGCCTGGGTGTCCACCAGCGCCTGGCCGGTCTCCGTGGCGCCACCCCGCACCGCGGTCCACAGCTTGTTGAGAATGCTCATGTCCTTGCCTCCGGTGCGTCGTTCAGGCCGCGCGCAGTTCGGCGGCGTCGATGGCGTTGGTCGCCAGCATCCGCAGTTCGGTGACCACGTCGCCCAGCGCGCAGCGTGCGCTCAGGGACCCGAACAGCTCGTAGTAGTCGGTGCCGCCCACCGTGACGATGCCGAAGGTGGAGAGCGGCAGCAGCTTGTGGGTGCGCAGCACGAAGGCGTTGAAGGCGGCGGGGTCGGGCTGCTCCGCCACCGGCCACAGCAGGGTCGAGGCGAGGATCTGCTCGCCTTCGACGCTGACGTAGATCGGCAGATGGCCGTGCTCGACCATGACGACGCGCACGATCGGCGCGCCCTCCTCCAGCAAGTCGATCGCCATCTCGTCGTCGTCGACGAGGTCGGTCGCCGCGAGGGCGTCCATCAGCGTCTGAGCGGTCCAGGGCGCGGCGCCGGCGTCTGCCTCTGCCATTGGTGTCTCTTCCCGGTTTGTGGTCCGCCCGGCCATGGGCGGCTGACGCGCCGGAGTGTAGCCGCTCTTCGCCGCGGACTGAACGGCGGAGGCGAAAAAAAAGGGCCGCGGCCATGGCTGGCCGCGGCCCGTCGGGCCGGTCGCGACGGTGCGTCGCGTCAGCTGCGCGACACCCGGTTGCGCAGCGCGTCGATGAGGCCGGGAATGCCGCCCCGCGCCTGGATGACCGAGGCGAATTCGGAGCGCTGGGTCACGCCCATGCTGACCCCCTCGACCACCACGTCGATGATCTTGAACGCGCCGCCGGGCTGCTTGCGCACGCGCCACGACACCCGCACCGGCGGCCCGGACGGACGGACGATCTCCGTCTCCACCATGGTGTCGGCGTTGCCCTCGGCCCGGCTGCCGCTGATGGCGAAGGTCTCGCCGGAATACTCGATGAAGCGGTTGGCGTAGGTGTCGACGATCAGCCGCTCGAACAGCCGCTGGTACTCCTGCTGCTGCTCCGGCGTGGCGGCGTTCCAGAATCGGCCGAGGACCCAGCGGCCGATGTAGGGCACGTCGAACCCGTCGTTGAGCAGCCGCGTGAAGCTGTCCAGCGCCTGCTGGCGCGACAGGTCCGGCCGGGAGAAGGTGGCGATCGCCTCCTTGCCCAGCCGCTCGATGAAGGTGGCCGGCGTCGATTCGGCCGATTGGGCGAAGGCGGTGCCCGCCGTCCGGCCGCAGAGCGCGAGCAGGGCGAGGGTGGCGACAAAGGTGCGGCGTGTCAGCATGGCGACATCAAGTTGGCGGGCGGGCGGCGCATGTCAACGGTCCTACACCGTCCGCACCGGCCCGCACCGACGGGAAAGGGGGCGCGTCACTGCGCCTGGGGGAAGTCGGGGAAGTCCGGCTTCGCCGCCGGCTCGGCCGAATCGCGGATCTGCGCCGCCCGCTGCTGCGCGTAGAGGCTGCGCACCGTCGCATAGTAGTCGAGCGAGTTGCGGCGCAGGTCGTCGACCTCGCTGATCACCCGGGAGCGCTGGTCCACCGCGCTGGCCCCGGCGCGGCCGTAGAGCAAGCCCTTCTGGTCGGTGCCGTAGGCCCAGATGCGGACCGGGTCGGCCACCGTGTCCACGGCGTAGCCGGCGGTGTCGCGCAGGTTGGAGGCGCCGACCAGCGGCAGCACGATGTAGGGGCCGTCGCCGACCCCCCACACCGCCAGGGTCTGGCCGAAATCCTCGGCCTGGAACGGCATGCCCGCGGTGGTTGCCACGTCGGCGATGCCGCCGGCGCCCAGGATGGTGTTGGTGAGGAACCGGCCGGTGGCCACCTGCGCGCCCTCGAAGTCGCCCTGGAGCAGCTCGTTGGCGATGATCAGCGGGCTCAGCAGGTTCAGGATGAAGGACTGCACGGCGTTCTGCAGCGGATCCGGCGTCAGGGTGCGGTAGATCTCGGCGGCCGGCCGGACCACCAGGATGTCGGCGGCCTCGTTGACGCCGAACACCACCCGGTTGACGGGTTCCAGCGGATCATTGGCCTCGTAGTTGACCTCGCCCGTGGCGGTGGGCTGCGTCGACGCGCAGCCGACGGCGGCAAGCGAGAGGGTCACCGCCGTGGCGGCCTGGAGGAGGGTACGAAGGCTGGGGAGCGTCATTGGGGGTCTTCGGCTCTCGTCTCTAGATCGGATCGGCGCGTGTCTCCGGTCGACCCCTGCGGGCACCCGGTGGGCGTTGCGGACGATCGGGTCGTCGGTGATCGGGCGCTGGCCGCAAACGGTCCGCGAGGGACCGGCTCCGAACCAGCCGTTTTGCTGCGTATCACAGGCTCGACGGTTTGGCCAGCGCGCCCGGACGCCGCCGGTGCGGAGGACGCCGGGGTGTTGCACAGGTGTGATAGGGCCGGGCCGAAAAGCTGTTTACCTCGCATAAAGATATCTTTATATCTCTATCCAGAATCGAAACGAGAGAGGCGGACCGCGGGCCATGGAGGACCTGCTTCAGACCCTGAAGGCGGCGGCGGAACCGACGCGGTTGCGCCTGCTGGCGCTGTGCGGCCACGGCGAGCTGACGGTCAGCGAGCTGACCCAGATCCTGGGGCAAAGCCAGCCGCGCGTCTCGCGCCATCTGAAGCTGCTGTGCGACGCCGGGCTGCTCGACCGCTTCCGCGAGGGAACCTTCGCCTTCTACCGCCTCGCCGAACGGGGCGGGTCGGCGGAGCTGGCTCGGGTGCTGGTGGACGCCATCCCCGCCGACGACGAGACCCTGGCCCTCGACCTGGAGCGCCTCGACGCCATCAAGCGCGGGCGCACGGAATCGGCCGCCGCCTATTTCCGCGAGAACGCCGGGCGCTGGCACGAGATTCGCGCCCTCCACGTGCCCGAGCAGGAGGTGGAGGCGGCGCTCGAGGGGCTGCTGCCCGCCGGGCCGATCGGCGAGCTGCTCGACATCGGCACCGGCACGGGCCGAATCCTGGAGTTGCTGGGGCCGCGCTGCGAGCGCGCCGTCGGTGTCGACCAGTCGCGGGAGATGCTGTCGATCGCCCGCATCAACCTCGAGGCGGCGGGGCTGCGCCACTGCCACGTCCGCCAGGCCGACATGTACCAGTTGCCCTTTCCGTCCGGGTCCTACGACGTGGCGGTGATCCACCAGGTGCTGCACTACGCCGAATCCCCCGCCGACGTGGTGGCGGAGGCGGCGCGGGTGCTGCGCCCCGCCGGACGTCTTCTGGTGGTGGACTTCGCGCCCCACGCCCTGGAGGCTCTGCGCGCCGACCACGCCCACCGCCGCCTCGGCTTCGCCGATGCGGAGGTGGCGGAGTGGTGCCGGCGCGCCGGCCTCGACAGCGCGGCGGTGGTCCATCTCGCCGGCGACCCGCTCACCGTCTCGATCTGGCCGGCCGTGCGCACCGCGGCGCGCCCCGCCGGCCGCTCGCCGACCGTCCTCGCCACCATCGGAGCCTCAGAATGACGCCCGCCGCCCCGTCCGTCAGCTTCGAATTCTTCCCGCCCAAGACGGAGAAGATGGAGCAGAGCCTGTGGCTGGCCATCGAGCGCCTGGCCCCCCTGGCCCCCGCCTTCGTCTCCGTCACCTACGGGGCGGGCGGCTCGACCCGCGAGCGCACCCACAACACCGTGTGCCGGATCCAGCGCGAGACCGGCATTCCCGCCGCCGCCCACCTCACCTGCGTCGGTGCCACCCGGGCCGAGATCGATGCCATCGCCCGCACCTACCGGGACGCCGGCATCCGCCACATCGTGGCGCTGCGCGGCGACCCCCCGGAAGGCGAGGGCGGGGCCGCGGCGTCCTACACGCCGCACCCCGGCGGCTACGACTACGCCGTCGACTTGGTCGCCGGTCTGCGGCGCGTCGGGGATTTCGAGGTGTCGGTGGCCGCCTACCCCGAGACCCATCCCGCCGCCCCGTCGCCGGCGTTCGACCTGGACAATCTCAAGCGCAAGGTGGACGCCGGGGCGACCCGCGCCATCACCCAGTTCTTCTTCGACAACGACGCCTACCTGCGCTTCCGCGACAGCGCGGCGGCGGCGGGGATCGCGGTGCCCATCGTCCCGGGCATCCTGCCCATCACCAACTTCGCGCGGGCGTGCGAGTTCGCGGCGCTGTGCGGGGCGGCGGTGCCGGCGCGCCTGGCGTCGACCTTCGAGGGGCTGGACGCCGAGCCGGAGACCCGCCAGCTCGTCGCCGCCACCGTCGCCGCCGAGCAGTGCCAGGCGTTGCAGGCGAACGGCGTCGACGCCTTCCACTTCTACACCCTGAACCGCGCCGATCTGACCATCGCCATCTGCCGCATGCTCGGCGTCAAGGCCAGGCAGGGCGCCGCTGCGGCGGGCTGAGCGACGCCGCACCGCCGCGCCGGACCCGGCTGAGACGCCACCAACGACCCGCCTCGAAACGGAAAGCGAACGACAGTCCCATGCCGCACATCCTCGATTCCCTCCGTGACCGCGTCCTCCTGTGCGACGGTGGCTTCGGCAGCCGCATCCAGGCCATTGACCTCGACGTCGAGGCGGATTTCTGGGGGCACGAGAACTGCACCGACATCCTGCCCCTGTCGCGCCCCGACATCGTCCGCGACATCCACCGCGGCTATTTCGAGGCCGGCGCCGACATGGTCGAGACCGACACCTTCGGGGCGTCGCCGGTCACGCTGGGCGAGTTCGGGTTGCAGGACAAGGCGTTCGAGATCAACAAGCGCGCCGTGGAGCTGGCCCGCGAGGCGGCGGAGAGCTTCGGCGACGGGCGCGACCGCTTCGTCCTGGGCTCCATCGGCCCGGGCACCAAGCTGCCCAGCCTGGGCCACATCGCCTACCCGCCGCTCGAGGAGTCCTTCTACGTCCAGGCCACCGGGCAGATCGCCGGGGGCTGCGACGCCATCCTGATCGAGACCTGCCAGGACCCGCTGCAGATCAAGGCCGCGGTCAACGGCGTCAAGCGGGCGCGCAGCGAGGCCGGCACGGACACGCCGGTCTTCGTGCAGGTGACGGTGGAGACCACCGGGACGCTGCTGGTGGGCACCGACATCGCCGCCGCGGCCACCGCCATCCGGGCGCTGGACGTGCCGCTGCTCGGCCTCAACTGCGCCACCGGGCCGCTGGAGATGGGCGAGCACGTGCGCTGGCTGGCCCAGAACTGGCCCGGGCTGATCTCGGTGCAGCCCAACGCCGGCCTGCCCGAGCTGGTGGACGGCAAGACCCATTACCCGCTGCGCGCCGAGGACTTCGCGGTGTGGCTGGAGCGCTTCGTCGCCGAGGACGGCGTCAACATGGTGGGCGGCTGCTGCGGCACCAACGTGCCGCACATCGCCGCCGCCGACGCGGCGCTGCGCCGGCTGGCGCCGGCCGGCGCGCACCGCCCCGCGCCGCGGGGCCGCACCGTCCACTGGGTGCCGGCGGTGTCGTCGCTCTACAGCCAGGTGACGCTGCGCCAGGAGAACGCCTTCTTCGCCATCGGCGAGCGCTGCAACGCCAACGGCTCGAAGAAGTGGCGCGAGCTGCAGGAGCGGCACGCCTGGGACGGCTGCGTCGACATGGCGCGCGAGCAGGTGAAGGAGGGCAGCCACGCGCTGGACGTCTGCACCGCCTTCGTCGGGCGCGACGAGGTCGCGGAGATGACCGAGGTGATGGCGCGCTTCCGCGGCTCCGTCACCGCCCCGCTGGTCGTCGATTCGACCGAGCTGCCGGTGCTGGAGCAGGCGCTCCAGCTCTACGGCGGCAAGGCGATCTTGAACTCGATCAATTTCGAGGACGGCGAGGAGCCGGCCCGCCAGCGCCTGGCGCTGGCCAAGAAGTTCGGCGCCGCGGTGATCGCCCTGACCATCGACGAGGAGGGCATGGCGAAGACGCCGGAGCGCAAGCTGGCGATCGCCAGGCGGCTCTACGCCATGGCGGTGGACGAGTACGGCCTGGACCCCGCCGACCTTCTGTTCGACCCGCTGACCTTCACCATCGCCACCGGCAACGAGGACGACCGCAAGCTGGCGGTCTGGACTCTGGACGGCATCGAGGCGCTGTCGCAGGCGATGCCGGACTGCCAGATCATCCTCGGCCTCTCCAACGTCTCCTTCGGCCTCAACGCGGCGGCGCGCCACGTCCTGAACTCGGTGTTCCTCGACCACGCGGTGCGGCGCGGCATGACCGGCGCCATCGTCCACGTCACCAAGATCCGGCCGCTGCACCAGATCCCCGAGGCCGAGGTCAAAGTGGCCGAGGACCTGATCTTCGACCGCCGGGCCGAGGGCTATGACCCGCTTCAGGCCTTCATCGCCCTGTTCGAGGGCCGCAAGGCCGCCGACGCCAAGAAGAAGGTGCGGCCCGAGACCATCGAGGAGTGCCTGAAGCAGCGCATCATCGACGGCGACCGCACCGGCCTCGACGACGACCTCAAGAAGGCGATGGAGACCCACGCGCCGCTGGAGATCATCAACACGCTGCTGCTCGACGGCATGAAGGTGGTGGGCGAGCTGTTCGGCGCGGGCAAGATGCAGCTTCCCTTCGTACTGCAGTCGGCCGAGACCATGAAGGCGGCGGTGGCCTATCTGGAACCCCACATGGAGAAGGTGGAGGGCCAGGAGAAGGGCATCATGGTGCTGGCCACGGTGAAGGGCGACGTCCACGACATCGGCAAGAACCTGGTCGACATCATCCTCACCAACAACGGCTACAAGGTGGTCAATCTCGGCATCAAGCAGCCGGTGACCGCCATCATCCAGGCCGCCAAGGAGCACAAGGCGGACGCCATCGGCATGTCGGGCCTGCTGGTGAAGTCGACCGTGGTGATGCGCGAGAACCTGGCCGAGATGACCCGCGAAGGGCTGGACGTGCCGGTGTTCCTGGGCGGTGCCGCGCTGACCCGGGGCTACGTCGAGGACGACTGCGTCGCGGCCTACGGCAGCGGCCGGGTGGCCTACGCCGGCGACGCCTTCGACGGGCTCTCGCTGATGGACCGGGTGGTGAGCGGCGCCTTCGACAACCACCTCGCCATCCAGCAGGTCAAGCGCAAGGGCAAGCCGACCAACCAGCGGCGCAAGCTGGGGCAGGCCGCCGAGGCGGCCACCGCGCCGCCCGACCTCGGCCAGGCGCGGGCGCGGCGCGCCCGCCTGGGCGAGGGCGTGGCGGTGCCGGCGCCGCCGTTCTGGGGGCCGCGGGTGCTGGAGCAGGTGCCGCTCAAGACCCTGGTGACCTACCTGAACGAACGCATGCTCTACCAGCTCCAGTGGGGCTTCCGGAAGGACGGCCGCACCCTGGAGCAGTTCATGGAGTGGTCGCGCAAGGAGCTGCGGCCGATCCTCGACCGCCTGCTGCGCCAGTGCGCCCAGGAGCAGATCCTGCGCCCGCAGGCCGTCTACGGCTACTGGAAGGCGGCCGGCGAGGGCAACGACCTCATCCTCTTCGCCGAGGACGGTGAGCGCGAGGTGGCCCGGTTCTCCCTGCCGCGCCAGGCCAGGGAGGACGGCGAGTGCATCGCCGACTTCGTGCGCGACGTCGACTCCGGGGAGCGCGACGTCATCGGCCTGCAGGTGGTGACCATGGGCCAGCACGTGTCGGAGGTCGCGCGCGACTGGTTCGCCGAGAACCGCTACCAGGACTACCTCTACCTCCACGGCCTGTCGGTCGAGATGACCGAGGCGATGGCCGAGTACGTCCACGCCCGCGCCCGCGCCGAGCTGGGCTTCGCGGCGGAGGATTCGCGCGACAAGGAGAAGCTGTTGCAGCAGGCCTACCGCGGCTCGCGCTATTCCTTCGGCTACCCCGCCTGCCCGCGGGTCGAGGATCAGGACCAGCTGCTGGCGCTGCTCGACGCCGGGCGCATCGGCGTGGAGCTGTCGGACGAATCCCAGCTCCACCCGGAGCAGAGCACGTCCGCCATCGTCATCCTGCACCCCAGGGCCAAGTACTTCAGCGTGTGACGCCGGCCCGCCGGCGGGGGGCGGAGCGAAAAGGGGGTGTGACCGTCATCGGCCACACCCCCCGTTTCCACCGCCGTGCGTCCGGCGCCCGACGTGGCCGGGCCTAGTGCAGCCGCCGTTCCAGGTCGAAGCGGTCGGCGTTCATCACCTTGGTCCAGGCCGCCACGAAGTCACCGACGAACTTCTCCAGCGAATCGGAGCAGGCGTAGACTTCCGCCAGGGCGCGGAGCAGCGAATGCGAGCCGAAGATCAGGTCGACCCGAGTCGCCCGCCACTTCAGCTCCCTCGTCGTGCGGTCCCGGCCCTCGTAGGTGCCATCGGAGGCGGGTTGCCACTCCGTCTCCATGGTGAGCAGGTTGGCGAAGAAGTCGTTCGTCAGGACGCCCGGCCGGTCGGTCAGCACGCCATGGGGCGCGCCGCCGGCGTTCGCGCCGAGGACGCGCAGGCCCCCGACCAGCACCGTCATCTCCGGGGCGGTCAGATTGAGCAGCTCCGCCCGGTCCACCAGGGCCTCCTCGGGCATCATGAACTGCTGCCCGCTGAGGTGGTTGCGGAAACCGTCGGCCCGCGGCTTCAAGGCCTGGAAGGAGTCCACGTCAGTCTGGTCCTGGGTGGCGTCCATCCGGCCGGGGGTGAAGGGAACGGTCACGGCGACGCCGGCATCCGCCGCCGCCTTCTCGACCGCCGCGCAGCCGCCGAGCACGATCAGGTCGGCGATCGAGACCTTCGTGTCGCCGCTCTGGGCACCGTTGAACGCGGCCTGGATGCCCTCCAGGGTCGCCAGCACCCTGGCGAGCCGGGGCGGATCGTTGACCTCCCAGTCCTTCTGGGGGGCGAGCCGGACCCGCGCCCCGTTGGCGCCGCCGCGCTTGTCGGAGCCGCGGAAGGTCGAGGCCGACGCCCACGCGGTGGAGACCAGGTCGGACACCGACAGGCCGGAGCCCAGGATCTTCGCCTTCAGCGCGGCGACGTCCTGGTCGCCGACCACCTCATGGTCGAGCGCCGGGATCGGGTCCTGCCAGAGCAGGGTCTCCTGCGGGACCTGCGGCCCGAGGTAACGCTGGATGGGCCCCATGTCGCGGTGGGTGAGCTTGAACCAGGCCCGGGCGAACGCGTCGGCGAACTGCTCCGGGTTCTCGTAGAAGCGCCGCGAGATCTTCTCGTATTCGGGATCGAGCCGCAGCGACAGGTCTGTGGTCAGCATCGTCGGCAGACGCTTCTTCGACGGGTCGTGCGCGTCGGGAATCGTCGCCTCGGCGTTCTTGGCCTGCCACTGGTAGGCGCCGGCCGGGCTCTTCGTCAGCTCCCACTCGTTCTCGAACAGGTTCTTGAAGAACAGGTTGCTCCACCGGGTCGGAGTCTGCGTCCAGGTGACCTCCGGGCCGCCGGTGATGGCGTCGGCGCCAAAGCCGGTGCCGTGGCCGCTCTTCCAGCCCAG
This sequence comes from Azospirillum sp. NS33, assembly GCF_059703765.1. Classification (NCBI taxonomy): domain Bacteria; kingdom Pseudomonadati; phylum Pseudomonadota; class Alphaproteobacteria; order Rhodospirillales; family Azospirillaceae; genus Azospirillum; species Azospirillum sp. NS33. The sequence continues at coordinate 17,878 of NZ_BAAKJB010000041.1, read as the reverse complement.
CCCCTGGTCCTCGATGGCCGAGCCCTCGGGGTCCGGACCGAGCAGCGACGGGTCGCCGGCCCCGTGGGTCTTGCCGAAGCTGTGGCCGCCGGCGATCAGCGCCACCGTCTCCTCGTCGTTCATCGCCATGCGGTAGAAGGTCTCGCGGATGTCCTTGGCCGCCGCGACGGGGTCCGGGTTGCCGTTCGGTCCTTCCGGGTTCACGTAGATCAGGCCCATCTGCACCGCCGCCAGCGGCTCCTCGAGCTGGCGCTCGCCGCTGTAGCGCTCGTCGCCGAGCCAGGTGCCCTCGGGACCCCAGTAGAGCTCCTCGGGCTCCCACACGTCGGCACGGCCGCCGGCGAAGCCGAAGGTCTTGAAGCCCATGGATTCCAGGGCGACGTTGCCGGCGAGCACCATCAGGTCGGCCCAGGAGATCTTGCGCCCGTACTTCTGCTTGATCGGCCAGAGGAGGCGGCGCGCCTTGTCGAGGTTGGCGTTGTCGGGCCAGCTGTTCAGCGGCGCGAAGCGCTGCTGGCCGGCGCCGGCGCCACCGCGCCCGTCGGTGATGCGGTAGGTGCCGGCGCTGTGCCAGGCCAGGCGGATCATCAGGCCGCCGTAGTGGCCGAAATCGGCCGGCCACCAATCCTTCGAATCGGTCATCACCCTGTTGAGGTCCTCGATCACCGCGTTCAGATCGAGGCTCTTGAACTCCTTCGTGTAGTCGAAGTCCTTGCCCATCGGGTCCGACTTCGGACCGTTGCGATGGAGCACGGAGATATCAAGCTGTTCAGGCCACCATTGTGTGTTTTTCCGGGCTTTCCGGCCACCGGTGAATGGGCACTTGCCGGCGCCGCCATCCGTGATGCCATCCATTTGTTCCTCCCGAGACAGTTCGTCAGGCCTACGATTGAGCGTACCTCCGCCGCGCCATGCGGTAAAGGGCGCTGTTTATAATCGCTCTAAAGAGATAGTGCGTCCGTTCCGGACGGCCACGCCCGTTCGCGCCATTCCCGACGGGTGAACAAAGTGTCGCACCCGCGCCATTCCGCACGCCGGCCGCGGGGCCGGAGCGGAGACCGGTTCCCAGGCGGGGCGGGGTCGCGTATCGTGCCGCCATGACCGCCACCAGCCCCCTCGACCTCCACCGGGCGACCGTCCTGCCCGAGTGGATCGACTACAACGGCCACATGAACGTGGCCTACTACCTGCTGGCGTTCGACCACGCCACCGATGCGGTGCTCGACCATTTCGGGATCGGGCGCGCCTACGCCGAATCCGGGGCGGGGTCGATGTTCGTCGTGGAGGCGCACCTCTTATACCTGCGCGAGGTGACCCAGGGCGACCGCCTGCGGTTCGCGTCGCGCCTGCTCGGCGTGGACGGCAAGCGGGTGCACCTGTTCCACGAGATGCTCCATGCCGACGACGGCTTCCTCGCCGCCACGGCGGAGTTCATGCTGCTGCACGTGGACCTTGCCGACCGGCGCGCCGCCGCTCTGCCGGAGGCGGTGCGCGGGCGCCTGGACGCGGTGGCGGCGGCCCAGGCCGGGCTCCCCCGGCCGGCGATGGCGGGCCGGGCCATCGCCCTGCGGCCGACCGCCTCCCGGCTGGGATGAGTACCCTTTTCGGATTGGCAATCGCCGCGCCGTCGCCTATGTCTAGTCCCATGAAAAGGACTTCTGTCATGGCCGCCGTCCTGGCGGCGACGCTGCTCGCGGCGGTCCCGGCGGCGGCGGAATGCACCGATCCGGCACAACCTGAAGTGAACTGGCGGCGCTGCTACTTCGACGGCCGCGACCTCGTCGGCGTCGACCTGACCGCCGCCATGCTGCGCGACGCGACGTTCCAGCGTGCCCGCATGGAGGGGGCCGACCTGACCGGGGCCGACGGGTACCGCGGCAAGTTCGTCAGCGCGGACCTGCCCCGCGTGACCTTCGACGGAGCCCGCCTGATCGAGGCCGACTTCACCCGCGCCAATCTGGCCGGCGCGAGCTTCCGCGCCGCCGACCTGCGCAACGCCAAGCTGGTGGACGCGACGTTGAAGGGCGCCGACTTCACCGGCGCCAAGCTGCGCGGCGCCGACCTGCGCCGCGCCGACCTGTCGGGGGCGACCTGGATCGACGGCAAGCGGGTCTGCGCCGACGACTCGGTGGGCCAGTGCTACTGACGGGGCGCTTGAAGAACCTCCTGTTGCCCGGGTAGCGTCACGGCGGCGCCGCGTGGCCGGCGCCCGGCGGGAGGGCGGCAAGATGTCCTACAGCGAGGATGTGAAGCGGGCCGGCGCGCTGGCCCAGCAGGCCATGGACCGCATGCAGGCCGACGGCCTGCCGGCCAACCCCGAGAACTTCACGCTGTGGTACGCCTATTTCAGCGGTCAGTTCCCGGATCTGGCGCGGGCCATCGACCTGGCGCGCAGGGACGGGGGCGGGCTCAGCCAACTCCATTGCGACGAGCTGTTCAAACGCTTCTTCACCCTCGACGCCGAGGCCCAGGCGATCCGGGAAACCAGCGAACGCGCCCGCGTCGCGCTGGGCAAGATCCTGGAGATGCTGGGCACCGTGGGCACGGAGACGACGCGGTACGGCACCGCCCTGGCGGGCTTTCGGGGCGACCTGGAGCAGCCGATGTCGCTGGAGGACCTGCGCGCCATGGTCGCGGCCATCGCCGCGGAGACCTCCGCCATCGTCGACCGGCAGACGCGCCTGCAGTCGCAGCTCCTCGATTCCGGCCAGCAGTTGGCGGAGATGCGGGTCAGCCTCGACACGGCGCGGCGGGAGGCGATGACCGACGGGCTGACCGGCATCGGCAACCGCAAGGCCTTCGACGTGGCGCTGGCCACCGCCGCCCAGGAAGCCGCGGCCGACGGCCAGCCGCTGTCGTTGCTGATGGTCGACATCGACCATTTCAAGTCCTTCAACGACGCCCATGGGCACCTGGTCGGCGACCACGTGCTGCGGCTGGTCGCCCGGCTGTTGACGGAGTGCATCAAGGGCCGTGACACCGCCACCCGTTTCGGCGGCGAGGAGTTCGCCATCATCCTGCCGCGCACGGCGCTGGAGAACGCCCTGAAGGTGGCCGAGCAGATCCGCGCCACCGTCGGCTCGCGCCAGATCGTCAACAAGGCGCGCAACGTGTCCTACGGCACGGTGACCCTGTCGATCGGCGCCGCCCAGCACCGCCCCGCCGAGGCCCTTGGGGAGTTGGTGCGCCGTGCCGACGCCGCGCTCTACGCCGCCAAGGGCGCCGGCCGCAACCGCGTCTGCGGCGATAGCCCGGCGTAGCGGCTACGCCGCCCGCACCCACACCGCGGTGTCGTGGAAGGCTGCGCCGCCGGCCGGCGGCACCGGCGTTGGCGAGGTCAGGGCGTTGATGCCCAGGCCGTCGGGGAAGCTGGCGTTGTCCCAGATCCCCTCGACCACCACGACGCCGCGCTGCACCCCGTCGAAGGGCCGGGCGTGCACCGTCAGCGCGCCCAGCGCGTTGCCCAGCCGCACCGCCGTGCCCGTGCCGATGCCCAGCGCCGCGCAGTCGTCGGGGTGGAGCAGGGCGGTCGGCCGCCCCTCGCGCGCCCGCGCCGTGGGGGTCTCGTTGAAGCTGGTGTTGAGGAACTGGCGGGCCGGCGGGGTGATCAGGCGGAACGGGTGCTCGGCGTCGGCGGGGCTGCCCGGCTCCATGTGGTCGGGCAGGTCCGGGCAGCCCGCCAGCGGGCCCAGGGACGCCCAGTCCGGGGCGAAGCGGAAGCGCCCGTCGGGAAAGGCGAACCCGTTGAGGAAATGCGACGTCTCGAAATCGGGCTGGACGTCCAGCCAGCGCTCGGCGTGCAGGGTGTCGGCGTCGGGCAGGCCGGAGGCCGTCAGCATGGCGTCGACCACCTGCCACGCGGTCATCGCGAAGCCGGGATGCTCGGCGCCGACGCGCCGCGCGATCTCGGCGTTGACCCAGTGGTTCTCCCGCGCCTCGCCCAGCGGCTCGATGACCTTGCGCCCCACCAGGATGTGCATCTGGCCGCCGCCGCGGTAGAGGTCGTCGTGCTCCAGGAAGGTGGTGGCCGGCAGCACCAGATCGGCGAGGCGCGCGGTGTCCGTCATCACCTGCTCGTGCACCGCGACGAACAGGTCGTCGCGCTTCAGCCCCTCGACCACCCGGCCGAGGTCGGGACAGATCGCCGCGGGGTTGGTGTTCTGCACCAGCATGGCGGTCACCGGCGGGCCGCCCTTCAGGGCGTCCGGGTCGCCCGTCAGGACGGCGCCGATGCGGGTCTGCTCCAGCGCCCGCACCGTCGGGTCGAGGCGGTCGAGCCCCTCGGCCAGGGTGCGGTCGATGCGGTAGATGCCGCTGGAACAGTAGAGCGCGCCGCCGCCGCGGTGCGCCCACGCCCCGCTGACCACCGGCAGGCAGGACACGGCGTGCATCTGCGCCGCCCCGTTGATGGCCCGGGTCAGCCCGTAACCGATGCGCAGGTAGCTGCGCTTGGTGGTGCCGTAGAGCCGGGCGAAGGCGACGATGTCCGCGGCCGGCACGCCGGTGATGGCCGCGGCCCATTGCGGCGTGCGGGACGCCAGGTGCGTCTCCAGCCGCGCGGTTCCCGCGGCGTAGCGCTCCAGGTAGGGGCGGTCGGCCAGCCCCTCGGCGAACAGCACGTGCATCACCGCGCAGGCCAGCGCCCCGTCGGTGCCCGGCCGCGGCATCAGGTGGAGGTCCGACACCTCCGCCGTGCCGGTGCGGTAGGGGTCGACGGTGACCAGCTTGGCGCCCCGGCCCTTGCGGGCGCGGGCGACGTGGGTCATGACGTTGACCTGGGTGGCCACCGGGTTGCCGCCCCAGTTCACGATCAGGTCGCTCTCGGCCATCTCCCGCGGGTCGGCGCCGCGGATGTCGCCATGGCCGGCCAGCCAGCCCATGTTGGCCGGGGTGTCGCAGACCGTCGAGTACTGGCGCGAGTAGCCCTTGGCGTGGCGCAGCCGCTGGATCGAGCCGCGCTGCACCAGGCCCATGGTGCCGGCGTAGTAGTAGGGCCAGACCGCTTCCGCCCCGTGCCGCCGCTCGGCCGTCAGGAAGGCGTCGGCGACACGGTCCAGCGCCTCGTCCCAGCCGATCTCCGCCCACTGGCCCGACCCCTTGGGCCCGGTGCGCAGCCGCGGCGTCAGCACCCGGTCGGGGTTGTGCACCCGCTCGGCGTAGCGTGCCACCTTGGCGCAGATCACGCCGGCGGTGTAGGTGTTGGCGGCGGCGCCGCGCACCTTGCCGATGCGGCCGGGAGCGACGCGCTCCACCTCCAGCGCGCAGGTGCTGGGGCAGTCGTGGGGGCAGGCGCTGGGCAGGAAATCGCTCACGGCTTGGGGCTCCGGTGGCGGGGCGGCCCGTCAGTCTAAGTCCCACCGCCGCGCTCGGCAACGAGGCGTTCCAGGTCCTCGGCGATCCGCCGGACCGGGGACCCCCAGTCGCCCGGCGCCGGCTGGCGGTAGAGCCGGGCGGCCGGATACCAGGGCGTGGTGGCGCCCGCGGCGCCCCACCGCCAGGCCGGCGCGAACGGCAGCACAACCCACATCGGCCGGTTCATGCCGCCGGCGAGGTGGGCGACCGAGGTGTCCGAGGTCACCAGCAGGTCGAGCCCATCGAGGATCGCCGCGGTGTCGGCGAAATCGCCGATCTCCGGGCCGAGATCGACCAGCCCGGTGGGCGGTGCGATGCCGTCGAGGTCCCGCCGCCCGTCGCCGAGCTGCAGCCCGAAGACGCGCACGCCGGGCAGGGCGAGCAGGGGACGAAGCGGCGCCAGGCGGGGCGAGCGCCCGCGGTTGGCGGTGCCGTCGGGGGCCCCGGCCCACACCAGCCCGACCGCCAGGGCGCCGCCGGCGGCGCGGTCGAGACGCCGCCGCCACGACGCGGCCAGCGCCGGCTCGGCGCTCAGGCAGGGGAGGTGGCGGGCGAGATCCGCGGGCGTGGCGCCGGCCAGGTGCATCAGGCTGTGCAGCGGCACCACCGCATCACACGGCGGCCGCTCGCCGCCCATGGCCACCACCGCCGCGACGCCGGCGGCGCGCCCCACCACCCGGGTCAGCGCCGGCTGGCATTCGACCGTGACGCGGTGCCCGCGCGCCGCGAACCACGCGGCGTAGCGCACGAACTGGAGGGTGTCGCCGAAGCCGGAATCGGCGACCATCAGCAGCCCGCCCCCGGGCGGCAGCGCCGGCGTTCCCCGGGGCACCCTCAGCTTGGCCAGCCATGCGGAGTCGGCACCCTGGTAGCGGGCGAACTGGGCGGCGCCGGCCGCGACGTCGCCCAGCAGGAAGCGGCACTCCGCCAACGCCTCGGCCGCCGCCAGCAGGTCGGGCCGGGCCGCCAGGGCCTCGCCCAGCGCCGCCGCCGCCGCGGCCGGCCGCCCCATCCGCTGGAGGGCGCGCCCCAGCCGGTACAGGGTGGCGGCGTTGCCCGGCTGGCACGCGGCGGCGCGGCCCAGCCACGCCGCGGCGTCCGCCAGGCTGTCGGCGGCGAGCAGGCGGTCGCCCAGCGCGAGCAGGGCGCCGGGATGGTCGGGGCGGGCGACGAGGGCGCGGCGGAAGGCGGCGCGCGCCGCCGCGTCCTCGCCCACGGCGCGCCGGGCGTTGCCCAGGTTGAACCATGGGGCGGGCTCGCCGGGGGCGGCCCGGGCGGCGCGGGCGTGGCTGCGCACCGCCGCCGCCGGATCGCCCCCGGAGTCCAGGGCCGCGCCGAGGTTGCCGAGCAACCCCGGGTGGGCGGGGGCCGCGGCCACCAGCCGCCGGTACAGGGTCGCCGCCTCGCCCCACCGGCCGTCGCGGTGGAGGGCGATGGCGCGGTCGAAGAGAACCGACGCGGCGGTCATCGGGCGACCGGGTGGTCAACGCCGGACATAGGCCTCGTCCCCGCCGCCGAAGCGGCAGACGTAGCGGAAGCCCAGCGCCTCCATGCGGGCGCGCAGCGCGGGGTCGGGGCGGGCGCTCTCCAGGGTCACGGCATCGACGGTGACGCGGCGCGGGTCGAGGGAATCGAGGATCGCCGCCTCGGCCCCCTCGGCGTCGATCGACAGGTAGTCGATGCGCGCGATCCCCTGCTCGGCCAGGATCGTCGACAGGCGGCGGACCGGCACGCGCACCGGGTGCACCGTCGATTCCGCCTCGACGAAGGCGCGATGCTCCGGGGTGAAGGCGGCGGCGAGGCCGCCCATCATCGCCAAGCCGTCGACGACGTCGAGGAAGTCCGCCTCGCCCTCGGCGTCGCCGACGGCCACGTTCAGGCAGGGGACGGCGCGGTTGCCGGCCAGCAGGGGGAACCAGGTGGGCGAGGGCTCGACGCACAGCCCGGTCCACCCCAGGCGGCGTTCGAAGAACAGGGTGTTCGACCAGGTCGCCCCGTCGAAGGCGCCGATGTCGACGAACACGCCGGAGGCGCGGCCGTTCAGCAGCACTTCGTGCACGAAGGCGTCCTGCCCGTCGTGGCTGTGGTGGTGGGGGCGCCGGCCGCGCGCCTTCTCCACCGCCCACAGCGTGGTCCGCAGCGGCGGCTGGTCGGGCACCGCGGCGAGGCTGGCGCGCAGATGCGTCTCGGCCTCCTCCAGCCGGTCCTGGGCGTGGCGCAGCCGGCCGAGGTTGGCGTGCAGGGCGGGTGACGGGGGCGCCAGGCGGGCGGCGTGCTCCAGGCACGGCGCGGCCTCGGCCGGCGCGCCACGCTCCAGGGCCTGGGCACCCAGGTTGACCCAGGGGCCGCTGAGGTCGGGACCCAGCGCCAGGGCGTCGCGCAGGCACGCCGCCTCCTCGCCGCCGCGGCCCGCCGGGCCGAGCGCATTGGCCAGCTCGAACAGGCGTTCCGGGGTGGCGGCGAGCCGGGCGGCGCGGCGCAGCGGCTGCAGCGGCAGGCGGCCTTGGGCGCGCTGCGCCGCCGCCAGGTTGGCGTGGTGGTCGGCGAGGTCGGGGGCGACGGCGACGGCGCGGCACAGCAGGGCGTCGGCGCTGGCCAACCGGCCGGTCTGGGCGTGCAGCACCCCCAGCATGTGGAGGGCGCCGGGCTGGGCGGGGTCGGCGGCGCGGATGCGGCCGTAGAGGATCTCCGCCTCGGCCAGGCGCCCGGCGAGATGATGGTCGAGCGCCGCGGTCAGGGCTTCGCCGATGCTGGCCATGGCCGGTTCCGGAAGCCGCCGGTGGGGGCGCCCGTCGGGGCGCCGCCCGCACGGCGTCAGTGGGCGAAGGTGTCCTTGCCGAACATCAGGTCCGGCAGGAACGTGGAGATGAACGGAACGTAGGTGACCAGCACCAGGAAGGCCAGCAGGATCATCAGCCAGGGAAACGCCGCGCGGACGACGTGGGATATGCTCATCCCGGTCACCCCGGCGGTCACGAAGAGGTTGAGGCCGACCGGCGGCGTGACCATGCCGATCTCCATGTTCACCACCATCATGACGCCGAAATGGATGGGGTCGATGCCCAGCTCCATGGCGATGGGGAAGAGGATCGGCGCGAGGATCAGCACGATGGCCGAGGGCTCCATGAAGTTGCCGGCGACCAGCAGGATGATGTTGACCGCCAGCAGGAACTGCCACTGGCTCAGCCCCGCGTCGGTGATCTCGCGCGCGATGGCCTGCGGGATCTGCTCGGTCGTCAGCACATGGGCGAAGAGGAAGGCGTTGGCGATGATGAACAGCAGCATGACGGTGACACGGCCGCTGTCGGTCAGCACCTTGGGCAGGTCGCGGAACTTCATGTCGCGGTAGATGAACAGCGCCACGAGTCCGGCGTAGACCGCGGACACCGCGGCCGCCTCGGTCGGGGTGAAGATGCCGCCGTAGATGCCGCCGAGGATGATGACGATGAGCAGCAGCCCCCAGACCGCGTCGGCGCCGCTGCTCACCACCTCGCGCAGGCTGGCCCGCGGCTGGCGCGGCAGGCCCTTGACCCGGGCGGCGATGTAGATCGCCACCATCAGCATCAGGCCGAGCACGGCGCCGGGGATGATGCCGGCCATGAACAGGCGGCCGATCGAGCTTTCGGTCGCCGCGGCGTAGACCACCATGACGATGGACGGCGGGATCAGGATGCCCAGCGTGCCGGCGTTGCACACCACGCCGGCCGCGAATTCCTTGGTGTAGCCGGTGCGCACCATGCCGGCGATGACGATGGAGCCGACCGCCACCACCGTCGCCGGCGAGGAGCCGGACACCGCGGCGAACAGCATGCAGGCCAGCACCGACGCGATGGCGAGGCCGCCGTGGAGATGGCCGACGCAGGCCACCGCGAAATTGATCATGCGGCGGGCCACGCCACCGGTGGTCATGAACGAGCCGGCCAGGATGAAGAAGGGGATGGCCAGAAGGGTGTAGGCTTCGGTCGTCTGCCAGAACTTGATGGCCAGCGAGGCCAGGGAATCCTGGGCGAAGAACACCAGGGTCAGAAGCGACGAGAGGCCGAGCGCGATGGCGATCGGCATTCCCATGAAGAGGAAGACGAACAGCGCCACGAACAGGAACGTGGTGGTCATCGCCCGGCCTCCACGTCCTTGGCGGCCAGCCCCTGCTCGCGCAGCAGGTCGCCGGCCTCGTCGGCCAGCTCGAAGCCCTCGCGCCGCCCGGTGAGGATGCCGACCAGGACCTGCCCCAGACGGATGAACAGCAGGCCGAAGCCGATGGGCAGGATGATGTCCAGCAGCCAGCGCTGGACCGGGATGTCCTGCGCCTCGACGCCGATGGTGTGCAGCTTCTCGATGTAGACGTAGCTGCCGTAGGCCATCAGCACGGCGTAGAGCATGCTGAGGACCACCGCGGCCAGCCCGGCGATCCGCCGGGCGTAGGGCGGCACCAGCTTCACGACCATGTCGATGCCGATGTGGGCGCTGACGCGGACGCCGTAGGAGATGCCGATCAGCACCAGCCAACCGAACATGTACGTCGTCGCCTCCAGCGCCCACAGCACGCCGGAGTTGAAGCCATAGCGCAGCACGACCTGGGTGAAGGTCAGCAGCGTCATCCCGGCCAGGAGGAGGGCGATGATCGCCTCCTCCAGGCGAGCGAACAGTCGCCCGAACATCGTGCCCACCAGGCTCCCCGTCGGTTTGTTGGTCGCAGCGGCGGCGGCGTTACGAGCCGTTGGCGGTCTGCGCCGCCTCGATGACCTCGGCGCCGATGTCACCTTCGAACTGCTTCCACACCGGCTGCATGGCCTTGACCCACGCCTGGCGCTGGTCCGCGGTGAGCTGGAGGATTTCGGTCTTGCCGCTCTCGGCGATGCGCTGCTTGTCGCGCATGTTGATGTCGTCCGCCATCTTGTTCACGGCGGTCGTCACCTCGGCCATGATCGTCTCGAGCTGGCCGCGGACGTCGTCCGGCAGGCCGGTCCAGAAATCGGTGTTGGTCACCACCATGTAGTCGAGCACGCCGTGGTTCGACTCCGTGATGTACTTCTGAACCTCGAAGAACTTCTGCGAGTAGATGTTCGACCAGGGATTCTCGGCGCCGTCGACGGTGCCGGTCTGCAGTGCCTGGTAGACTTCGGCGAACGCCATCTTCTGCGGCACGCCGCCGACCGCCTGGAACTGGGCGACCAGGACGTCGGAATTCTGCACGCGGAACTTCTGGCCGGAGGCGTCCTCGGGCGTCAGCAGCTTGGTGTTGGCGGACAGCTGCTTCATGCCGTTGTGCCAGTAGCCGAGGCCGATGAACCCCTTCTTCTCCATCGTCTTCAGCAGCTTCTTGCCGGTCTCGCTGCCCTGGAAGCGGTCGACCGCCTGGATGTCCTGGAACAGGAACGGCAGGTCGAAGACCTGGAGCTGCTTGGTGTAGCGGTCGAACTTCGACAGCGACGGCGCGATCAACTGCACGTCGCCCAGCGCGAGCGCCTCCATCTCTTTGGAATCGCCGAACAACTGGGAGTTCGGGTAGACCTCGACCTTGACCTTGCCGCCCAGGCGCTCATCCACCAGCTTCTGGAACATCAGCGCGCCCTGGCCCTTGGGCGTGCTGTCGGCCACGACGTGGCTGAACTTGATGAGGATGGGCTTCTGGGCCAGCGCGGTGCCGCTCATCAACCCGAGCGCCGCAACGGCGGCGAGCACGATCCGCATGACTTTCCTCCGTGATCATCGATTGTTGGGGGGAACCAGGGCCTGGCGCCTGGAACGGCGGCCGCTCGGGCCGTCGGGGACACGCCTGCGCACACCGACGCCGAACAGGCGATGATCCGCCGCCGATGCCGCCATGGGGACCCCGTTCCATTAGCGAAGACTGGTTTTCCGGCCACGTTATGTTGGCCGGCTCCCCCTTCCGTATACAGCAATTTCAAAAATGGAACAGAGCTTTTCGCGAATTGGTAATACCGCGAATCGTCTCGGCAACCGGATGGTCAGGCGGCGGCGCGGGACACCGAGGCCTCGATCTCGTCCAGCGCCGCGGCGAGATCGGTGATCGCCTGCTCGGCGTGGGCCCGGGCGAACGGCCAGCCGTCCTCGCTGGCCTGGCGGGCCGCCTCCACCCGCGCCATGGCGCGGTTCCGCTGGCCCCGCAGCGTGTCGAGCGTGCGTTCCAGAACGGCCCGGCCGGAGGCGTCCTGGCGCTCCACCGCCTGGCGCGCGCTCTCCATCCGGTCGCCCAGGAGGGCGATGGCGTCCCGCCACGCGGCATGGCGTGTGTGCCGCACAGCATCGCTCATGATGGTCCTCCTCGACATGCGGTGTCCCCAGATGGGGATCGATTCCGCCATGTCCATGCAAAACATGGACCCCTGGCCGGCGGGGGTACCCCGCGGGGGGTGCCGCCGGGCCGGGCGACGCCGCGCCATCACCCCGGAGTGCCCCGCGCGGAGGGGCCGGCTACCGAAGTTGCGCTTTGGCGGGCCAAGGGTGAACGGTTGGTGCGGCCGCCTGATCTTTCTGGCCACATCCGGTCTTCTTTGGGCGACTGTCTGCCCGATTCATTGAATCCCGTCAATCCCACCAAATACCTAGTGCAGGGACAATTCGCCGCAGCGCTGCGCACGGCGCGGGCGGCCTGCACAAGGAGGTTGCGCATGCCCGTTTTCGAGGCGGAGGGGTTCGACCGGCATGAACAGGTCGTCTTCGTCAGCGACCCCGGCACCGGCCTGAAGGCCATCATCGCGATCCACGACACCCGTCGCGGCCCGGCGCTGGGCGGTTGCCGCTACTGGCACTACGGCGACGAGGGGGCGGCGCTGACCGACGTCCTGCGGCTGTCGCGTGGCATGACCTACAAGGCCGCCATGGCGGATCTGCCCTACGGCGGCGGCAAATCGGTGGTGCTCGCCGATCCGGCGCGCCCGAAGTCACCCGCGCTCATGCGCGCCCTGGGCCGTGCCGTCGACCGCCTGGGCGGGCGCTACGTCGTCGCCGAGGACGTCGGCACCGCGCCCGACGACATGGAGGAGGTGCGGCGCGAGACGCCCCACGTCGCCGGGCTGAGCGGCGGCGGCGGGGATCCGTCGCCGGCCACCGCCCATGGCGTGTGGCGCGGCATCCACGCGGCGGTGAACCACCGGCTGCGCCGCAACACGCTGGAGGGGCTGAGCGTCGCCGTGCAGGGGCTGGGCCATGTCGGCTACCATCTCTGCCGGCGGCTGCGGGAGGACGGTGCGCGGCTGTTCGTCACGGACATCCGGCCGGGCAGCGTCGCGCGGGCGGTCCGGGAGTTCGGCGCGACCGCGGTGGTGGCGCACGAGATCTACGACGTGGAGGCCGACGTCTTCGCCCCCTGCGCGCTGGGCGCCGTCGTCGACGACGACACGGCGGAGCGGCTCCGGGTGGCGGTGGTGGCGGGGTCGGCCAACAACCAGCTGGCCGCGCCACGCCACGGCGCCCGGCTGGCCGCGCGCGGGATCCTCTACGCCCCCGACTACATCGTCAACGCCGGGGGACTCATCAACGTCCACCACGAACGGGCGGGCGCCTACGACCGCGCGCGCGCCTACGCCCATGTGGAGCGGATCGAACGCACCCTGGGCGCGGTGTTCGCCCGCGCCGCGCACGACGGGGTGGCCACCCATGTGGCCGCCGACCGGATGGCCGAGGACCGCCTGCAGGCCGCCTGACCGCCGCCTGACCGCCGCCCGCGCCGGCCGGGGACTCGCGGATCGGATCAGTGGTCGTAGTGGAGGAGGATCGTCGCCCGGCCGCCGCCGGCGGAACAGGCGACGCGGTCGGCGGAGCGGGTGATGAGCCCGACCGACACCGACCGCATGGCGGCGTCGATGGCGCCGTCGTCGTCGGAGTCGACCAGCGACTGGAGGTCGACAGCGCCCGCTCCCAGCGGCAGGGGCGGACCGTCGTAGGCCAGGCGCAGGTCGAGGTTCAGCTCGTCGAAGGCGGCGGTCACCGCCACCGGGCCGCGGGCCAGCCCGCCGTGGCCGAGCGTCTCCAGCGCCTCCACCAGGCCCAGGGTGGCCCGCTGCACGACGTCGCGCCGGGCCCCCCACGCGGCGCCCTGGCGGTCCATGAACTCGTAGACGTCGTGCAGCGGCGTCTCCCCGGGGCGGTGGGTGACGGTCGCCCGTTGCACGACGCCGATGCGGAAGAGGATGTTGAGCAGCAGGGCGGCGATCGAGGCGACCGTCAGTTCCGAGCCGACCAGCGGCTCCGCCCACGCCGGCACGCCGTGGTAGAGGCCGGGCAGGGCCGCCACCGACAGGCCGAGGATCGTCGACAGGCCGATCATCAGCATCCGCCGCTCATTCAGCAGGCGCGACATGATCAGCTCCATGCCCGCGGTGATCAGGCAGGCGGCGGTGAACAGCAGCACCGCGCCGATCACCGGCGGCGGCATCAGGATCAGGGCCATCGTCAGCTTGGGCACGAAGGCGGCCACCACCAGCAGCGCCCCGGTCGCCACGCCGACGATCCGCGCGGTCACGCCGCTGGCGAACTCGAGGCCGATGTTGGCGGACGAGAAGCCGACGGTCAGGGTTCCGCTGGCGGCGGCCAGCGTGCTCATGGCGCCGTCGGCCATCAGCCCGCGGCTCAACACGCGCATGTCGGTGCGCGCCCAGTGCGCGGTGTTCATCTTGTCCAGGGTGATGATGGCGCCGACGGTGTCCATCATGCTGATCACGGTGACGATCAGCAGCGGCGGCAGGATCGCCAGGCTGAAGGAGAAGTCGGGCAGCACCGGCCGCGGCAGGGCCAGCGGCGGGGCGTCGGACACCGCGGCCAGGGCCACCGGGTCGATCAGGCCCATCGCCCACGCGGCCAGGCAGCCCGACGCGCAGCCGACCAGCACGGCGTAGAGGCGCAGCGGTCCTTTGGCCCACACGGTGAGGGCCAGGATCACCACCAGGGTGGCCAGGCCGGTGGCCAGCGCCGCACCGTCGACGCTGCGCGCGGCCGGGTCGAAGCCCGTGAAGCGGTCGAGGCCGCCGGCGATCAGCGACACGCCGAGCATCATCACGGACACGCCGCACACCTCGGGCGGGAAGTAGCTGCGCAACCGCGGCAGCAGGCGGGCCAGCCCGATCTGCAGGAGGCCGCACACCACCAGGGTGCCGAAGGCGGCGCCGATGCCGGCGGCGCGCACGCTGGCCAGCAGGGCGGGCAGCACGATGGGGCTGGGGATGATGACGCCGAGGAACCCGGCCCCGAGCCGGCTGGCCTGAAGGATGGTGCCTACGCCGGCCACCAGGGTCACCATCGCCACCATGCTGGCCGTGGTGTCGCGGTCGACGCCCAGCTCCGTCGCCAGGATCACCGGATAGATCATGAACAGGAGCGCCAGCACGAGGTGCTGCAGCGAGAGCACCGCGGTGGTGCGCGCCGGCGGACGGTCGTCGAGCGCGTGAATGAGATTGGCCGGTCGGTCGCTCATAGGGGGTCCGGGTCATTGCGATGCATGCGAAGGGACGATGCTAGTCGCGAAGCCGCACCGAGGGTTAGCGACGTCTCGCGCTTTGCCCCGGCGCGTTGCGCGGGTATGGTGTTCCTGCAACGGGTTGGGCGGCGCGATGCGCAAGGGACGCGGCGGGTGATGACGGGTGCGGGGCAGGCGCGCTTCGACGCCGGGGGACGCCTGGTCCGGGCGACGCCGCCCTTCGGTGCCGCAGGCGGGACCGCGGGAGGCCCTGCCGCGGGCGCGGGCGGGCCGGCGGCCCTGCTCGACGCGCTGTTGGCGGACGGCGCGCTCGTCGATCCCGCCGGGCGCGGGGGGGCGGAGCTGGTCGCGGCGTTGGCGGCGGGCGCCGCGGTGCCCCTGTGCGAGCGCGACGACGGCTGGGTCGCCCTGTCCCTGCTCGACGACGGCCCGGCGGGAACCGTGCTGTGCGCGGCCCGGATGGTGCCGGCGGCACCGCCGTCCGCTGCGCTCCCCCCGGTCGCGCCCGATGCGCCGGCGCCGACCCCGGCGTCCGAGCTGCTGGGCGCGGTGTTCGATTCCCTGGCCGACGCGGTGTGCGCCTTCGACCGTGACGAGCGGCTGCTGGTCTGGAACCGTCATTTCGCCGACCTCTTCGCGATCCCGCCGGACCTGCTGCGCCAGGGCACGCCGGTCGAGGCGCTGCTCCGCTTCATCCTCAGGCGCGGCGATTTCGGCACCCTCGACGAGGAGGCGGCGGTGGCCCACGGGCTGGTCGGCGCGCGCCGGGCCGACTGGTTCGACACCAGCTTCCACCGCGCCGACGGCCGGGTGGTGGAGAGCCACCATCGCCCGCTGCCGGGGGGCGGCTTCCTCCGCCGCTTCACCGACGTCACCGGGTTCGCCCACTCCCGGGAAGCCCAGCACGCCATCCTCCAGGCGATCGCCTTTCCCCTGGTGGTGACCCGTCTGTCGGACGGCATGCTGGTGCTGGGCAACCAGCCCGCCGCCGATTTCTTCGGCGTCGACCTGGCGGTGGCGACCGGCAGCGTGCGGGCGGCCGAGGTCTACGTCGACCCGGCCGACCGGGCCCGCATGCTGGAGCGGCTGGCGGCCGGCGGCGGCACCGTGGATGCCTTCGAGACGCGGCTGAGGGCGGCGGGCGGGCGGGAGGCCTGGGTTCTCCTGTCGGTGCGCCTGTTCCGCTTCCACGGCGAGGAGTCGATTCTCACCTGCATCAGCGACATCTCCGGGCGCAAGCAGACGGAGCGCGAGCTGGCGGACAGCCGCGAACTGTTCGAGCTGGCGATCCGGGCGGCGCGCGAGGGCATCTCCCAATGGGACGTGTCCGCCGGGACCATCTGGTTCTCGCCCCAATGGTGGGCGCTGCTTGGCTACGGCGAGGACGAGGCCGACAACACCGTGGAGCGGTGGACGGCGCTGATGGTGGCGGAGGACCGGGAGACGTCGTTCCGGGCCTTCGCCGATTTCGCCGCCGGGCGGGCGGGGGAGTGCCAGATCGTCCAGCGGTTCCGCCACAAGGCCGGGCACACCGTCTATCTCTACACCCGGGCGGTCAAGGTCACGGACGAGGCGGGGCGGGCGGTGCGGCTGATCGGCTCCCACACCGACATCACCGAGCGGATCCACGCCGACGAGGCGGTGCGCAGCGCGAAGGAGCAGGCCGAGCAGGCGCTGCGCGATCTCAAGGACGCGCAGGCCCACCTGATCCAGTCCGAGAAGATGGCGGCGCTGGGCTCCCTGGTCGCCGGCGTCGCCCACGAGATCAACACGCCGGTGGGGATCGCGCTGACCGGCGCCTCCCTGCTGGCCGAGCGGACCGCGTCCATCCGCCAGAGCTTCGAGGGCGCCCGGCTGCGCCGCGCCGACTTCGCCGACTACCTCGACACCGCGACCGAGGCCTCGCAGCTCATGCTGCTGAACATCGACCGGGCCGCCCAGTTGATCCAGAGCTTCAAGCAGATGGCGGTGGACCAGGCCAGCGAGGAACGACGCGCCTTCGACCTGCGCGACTACATCCACGAGGTGCTGCGCAGCCTCGGCGTCCGCCTGCGACGAGCCGCCCACAGCGTGGACGTGGAGTGTCCGGAGGACCTGGTCGTCGACAGCTACCCCGGGGCGCTGAGCCAGGTGCTCACCAATTTCGTGATGAACTCCATCGCCCACGGCTACGCGCCGGGTGCCAGCGGCCGCCTGCGCATCCGCGTGGTCTGCCCGTCTCCCGACGAGGTGGAGCTGACCTACGCCGACGATGGCCGCGGCATTCCCGAACACCTGCACGGGCGGGTGTTCGAACCCTTCTTCACCACCAGCCGGGGCGCCGGCGGCAGCGGGCTGGGGTTGAACATCGTCTACAACATCGTCACCCGCACCTTGAAGGGACGCATCACCCTGGTCAGCGCGCCGGGGCTCGGCGCCGCCTTCACCCTGCGCTTCCCGCGGGTGGTGGGCGAAACCGGGATCGCCGCCTAGAGCGCCGCAGAGGTCGGACGACCGGCACCCGTCCGACGCCATCGGCGGGCCCCCGCGGTCGAGTCGGGGGGGGCGCGGCGCGGGGCCGGCGCGGCAGCGTGTGCCGTGGGAAATTCATGCACGCGGCCTTGCCACGCCTTGCGTCAGGGGCTATCAGTCGCGCGCGTCCGTTCACGGAGGAAAGCCAGCATGAGCGCCATCACCGACATCCACGCCCGCGAGATCCTCGACAGCCGCGGCAACCCCACGGTCGAGGTCGACGTCACCCTGGAGTCCGGCGCGCTCGGCCGGGCGGCCGTTCCCTCCGGCGCTTCGACGGGCGCGCACGAGGCGGTCGAACTGCGCGACGGCGACACCGGCCGCTTCGGCGGCAAGGGCGTCCGCAAGGCGGTCGACGCCGTCAACGGCGAGATCTTCGACGCCCTGTCCGGGCTGGAGTCGACCAACCAGCGCGCGCTGGACCTGGCGATGATGGAGCTCGACGGCACCCCCAACAAGGCCCGCCTGGGCGCCAACGCCATCCTCGGCGTGTCGCTGGCGGTGGCCAAGGCCTCGGCCGACGAGGCCGGGCTGCCGCTCTACCGCTACGTCGGCGGCGCCTTCGCCTCGCTGCTGCCG
>NZ_BAAKJB010000040.1:0-57114 GCF_059703765.1 Azospirillum sp. NS33 | reverse complement strand
GCCGCCATGCGCCGGGCGCGCGGCACCGCCTGCGGCCGCGCCGCGGCGACCCAGCCGCGGCCGTCGGCGTGGTCGAACACGGCGGCCACGTCGTAGACGCCGAAGGCCATCTCCGGCTCGCCCGCCGGGTTGGGGTGGCGCGATCCCACCCCCTCCAGCCGCCGCCCCGCCTCGTAGCCGTACAGGCCGACGGCACCGCCGGCGAACGGGCCGGCGAACGGGCCGGCGAACGGGCCGGGGGCCGCCGCGGCCGCCCCGGGCGGCGCGTGGCGGGCCAGCGCCTCGGCCAGCCGGTCCAGCGGGTCCCCCGGCACCGCCACCCCGTCGACCACCGCCCGGCCGTCCACCGCCTCCACCGTGGCCACGGGGTCGGCGACGATGACGCTGTAGCGGCCATGGGCGGGGTGGCGCGCGGCGCTGTCCAGCAGCATCGACCAGGGCGTGCCGCTCCAGTGACGGAAGGCGGCGACGGGGTCGCCGCAGGCGACGGGGAACACGGTCACGGGCTCGGCTCCGGCGGGCGTGGTGCCCGGCGGCCCGGCCGCCGCCGCGCCGGCCGGGCCGCGCCCCCTGCCTAGCCGGCCGGGAGGGCCGCCGTCCAACCGTCAGTCCTCCCCGTCCGCCATCGCCGTGTCGCCATCACGGCGGCCACCTCGGCCGCCGCCCTGTCCACCATCACGGCCGCCACCGCTGTTGGCGCCGCTGCCGCCGGCGGGGTGGCGGAAACCGGATTGCATCGCAAGATGCTCCCGCTCCAGGGTGCGGCGGTAGGCGGTCGAGCACACCAGCCGGTACAGCTCGTCGTCGGAGAAGCCGGAGAGCAGCGGGTTGCCGCGCAGCTCGGCCACCAGCGCCTCGGCGGCGGGGCGCAGCGCGTCGGGAAGGGGGCCGCTCGGCACGGGCTGCGCCGGTCCCCCGGCGGCCATCACCAGCGGCCCTGGTGCCGGCAAGCGCAATCCTGGCATCGGGCGGCCTCCTCGTTGCGGGAATGGATGTTGCATTCTCGATTCGTCGGAGCACCATGCCGGAACGGCGTGTTGACCTTCCAACGCTGCAACACCAGGACCCACTCCATGATCGAGCTCGTCTTCGTCGTCTGCATGGTCGCGGCACCCGCCGACTGCCACCCGGAACGCCCGGCCTTCCAGCCGGCCTACGCCTCGTCGCTGAGCTGCATGCTCGATGGGCAACTCCGCGCCGTCGAATGGCAGGGCGCCCATCCCGGCTGGTCGGTGCGCCGCTGGACGTGCGGCCTGCGCCAGATCTGACCCGCCGCCACGCTGGTCCCGTCGCCCTCCCGCGTCGAGGAGCGCGCAAAGACCCGAACACTGTCTTTGTCGTGCGAGGATCTTCGGGCCACGATCCCGTTGGCGGGATCACGCCGGCGGGAAGATCGGCATGATGATAGCGGCGCGCCGGCGGCCGATCCATTCGACTTTGGTCGGGCGGTTGGGCAGCCTCTGCGTGCGCCGGCGGGATGGCCATTGCGGCGATGGGGACGGCTGCCGCGCCAACAGGCAACCGCCCGCCCGCTGGGCAGGGCGGCCGGTCGGAGCGCGCCCGCCGGCGCCCCCGCCAGGAGGGCGCGGTATCAGGAGGCGGCGGCGTCGAGATCGCGCAGGGACAGTTTGCCGGCGTGGATCACCGCCTGGGTCCGGCTCTGCACGTTGAGCTTGCGCAGGATGGCGGACACGTGGGCCTTGACGGTGCTTTCGGTGACGTCGAGCAGATAGGCGATCTGCTTGTTGGACTGGCCCTTGACCAGCATCTCCAGCACCAGGCGCTGCTGGCGCGACAGGCTGGCCACCCGCCCGGCGAAACGCTCCTCCTCCTCGCTGCGGCGGCGGGTGCGCTTGGGCGCCTCGTCGGAGGCCGGGACGAAGACGCCGCCCGCCATCACCGTGCGCAGGGCGTCGGCCATGGCGTCCTTGGTCAGCGATTTCGGGACGAAGCCGACCGCCCCGTAGGTGATGGCCTCGCGCACGTTGTCCGGCTCCTGGCTGCCCGACACCACCACCACCGGCACCGTCGGCACGTCGTTGCGCAGCGTCATCAGGCCGCAGAACCCGTTCATGCCGGGCATGTTGAGGTCGAGCAGGATGAGGTCGAGGTCCTCCGTCCCGGCGGCCGCGGTGGCCTCGTCGAAGTCGCAGGCCTCGATCAGCTCGGCGTTGCCGAACACCACGTCCACCACCTCGCGCAGCGCGTTGCGGAACAGCGGGTGGTCGTCGGCCACCAGCACCCGGGCGATTCCCGTCCGGGGCTGCGGCGTGGCTGCGCTCGTCATCGTCGTCACCGGAAATAGTTTCCAACGCGAACAAAAAGAGTGTCCCGCCGCGCCGTTGGATGCAAGCCCCCCGTTCGGACGATCCGCGCGGGGGTGGGCCGCATCCGGCGGCGACCGGGTCTGGTCAGGGCATCCGTGCCAGCACGGCGCGGGCCAGCACGCCCAGGCGCTGCTCGTCCTGCACCGGCTCCTCGCACAGGTAGCCCTGGGCGCGGCGCCGGCTGTCGAAGACCCGCTGCATCCAGTAGAGCTGCTGGTCCAGCTCGGCCACGGCGGGGCCCTCGCGGTCGCCGCTCTCGGCCACCAGGCGGCCGCGCGCGCCCAGCCGCTCGCTGATCTGGTCGGCCAGGGTGTTGAGGCTCCCGGCGTGCTCGCGGATGGCGGCGATGGCGGTGTCGCGGTGGGCGTTGGTGCGCTCCAGCACGCCGGCGAACAGCCGGGTCAGCCGTTGCTCGCGCTCCGCCGGGTCGGCGATGGACTGGGCGAAGGCGGCGACCGTCGCGTCGACCTCCGGGTCCGGGGCGGCCATCAGCGCCTCCACCAGGCGGGCCACCTCGGCGTCGCCCCGCCACGCCACGCCGTCGAGCGGCGGGCCGTCCCAGAACGCCGAGGCGGACACCGCCGGCACGAAGCGCTGGACGCACGGCCACAGCGGGTCGGTGGCGTCGACCGCGGCGGCGGGGCCGGTGGCGACCGGGACGGCGGCCAGCAGCAGGACGGTTGCGGCAAGGAAGGCGGCGGGCGGCGGCATGGATGGGCTCTCCGTCGGTCGGGGTCAGGCCGTCTGCTTGCGCTGGGTGAAGCCGCGCGCCGGGTCGTAGCCGATGATGGCGGCGCTGAGGAACACCGCGAGCGCGGCGGCGACGACGCCCAGCGCCGTCCCGTTGAGGTCGAGGTAGAGGGCGAAGCGGATCAGCTCCACCGCGTGGGTGAACGGGTTGACGGCGCAGATGTCGGCCAGCAGCGGGCTCGAATCGCGCAGCCGCCACAGCGGGTAGAGGGCGGTCGAGGTGAAGAAGAGCGGGAAGATGACGAAGTTCATCACCCCCGCGAAGTTCTCCAGCTGCTTGATCGCCGAGGACAGCAGCAGCCCCAGCGCGCCCAGCATCAGCCCCGACACCACCAGCGCCGGCAGCGCCGCGAGGTAGCCGAGCGGCTCCAGCTCGATCCCCCAGGCCCAGGCGATGGCCAGGAACACGTACACCTGGACCAGCGACACCGCCACCCCGGCCAGCAGGCGGCACACCAGCAGGTACCAGCGCGGCAGCGGGCTGACCAGCAGGGTGCGCATGCTGCCCATCTCGCGGTCGTAGACCATCGACAGCGAGCTCTGCATGCCGTTGAACAGCTGGATCATCGCCACCAGCCCCGGCACGATGTACACCTCGTACAGCACGTACGTCTCGTACGGCGGGATGATCGACACCCCCAGCACCTGGCGGAAGCCGGCGCCGAAGATGAACAGCCACAGCAGCGGCCGCACCAGGGCCGACAGGAAGCGTTCGCGCTGGTGCACGAAGCGCAGCACCTCGCGGGTGAGGATGCCGTTGAAGCAGCGCAGGGCGTGGACCGCGGTGGGATGGCGTCCGCTCATGGGGCGCCCCCGCCGGCCAGGGCCATGAAGGCGTCGCGCCGGTCGCCACCGTGCCCCTCCAGGGCGTCGGCGACGGTGCCGTCGAAGCGCAGGCGCCCCTGGTGCAGCACCACCAGCCGGTCGCCCGGCTCCGCCTCGTCGGTCAGGTGGGTGGCCCACAGCACGGCCAGCCGCTCGGTGGCGCACAGCGCGCGCACATGGGCCTCGATGTCCTGGCGGCTGCGCACGTCGAGGCCGACGGTCGGCTCGTCCAGCAGCAGCAGGTCGGGGCGGTGCAGCAGCGCCCGGGCGATCTCGACCCGGCGCCGCTGGCCGCCGCTCAGGGAGCGCACCCGGTCGCCGGCGCGGTCGGCCAGGCCGTTGCGCTCCAGCTCCTCGGCGCTGCGGCGGCGCGCCTCGGCGCGGGCCAGGCCGTGGAGCGCGGCGTGGTAGTCCAGGTTCTGGCGCACCGTCAGATCGAGGTCGAGGGTCGATTGCTGGAACACCACGCCCAGGCGCGCCAGGGTGGCCCCGGGCTGGCGCTCCAGCTCGTGGCCGAGGATGCGGATGCTGCCGTGGCGGGTCGAGTAGAGGCGGGTGAGCAGCGAGAACAGGGTCGTCTTGCCGGCCCCGTTGAGGCCGAACAGCACCGCGAAGCGCCCGGCCTCCAGGGTGAAGGACACGTCGTCCAGCGCCTTGCGCGCGCCGAAGGCGTAGGAGACGTGCGCCACCGCCAGCGCCGGTTCCCCGGCGGCGGCGGCGGTGGCGGCGGTCCGCCCCTCCGCCGCCTGGCGCAGGGGTCCGGGCAGGGCGGCCGCGTTCATGGCCGCACCACCACCCCCCACGGCATGCGGCCGACCGGCACGGACTTGATGGCGCGCAGCCGGTCGACCTCGATCACCGTGACGTCGTTGCTGACGCCGTTGGTGGTGAACAGGCGCTGCCCGTCGGGCGCCAGCGCCACGTTCCACACCCGCTGCCCCACCAGCACGTATTTCGTCACCTCGTAGGTGGCGGTGTCGACCACGGCGATGCGGTTGGCCGGGCCCAGCGCCACGAAGGCGTACTTGCCGTCGGCCGACATCTCGATCCCGACGGGCTGGATCGCCTCCGGCTTGATGCCCTGGATTTCGAAGGTGACGGTGTGGACGATGGCGCGGGTCTCGGCGTCGATGACCGAGACGTCGCCGCCGATCTCCGCCGACACCCAGGCGTGGCGGCCGTCGGTGGAGAAGCGGGCGACGCGCGGGCGCGAGCCGACCACCACGTTGTCGACGATCTCGTAGGTCTTGGTGTCGATGAAATGGGCCATGTTGGTGGTTTCCGAGGTGTTCACCAGCAAGGTGCCCGCGGGGTTGATGCCCATCCCTTCGGGCTCCACGCCGACCGGGATCTCGGCCAGCGCCTTGCCCTCCGCGACGTCCACCACGGTGACCATGTTGTCGTTCTCGTTGGCGATGTAGAGATAGCGCCCGTCGGGGTGCAGCGCGAACAGCTCGGGGTCCGGCCCCGACGGCAGGGTGCGCACCACCGTGTTCGTCTCCAGGTCCAGCACCTCGATGTGGTTGTCGTCGCTGGTGCAGATGTAGAGGAAGTTGGTGTCCTTGGAGAGCGTGATGCCGCGCGGCCGCTGCCCGACGGGAATGGTCGCCGTCACCTCCAGGGTGTCGCCGTCGATCACGCTGATCGTGTTGTCCTTCTCGTTCGAGGTGTAGATCGTGTAGGCGCCGGCGGCCGGCGCCATCATCAAGGACGCGGCGACGGCGGCCCCCGCGACGGTCACTGTGCGGATCATCTCTTCCCCCCTGGCCTTCGGCCAATTGTGGTGTGGCGTGCCCCGGTCCCGGTCAGCCCGGTCGTGGGCCGAGGCGGCACGCGCTTTCCGGCTCGTCGTAGCCCAGCGTGTCGAGCTCGCTGCGCTGGTGCAGGAAGCCCGGCTGCGGCGACACCGACACCAGCAGCCGCGGCCCGGCCAGCAGCACCGGCTGCCGGTACTGGCCGTTCCACGGCCGCACCGTCAGCCCCAGCCCCTTGAAGGCGGCGAGGGTGAAATCGGGGCCGCGGACATAGGCGGCGATGGCGGCGGGGTCGGCGGAGCGGGTGCGGGTCGCCGCCTCGCCGACGCTGCGCACCGCCACCCAGGCGGCGTAGTCGCGCTCGCCCATGGTCCGGCCGGCCAGCTTTTCGAAGCGGCTCTGGAACTGGGTGGCGCCCCACTGCTCGTGCACCCGGGCCCACGGCGTCGGCACCAGCCCGTGGGTGCCCGCCACGGGGCGCGGCCGGTAGGTGCGGTAGGCCAGGTACTCGCCGAACGCCTCGCCCTCGTCGGCCACCACCATGACGTCGTACTCCGGCCCCTGGGTGAAGGCGGGGATCTCCGTCTGCTCGGTGGTGTGGCCGCTGTCGGAGCGCCGCGACCCCGCGGCGAACTCCCAGGTCTTCTCGTCGACGATCTTGGCGCCGAACCGCTTGGCGGCGCGCCGCAGGGCGGCGGCGTAGAGCGCGTCGTCGGCGCCGCGGCCCTGCACCAGGTACCAGGTCGACCAGCGCTTGAAGGCGAGGTACTGGGCCAGGGCGTCGGCCAGCATCGCGCGGCTGGGGATGGTGTGCAGCACGTTGGCCCGGCAGTCGGCGTTGCGCAGCCGGTCGTCGGTGGCGCGGGCGTTGAATACCAGCGCGTCGGCCAGCTCCGGCAGGTCGGCGACGGCCAGCAGGCGGTCGGCGCTGAGGTCGGCGACGAAGAACCGGTGCCCCTCCCGGGCCAGCCCGCGCACGGTGTCGGCGGCGCCGGCCCCCTCGGGCAGCACCACCTCGACCAGCGTGAAGTCCTGGCCCATGAAGCGGCCGGTGGTGCGGTTGTCGGCGATGGCCAGCCGCGCCCCCTGGACCGCCGGATCCTCGACCACCGGGTCGAGCAGCGACAGCGGGATCGCCGGCTCCTCCGCCTCGCGCAGCAGGACGACGGGAATGCGCGCCGGCTCCTTTTTGGCGGGGCCGGCTTTGGCGGGTGCGGCGTTGGCGGGGCCCGCCCCGTCCGCGGCGGCGGCCGGGGCCGTGGTGGCGGCGACGCCCGGTCCGGCGGAGGCCGCGACGGACAGGGCGGCGAGGGCGCCGGCCAGAACGGCCGCCCGCGCCCGGCGGGCGGCGCGGTGTCGGATTCGGTCGGCGAGACGGGAGGTCGTCGAATGATCCATGCGACGCATCTTCCGGTGTTCGGCCTTTTCGTTCAATCGCCTGCCGTTTGAACTTTAGTCCAAGGGTGGCGCCTCACCGCCCGGCGGCGAGGGACCCCAGGAAGCTGGCGACCTGCCCGTCCAGGCGCGCGATCTGGTCGGACAGGGCCGAGGCCTCGCCCAGCACCCGCTGCGCCGCGGCGCCGGTGCCCCGGGTGGCGCGCAGCATGGCCGCGACGTCGCCGCCCATGGTGCCGGCGACGCCCCGCGCCGCCTCGATGTTGCCGACCATGGCCCCGGTGATCCGCGCCTGGTTCTCCACCGCGCCGCCGATCGAGCCGACCAGCTGGTCGATGCGGTCGATGGTCTGGACGATGGACTGGGTGACCCGCACCGTGTCGGAGGTGACGGACTGGATGCTGGCGATCTGGGTGGAGATGTCCTCGGTGGCCTTGGCGGTCTGGGTGGCGAGCGTCTTCACCTCGTTGGCGACCACCGCGAAGCCCTTGCCCGCCTCGCCGGCGCGCGCCGCCTCGATGGTGGCGTTCAGCGCCAGCAGGTTGGTCTGGGCGGCGATGCTCTGGATCAGGTTCACCACCTCGCCGATGCGCTGGGCGGCGTCGGCCAGCCCCTGCACGGTTTCCCGCGAGGCCCGCGCCTCGCTCACCGCCGCCCCGGCGATGGAGGCGGATTCGCCGGCCAGCGTGCCGATCTCGCCGGTCAGGTTGCCCAGGGAGTGGGCGGCGTCGGCGGCGGCGCGCACCTCGCCGTCGATGGCGGCGGCCCCGGTGGAGACGGTGTCGGCCAGGCGCGCCGTCGTCCCCGCCGTCTCGTCCATCTCCACGGCCACGCCGCGGAGCTGCGACGCCCCGCCGGCCAGACCGCCGACCATCGTCTTGATGGTCGCCTCGAAGGTCTCGGCGGTGCGCACCCGCTCGGTCACCGGCTGCCAGGTGAGCATGGCGCCGCAATAGGATTTCCCGTTGTCGAACACCGCGGCGACCCGCAGGTCGATGCATTCGTCGCCGATGGCGAGGCGCGCCGTGAAGGGCAGCCGGTCCGGCGCCGGCAGGGCGCGGCGCAGGGCGTCGCCGACGGCCGGGAACAGGTCGGCGGCGTGGCGCCCGGTGACCGTCTCGGCGGTGGCCGGGAAGGCGGCGCCGATGCGCTCCATCAGGGCGCGGCTGGCGGCGTTGACGTAGGTGACGGAGAAGCCCTGGGCCGTGTCGCACCACATCAGCGGGATCGGCACGACGTCCACCATCATCATCGCCGATTCGAACCAGGTCGTCAGCTCGGTGTGCCGGTTTTCCAGCTCCGCCAAGCGGCGTGCCAACGTAAACGGGTTGTTCATCACCCTATCCTCCCTACGCCATCACCCCTCGCAGGACATCACGATAGGACGAATTTGTTAGGCAATGGTGTGTTGTGTGACGGTCTCTCCTTCGACTTTCGTCCAGCGTCGCCGATGCTGCGCTGCGGCACGGTTTGATTTGCTCATTGGACGAAAGTCGGATTGGCAAAGCGGCGCGGCGATGCGGTAATTCGCTCACCAAACGAATTCCGGGAAAAGACCATTGAGGGGAGCGATGATCCTGCGAACCGTGCCGACCGCCGTCATCGGACTGGCCGCCTTCCTGTGGGGGGCGCCGGCCTTCGCCGCCGCCTGCGCGCTCACCGGCGACGCCGAGGCGGGAGCCAAGGTGATCACCTCCTGCAAGGGGTGCCACGCGGTCGAGGCGGACGCCAAGCCGCGCGCCACCGGCCCGAACCTGCACGACGTGTTCGAGCGCAAGGCCGGCAGCGACTCCGGCTACACCCGCTATTCCAAGGCGATGCAGGCGGCCTCCGACGGCGGCCTGGTGTGGGGCGAGGACGACCTCGCCGCCTACGTCGCCGATCCCAAGGCCTACCTTGCGGACAAGAACGGCAAGACCCTGCCCCATGGCATGTTCTTCCAGCTGAAGGACGCCGCCAAGGCCAAGCAGGTCGCCGCCTTCCTCAAGGCCATCAAGGGCAACGCAGACTGCCCGTGACCACCAAACCCGCGACAGGAGAGCCGACCATGCTGTGGAAGCCCTTGATCCTCGCCGCCGCGCTCGCCGCCGGCCTGTCCATGCCGGCCGTGGCCGACGACGACGACGATGACGACAAGCCCGGCTTCACGCCGAGCCTGCGGTCCGAGCAACTGCCCGACCTGGTGCTGGGCAGCGCCAGCGAGGACTTCGTGATCTCGCAGAAGGCCTACGAGCTGAAGCGCGGCCAGCCCTACCGCCTGAAGGTCACCGCCGCCGGGTTCAAGGAGTACATGTTCCGCGCGCCGGAACTGTTCCGCGATTCCTGGGTGCGCCAGATCGTCATCGACGACCTGGAGGTCCACACCTCGTCGTTCTACGGGGTCGAGTTCGACCGCCAGGGCACCATCGAGATCTTCTTCACACCCCAGCAGACGGGCTTCTACGAGTGGTACGTGCCGGGCTTCGAGAAGCGCGGCATGACCGGCACCTTCCAGGTGAAGTGATGGCGCGGCGGCTCGCCGCGGCGGCGGCGGCGGCGGTGCTCCTCGCCGCCGCGCCGGCCGCCCGGGCGGCGCAGGAGCCCTCCCTGGTCGTCTTCGAGGTGGAGGTGGAGGGCGACCTCTCCGAGGCCGCGCGGCGCCCGGAGTGGGCCGGGCGCGCCGCGACGCTGACGGCGCACCTCAAGGACGTCCTCGACGACGAGGGTCTCTACCGGGTCGTCGACACCGCCCCGGCCGCCGACCTGCTGGCCGACCTGGGCATGCGGCGCGAGGCGCACGCCTGCGCCCCCTGCCTGGTCGAGGTGGCGCAGCGCCTCGACGCCGACCGCACGCTGGCGGCCTGGGTGTTCCGGGTCAGCAATCTGGTCCTGGTGCTGAATCTGGAGCTGCGCGACGGCCGCACCGGCGAGATGCTGGCCCGCAAGGTGCTGGACTTCCGCGGCGACAACGACCGCTCCTGGCTGCGCGCCGCCGACTATTTCGTGCGCTGGCTGCGCGAGGAGAAGAGCGCCGCGGCGCGGCCGTGAACGCCCCCCGGTCAGCGGAACGTCAGCGGAACTCCTCGGGACGCACCGCCGGGGTGGCCGGCGCCGTCGGGTGACCGGCCCCGGTCCAGCCCTCGGTTCCCTCGGGGTACCAGCGGACGTCGGCGAATCCCCACGCCGCCAGGCGCCGGGCCGCGTTCCACGAGAGCCAGCAATCGGCCAGGCAATAGGCGACGAGGGTGCGCCCGGCGTGCGCCGCCAGAACGGCGCGGAACCGCGCCTCCCGCGCGGCCGACAGGGTGGGCAGGCCGAGATCGGGAAGCCACAGGCTGCCGGGAATGTCATGCCGCTCCGGCGGCAGCCACAGGCTGCCGGGGCGCAGGGTCGGCGGGCGCGGCGGCGTCGGCAGCACGTCCACCGCCAGCGCGCCGGCATCGAGCAGGTCCCGCACCGCCTCGGTGTCGACGGTGCGCGCCCCGGCGGGCGGGCGGGTGCCGGTCGGGCTGCGGAAGTCCCGGGCCCGGTAGCCGTCGCCGGTGAACAGCGCGCTGTCGAACGGCGGGGGGGCCGGCTCGGCGGCGGGCTGTCCGGGCGCCGCGTCCACGGCCGATGCCGATGCCAACGCGAGGGCGATCGCGAGCGCCCCGCGCAGGAGGAGAAGGTGGCGCCCGGGGGCGGTCGTCCGCATCGCCCGCGCCCGCCCTACTGGGCCGCCTGGCCGATCTGCGCGCGGTCACCGAGCAGCGGCACCCCGTACTCCGTCAACAGCGCCTCGATGCGCGGCCGCAGCGTCTCCAGCGCGGCGTTGAGGGTGTGCTTCCACGTCAGCTGGCCGTAGCGGACGCCCAGCGACACCCGGTAGTCCAGGCGCACGTCGCCGCCCTCCCCGGTCAGCGGCACCACCGTCATCGGGGCGTCCTGGCGGGCGGCGAAATAGCCGCCGATCGGCCCCCACAGCACGGCGGCGTCGAGCGTGCCGGCGGCGAGGTCGGTGATCATGGTGCGCCCCGGCTTGTCGTAGCGGGTGTCGACCAGCAGATGGTAGGGCCGCACCTCCTGCAGGCGGCCGAGCGCCGCCAGCCGGCTGGCCGGCGGCGTGCCGGCGATCACCCCGATCCGCTTGCCGGCGAGCTGCGGGTCCCCCAGGGTGCGGGCGTCCAGGCCGGAATCGGCGCGGTACACCATCACGTAGACAGAGCGGTAATAGGGGTTGGTGTTCAGCACCATCTCCGACGTGGTGGTGATCCCCATCACCACGTCGCAGCGCAGGGCCGACAGGGTGTTGCGCACGAAGCCGATGGTTTGCGGGTACCAGTGATAGGTCACCGGGATGCCCAGCTCGGCCCCGACCATCTCCGCCAGCTTGTTCTCGAACCCCTGGCCGGCGGCGTTGGAGAACGGCAGGTTGTCGGGGTCGGCGCACACCCGCAGCGACTCGTGGCCCCGCACCTCCGGCGTCGCCGTCTGCGCCGCGGCCGGGCGTGCCGCCGACAGCGCGACGGCCAGCACCATGGGCAACGCCAGGAGCAGCGCCGTTCCGGCCGGCGCCAGCCGGCGCCGCGGGACGACCCGGGGGCGGCGCCGGGCGGTCATTTCTGGGCCATCCGTTCCGGGCGGCCGCGGCCGATGGCGCCGTCGGACCGGGCCTTGAGGTAGCCGTAGATGTCCTGGATGTGGTCCATCACGTTGGGGTCGTGGGCGAACGCCGGCATGACGCTCTCGCTGCTCGCCGAGACGTTCTGGCGGCCCCCCGCGACGATGCCGATGAACTCCTCGAACGACAGCCGCTTCAGCGACTCCGTGAGATTCGGGGCGAAGCTGCCGCCCAGGCCGTCGGGGCCGTGGCAGGTGTGGCAGATGCTGTGGTAGCGGCGGAATCCGTTGTACGTGCCCTTGTCGACCTTGCCGTCGACGACGGTGTACGGCTTGTCCCCCTCCACGGTCTTGGCCTCGGCCTCGCCCTGGGCCAGGGCCGCGGCCGGAACGGCCAGGGCCGCAGCACAGAACAGGGCCGCCGCGGCGACGACCGGGATGCACGGGGTGCGCTTCATGGACATGCTTCCTCGTGGATTCGCGAAGACGCTCGTGAATGGCGGAGTCGGGAAAGCGCCCCGGCGCTCCCCCCGGAAGGGGATGCGCCGGGGCAAGGCCCCAGTGAGGGTCAGTCGACCGTGAACACCGTCAGCGTGCCGCCGAGCTGGGTGTAGCTGGACAGCTGCTTGTAGGCGCCCACCGCGCCCAGGCCGGCGGTGTCCTCGGACAGGCCCGCGGCCATGCCGATGCCGGCCCAGCCGCCCACGCCCGACAGCACCGCGACGTACTGCTTGCCTTTGTGGGTGTAGGTGTTGATGTTGCCGATGATGCCGGACGGCGTCTTGAAGCGGTACAGCTCCTTGCCGGTTTCGGCGTCGACCGCCTTCAGGTAGCCTTCCAGCGTGCCGTAGAACACCACGTCACCCGCCGTCGACAGGGCGCCGCTCCACACCGAGAACGGCTCGGGGATCGACCACTTGATCTTGCCCGCCGAGGCGTCCCAGGCGATGAAGTTGCCGAGATGGTCGCCGCCCGGCGCGGGGTACATGCTGAGCGTGGCGCCGACATAGGGCTGGCCGGCCACGTAGGACACCTGGAACGGCTCGTAGTCCATGCAGACGTGGTTGGTCGGCACGTAGAAGGTGCCGGTCTTGGGCGAGAAGGACGCCGGCTGCTGGTCCTTGGTGCCCAGCGCCGCCGGGCAGATGCCCTTGGAGTTGGTGTCCTCGCCGTTCTGGTGGGTGCTGTACTGCGCCACCACCTGCGGCCGACCGGTCTTCATGTCGACGTGGGTGGCCCAGTTCACCGCGGGATCGTACTTCTCGGCGACCAGCAGGGCGCCGTTGGTGCGGTCCATGGTGTAGGCGAAGCCGTTGCGGTCGAAGTGGACCAGCGCCTTGGTCGGCGTGCCCTTCACGTCGATGTCCGCGAGGATCATCTCGTTGACGCCGTCGTAGTCCCACTCGTCGTGGGGCGTCATCTGGTAGACCCACTTCGCCATGCCGCTGTCGGCGTCACGGGCGAAGACGGTCATCGACCAGCGGTTGTCGCCGGGACGCTGCACCGGGTTCCAGGTCGACGGGTTGCCGGAGCCGTAATAGACAAGGTTCAGCGCGGGATCGTAGGTGAACCAGCCCCAGGTGGTGCCGCCGCCGATCTTCCACTGATCGCCTTCCCAGGTGGCGGTGCCGCTGTCCTTGCCGACCGGCTCGCCGAGGTGGGTGGTCTTCTCCGGGTCGAGCAGCGTGTCGCTGTCCGGACCCATGGAATAGCCCCGCCACACCTGCTTGCCGGTCTTGATGTCGTAGGCCGTGAGATGGCCGCGCACACCGAACTCACCGCCGGACGTGCCGACGAAGACCTTGTCCTTGACCACCAGCGGGGCGGCGGTCAGCGTCTCGCCCTTGCTGGGATCGCCGTTGGTGACCGACCACACCTTCTTGCCGGTCTTGGCGTCGAGCGCCACCAGGTTGGTGTCGGCCTGGCTGAGGAAGATCTTGCCGTCACCGTAGGCGACGCCGCGATTGACGGTGTCGCAGCACATCACCGGGATGACGTTCGGGTCCTGCTTCGGCTCGTACTTCCAGATGATGCGCCCGTTGTCGTTCAGGTCGAGCGCGTAGACGATGTTCGGGAAGGGCGTGCTGAAGTACATCACGTCCCCGACCACCAGCGGCCCGCCTTCGTGGCCGCGCAGCACGCCGGTCGAGAAGGTCCAGGCGACCTTCAGATCCTTGACGTTGTCCTTGTTGATCTGGTCGAGCGCGCTGTAGCGCTGGCCGGCGTAGTTGCCGAGCGGCATGACCCACTGGTTGGGGTCCTGCTGCAATTTCAACAGTTCGTCGTTGGCGAACGCCGCACCGCCGGCCGCCGTCATGGCCGCGCCGACGACGGCGCCGGCCAGCAGAACGGCCCTGAGCTTCCCTGTCATCTGGTTTCCTCCCGCATGTTCGTTCAGCACTCGGGCGACGAAGGGCAGACGGCAGGCATGCCGTCGTCACGCTTCTCTGAGGCGCGCCTCGCAGACGAAGCGGATATTGCGTTGGCCATGCGAGCGAAGTGCCAGGAAGTGACGGTTAGAGACTGGCGCGGCCCTTCATTGCACCAAGAGCATACGGGCGACCGCCGACGTTTCAAATTGTACCTTCGTCCAATGGTTTGCATGCCGTGCATTGGTTTACAGTAAGTAACATGGAATCGTTGTTCTCTTGCGCCGGCCGCCGCCGTCCCGGTGCCCGGCGCGTGGCGGTGTGGCTGATCGCGGCGGGCCTGGCCGGTCTGGGGGCCGGCCCGGGGGCCGCGGCGGACGCGCCGTTCGGCGCTGCGGCGGACGCGCCGCCCGGCGCTGCGGCGGACGCGCCGCTGGCGGTGGCGGAGGTCGCGCCCGGGGTTTGGGTGCACCAGGGTGTCCATGCCGAGATCGACGCGGGAAACCAGGGCATGATCGCCAACGTCGGGTTCGTGGTCGGCGACGATGCGGTGGCGGTGATCGACACCGGCGGCAGCGCGGCCGGCGGGCGCCGCCTGCGCGCGGCGGTGCGCGCCGTCACCGGGCGGCCGATCCGCTACGTCGTCAACACCCACGTCCACCCCGACCACATCTTCGGCAACGCCGCCTTCCTGGCCGACGCCCCGGCGTTCATCGGGCACCGCGGCCTGCCCTCGGCCCTGGCCCGCCGCGGCGCCCACTACGCGGCGGCGCAGCGCGCGGCCTTCGGGGCGGAGGCCGCAGCCGTGGTGGGGCCGACGCGGCTGGTGGAGGACCGCCTCGACCTCGACCTGGGCGGCCGCACCCTCACGGTGCGCGCCCACCCCACGGCGCACACCGACAACGACCTGTCGGTGTTCGACCCGCACACCGGCACCCTGTTCGCCGCGGACCTGCTGTTCGTCGAGCGGGTGCCGGTGGTGGACGGCAGCGCGCTGGGCTGGCTGTCGGTGCTGGACGGCCTGGCCGCCCTCCCCGCCCGGCGCGTCGTTCCCGGCCACGGGCCGGTGTCGCTCTGGCCCGAGGCCCTGGCCGGCGAGCGCCGCTATCTGGAGGCCCTGGTGCGCGAGATCCGCGCCCTGCAGAAGGCCGGCGGCACCATCGAGGAGGCGGTGACCAGCGTCGGCCGCGGCGAGGCCGGGCGCTGGGCGCTGTTCGACGCCTACCATGGACGCAACGTGACCGCCGTGTTCGCCGAGCTGGAGTGGGAGTGACCCTCAAGGAAGGAGGCCGTGCCATGACACGCCACCATGCCATCCGCCGTGCCGTCCGCCGCATCATCGCCGCCCTGGGCGCCACCTGGGGCACCGCCGGGAGTGTCGTCCGGGGCGCCGCCCTGGTGGCCGCCCTGTCGGCCGCCCCGGCGGCCGCCCCGGCGGTCGCCGCCGACCCCGCCACCCCCGCGCCCGACCCCCTCGCCCGTGACGACGGGCGCTGGGCGGAGATCCGCGTCGCGCTGTTCGGCGACCGCGCCATCGAGGACGCCGGCGACCGGCTGGTGCTGGAGGCGCCGCAACGCGCCCTGGACGCCGCCATCGTGCCCGTGTCCTTCACCGCCCGCGCCCCGCACAGCAGCCCGGACGGGGTGACCCGCGTCCACCTCATCATCGACAACAACCCGGCGCCGCTGGCCGCCGTCTTCCAGTTTCCGCCGGGCGGCGCGGCGCCGGCCATCGCCACGCGCGTCCGCATCAACGCGTACACGCCGGTGCGCGCGGTGGCCGAGACCGCCGACGGCCGGCTGCTGATGGCCGAGCGCTTCGTCAAGGCCTCGGGCGGCTGCTCGGCGCCGGCCGGCAAGGACCAGGAGGCGGCAATGGCCCGTCTGGGGCGCATGAAGCTCAACGGTGTCGCCGGCGCCGAGGCGGGCCGGCCGGTGACCGCCCAGCTCCTGGTCAGCCACCCCAACAACTCCGGCCTGCAGTTCGACCAGATCGCCCGCACCTACGTCCCGCCCCACTACGTCACCGAGGTGGCGGTGGCCCATGCCGGCCGGCCCCTGTTCTCGGTCGCCTCCGACATCTCGATCAGCGAGGATCCCAGCTTCCACTTCACCTTCGTGCCCGACGGACCGGGCGATCTCACGGCCCGCGTCACCGATACCGAGGACACGGTCTTCCAGGGGGCGTGGCCGGTCGCCGCCGGGTCCGGCGGGTGACTCCCCGCGTTCGCGATTGAACCAAAGTACCGTTGCGGCGCGCGCTCGGCCCGGCACACACTTCCGTCGAATAACGGGCGCCGGTGCGCAAAAGGCGGCCCGACGACAAGCGGCGGGAGGACAGGGCGATGGATGGTGTTCGCGAAGACCCGGCGATCGCGCAGCTCATGGCGTCTTCCATCGGCGGCGCGAAGGATTTCGGACTGCGCGAGATCCTGGCGCGCCATCTGGGCTCCTGGGTGCGGGTGAACCTGGCCGACATGGGGCAGTTCCGCCGCGCCGCGATCGTCGGGGTGGGGCGGGATTGCGTGACCGTCTACGACGGGGAACGCAGCTACACCCTCGCCTTCTCGTCGGTCCTGGCGGTTTCGGAGACCGTCGAGGCCGGCGACGTGGCGGTGGTGGTCAACCCGCTGGCCGTCACCCGCCGCTCCATCTGATCCGACACGGACGTTCACGAAGAAGAGGACACGACTCATGAGAGGACTGGGGCTGCTGCTGGCCGCCACCACCGCCGCGGTCGTCGCGGCGACGCCGATGCACGCCGACGCCCACGGCCCGACGCGCCAGAAGGTGACCAAGACCGTCGCGGTCGCGGCACCGCCGGAGACGGTGTGGGCGCTGATCGGCGACTTCGGGGCGATGGAACGCTGGCACCCCGTGGTGGAGACGACGGAGGCGACCGACGGCAACACCCCCGGCTCGGTGCGCGTGCTCACCCTCAAGGGCGGCCCGACGATCACCGAGACCCTGGAGAAGCACGACCCCAAGGCGATGATGTACTTCTACCGCATCACCGACGTGGACATCGACGTGCTGCCGGTGACCAATTATTCGTCCTGGCTGTCGGTCAAGCCCGGCGACGGCGGCGGCTCGGTCGTGGAATGGAAGGGTGCGTTCTACCGCGGCTATCCCAACAACGACCCGCCCGAGAAGTACAGCGACGACGCCGCGCGCGCCGCGGTCTCCGGCGTCTACGAGGCCGGCCTGGCCAACATCAAGACCCTGGCGGAACGCAAGTAGATGGCGGCGCCGGCGATCGCCGCCGTCCTGGCCGTTCTCCTGCTCGGCGGCCGCCCGGCGGCGGCGCAGCTCGCCTGGATCACCAACCAGGCCGCCAACACCGTCTCGGTGGTCGACACGGCGACCCAGACGGTGGTGGCGACGGTGCCGGTCAGCGGCGCCCCGGCCGGGGTCGCCGCCGGACCCGGCGGGCGCCACGTCTTCGTCACCGGACCGGACGACCGCAGCGTGCAGCGCATCGACGTGGCGGGCCGGGTGGTCGACCTCCACCGCGCCGTGGGCGAGGGGCCGCTCGGCCTGGCCGTGGCCGGCGACGGCAGCCGCGTCTACGTCGCGGACTGGTACGGCAACCGCCTCTTCGTGCTCGACGCCGACAGCCTGGAGACCCGCGCCGAGATCCCGGTGGGCCGGGCGCCCGCCGGGGTGGCCGTCGCCGCCCGGCGCGGCCTGGTCCTGGTCGCCAACCGCGACGACAGCACCGTGTCGGTGGTGGCGGGCGAGCGCGTGGCGGCCACCGTCCCCGTGGGCAACCATCCGTTCGGCCTGACCGTCGGTCCCGGTGAACGCCGCGCCTGGGTCGCCAACGTCGGCAGCAACGACGTCAGCGTGCTCGACCTCGACACCCTGGCGGTGGTGGCGACCGTTCCCGTCGGCGCGATGCCCTACGCCGTCGCGGTCACCCCCGACGGCGGGCTGGCGTTCGTCACCGACCAGCTCGGCAACGCGGTGACGGTGATCGACACCGCGACCCTGGCGGTGCGCGCCACCATCCCGGTGGGCGAGTACCCCGAGGGCATCGCCGCCCACCCCGACGGCCGCCGGGTGTTCGTCGCCAACTGGTTCAGCAACGAGCTCAGCGTCATCGACACGGCCACCCTGGCGGTGGTCGCCACCATTCCCACCGGCGACGGCAGCCGCGCCTTCGGGGCCTTCATCGGACCGGCCACCGGCCCGGCCGCGGCGACCGACCCGCCCCCGCGCCGTGACCCGGTGTCCCCGTTGCCATAGGTCGAGGGGGCCCGGCCCCGCTGTCGCCCCCGCGGCACCGAGCCACAGGCGGGCCGGACGGGATCATTGCGCCACCGGAACGGACGGGGCGGGGGCCGCGAGGGCCATCGGGTGGCCGCCGACGGTGAGGCTGGCGACCGGCGCGGGGCGGCCGATCAGAAAGCCCTGGACCTGGTCGCACGCCTCGTCCTTCAGCATCTGGAACTGGGCCGGGGTCTCGACGCCCTCGGCGGTCACGGTGATGCCGAGACTGCGGACCAGGGCGAGGATGGTGCGGATCGAGGAGGCCGCGCCGTCCCGCCGGAACGGCACCGGCGACAGGTTGACGGCGACGCGCACGTCGTTCGGCCACGACACCGCCTCGCGGCAGGCGGTGCGCAGCACGTAGTCGCCCAAGGGCATGATCAGCCCGGCTTCTTCCGCAAGCGGAATGAAATCGGACGGGGGGAATCATGCCATGCTCGGGATGCTTCCACCGAACCAGCGCCTCGAAGCCGCCGACCGCCATCCGCTGGCCGCCCAGGTCGAGGGAGTGGACGCCGACGCAGTGGCCCTGCCGCCCGGCGTTGCCCAGCGCCACGTCGATCCGGTATCGAAACAAGGTTCGGTTGGGAAGGCCCGTCAGCGCGTCATGGGTGGCCATGCGGCGGATCGCCGCGCGATGCTCCGGTGCCACGAACTCCAGAACGGACCGGCCGATGAAATGCTTCTGGGGGGTGCCCGAGCAGGCTGGCGAACGCCCGGTTGGCGTCGAGGATGACGCCGCCGCGGTGGATGATGATCCCCTCCGAGGTCGCGTCGGCGCGTTGCCGGAACCGCTCCTCGCTTGCCCGGAGAAGGGTCGTGTCGCGAGCGGAATGATCGGCGAGGCGCTGGTCGACGGCGGGGCTCGCCAGGCTGAGCGCCATGATCACCGTCGCAATCACCGCGACCGCGGCGGCCGGCCATGCCGATGCCCGGCGCCCGGTCGACGGCACCGGCAACGGGTCGGGGGGCAGCACGGCCGCGGGCATGCCGGTGACGTGCAGGCCGCGGATGGCGGCCGCCAGCAGCACCGCGCGGCACACCGGGCGCTGGTGCCGGCGAACAACCTTCACGAAAAGGTTGTGACTGCCCGTGCGGGTCGACAACGGATGGACGTGCGGCGCCGGCCCTCGACGCGCGTGGCGGCGGGCTACGGGCGCTTGGATGACGTGGAGCGCCCGGCAACGCTCTGGCGGGGCGGCGGCGCCTCGCGCGCCAACCGCATGGCGACGTGAGGGATGCCGACGTCGTCGTAGGGTTCGCCGGTGCGGCGGAACCCGAAGCCGGTGTAGAATCCCTCCAGGTGGAGCTGCGCCCCGATCGCCACGGGGTGGCCGGGCCAGGTCTCGTCCAGGCACTCCAGAGCGGCGGCGACCAGGCGCCGGCCCAGGCCCGTGCCGCGCGCCGCGGGGTGGACCGCCAGCCGGCCGAAGCGGACGGCGGCGACCGGCCCGGTCTCCGGCGCGCCCTCGGGGCCGAGGCAGCGCACGCAGCCGATCGGCGCCCCGTCGCCGGGCGACAGGGCGACGAGGTGGATGGCGCCGGCATCCTGGCCGTCGATGTCGGCGTAGGGGCAGGCCTGCTCCACCACGAACACGTCCTGGCGCAGGCGCAGCAGGTCGTGGACCGCGCGGGCGGTCAGGGTGTCGAAGGTCACGCGTCGGATGTCCATGGCGGCGGTCCCGGGGGCTGGTGGCGGGTCGGCGCCGATGCTCCCACGCCGGCGGCCGCGGGGCAAACGCCGCGCCGCCCTACACCCCGCGGCGGTTCAGCAGGTGGGCCACGGTGGCGCGCAGGCGGGCCGGCTTCACCGGCTTGGACAGCAGCTGATGCCCGTGCTCCTTCACCGCGGCCTGCATCTGCGGGGTGCGGTCGGCGGTGATGACCACGGCCGGGATGTAGCGGCCGCAATGCTCGCGGATGGTGCGGATGGCGTCCAGCCCGGTGCGGTTGTCGTGCAGGTGGAAATCGGCGACGATCAGGTCCAGCGCGTCGCGCCGTGCGCCGATCACCGCCCTGGCCTCCTCCTCCGTCTCCACCGTCAGCACCTCGCAGCCCCATTCCTGGAGCAGCGAGGCCATGCTGGTCAGGGTCGCCGGCTCGTTGTCGATGACCAGCAGGGAGGCTCCGGCGATGGCCCCGGCCCCCTTGGCCGGGCACGGCGGCGCCCCCGGTTCGATGAAGCTGCGGTCGCCGTAGGGGACGCGCACCGCGAACATGGAGCCGCGGCCCGAGGTCGAGCGCAGCAGCACCGGGTGGTCGAGGCGGCGGGCGATGCGCTCGACGATGGCCAGGCCCAGGCCGGCGCCCCGGCTCAGCTTGTCGGACCCGCCCTTGAGGCGGCGGAACTCCTGGAACACCTCCTCCAGCTTGTCCGGCGGGATGCCCACCCCGGTGTCCCAGACGCCGATGCGCAGCCCCTCGGCGTCGCGCCGGCAGCCCAGCACGACGCGCCCCGAGGGCGTGTAGCGGATGGCGTTGGTCAGGAAGTTGCGCAGGATGCGCCCCAGCAGGGCGGCGTCGCTCTTCACCACCAGGCCGCAGGTGTGCACCTTGAGGGCCAGCCCGCGCTCCAGCGCCAGCGGCTGGAACTCGGTGGCGAGGTGGCGCAGCAGGGTGTCGAGCTCGAAATGGGCGATGCAGGTGGGCAGCACCCCGGCGTCCAGCTTGGACATGTCGAGGAGCGTCGTCAGCATCTCGTCGACCGTCTCCAGCGACTGGGTCAGGTTGTCCACCAGCTCCATGTTGCGCTGGCCCAGCCGCCGCTCGGCCAGCGCCGCGGCGAAGACGCGGGCGGCGTTCAGGGGCTGCAGCAGGTCGTGGCTGGCCGCCGCCAGGAACTTCGTCTTCGACAGGTTGGCCCGCTCGGCCTCCGCCTTGGCGATGCGGAGCGCGACCTCGGCCGCGGAGCGCTCGGCCACCTGCTGGCGCAGCTCGTCGTTGACGGTCGTCAGCTCCGAGGTGCGCTCGGCGACCCGGCGCTCCAGGGTGCGGTTGGCCTCTTCGAGCTGGGACGCCGTGCGCTTGCGCTCGGTGATGTCCTGGATCAGCGCGAAGAAGCCCTGCACCGTGCCGTCGGGGGCGCGGTGCGGCACGTAGATGGCGTGGGCGTAGGTCGGCCCCTCGCCGCCCCGGCCGTCGCGGTCGGGCAGGTCGGAGACGAAGTCGAACTCCTGGGGCTCGCCCTTCAGCACCTTTTCCACCTGGGGCTGGCGCAGGCTGTACTGCCGGTCGTCCAGCACCTCGGCCATGCGGCGGCCGTCGATCTCGCTGCGCGGCCGCCCGAACCACCCCTCGTAGGCCTTGTTGGTGAAGCAGTAGCGCTCGTCGGTGTCGAGGTAGGCGATCAGCGCCGGCATGGCGTCGGTCACCAGGCGGATGCGCCGCTCGCTGTCGCGCAGCGCCTCCTCGGAATGGCGGTGGTCGGTGATGTCGGTGTAGGTGGTGACGAATCCGCCGGTGGGCATCGGGTTGCTGCGCACCTCCAGCGCCCGCCCGTCGGCGCAGGCGATCTCCAGGGAGCGCGGCGGGAAATGGCGGGCCGCCTTGAGGTCGCGCTCCAGCTCGCGCGGCGCGATGGCGTCGTCGGTGAACTGGCGGCGCACCGCGGGGATGTGCAGGAACTCCTCCAGCGCGGCACCGCTGTGCAGCCGGTCCTCGGGGATGCCCAGCAGCTCGGCCAGGCGGCGGTTCCAGGCCACCAGCTCCAGGTTGGCGTCGAACACCGACACCGCCTGGGAGAGGTTGTCGAGGGTCGCCTGCAACAGCGTCGACTTGGCGGCCAGCTCGCGCTCCCGCCGCCGCCGCTCCAGCGCCTTGATGGACGTCACGTCGCTGTGGATGCCGACCGACCCGCCCTCGCGGGTCTGGCGCTCGGAGATGCGCAGCCAGGTGCCGTTGGCCAGCTCCAGCACCAGCGGCGTCTGGCGGAACCGGCGCCGCGCCCGCATGTCCAGCCAGCGCCGCGCCTCCTTGTCGTTGCGCACCAGGGCGCCGTCGATGGCCTGGGCGATCAGCCGGTCGAACGGCTCGCCCGGCCGCAGCACCTCGCCCATGCCGCGCCACAGCTCGCGGAACTTGGCGTTGAAGACGACGATGCGGTCGTCGACGTCGCACAGCACGAAGCCGTCGGAAACCGCCTCCAGGGCGTCGTTCAGGCGGTCCTGCGCGGTCTCCAGCTCGCGTTTGGCCGCCTGCAGGTCGCGGATCGAGCCGGCATGGTCGCGCAGCACCGCCTCCAGGGCGCGGGTGCGCTCGCGGACCTGCTGCTCCAGCAGGGTCGCCGTCTGGAACAGGGCGAAGGCGCTGCCATGCAGCTCCATGTTGCGCTCGACCCGGTCCATCAGCGCCGTGTTCACCCGGGTCAGCCGCTCCACCTCGCTCTCCAGCGCGGCGATGCGTTCGGCCGCGGCGGGATCCGGGCGGCGGTCGCCGGCGGGGTCAGGCCGGCCGATCCGTTCCAGGGTCGAACTGGGCAATCGCCACTCCCGTGAAGGTCTGGTTGATGTGCATGGATTTGAACTGCTCGCCGTAGGTGCAGAAGCCGACGACGTTGTTGTCGGCGAGGATGCGCCCGGCCTGGGCGGTGAGCTGCTTCTGCTGCAGCTCCAGGAAGCGCAGGATGCATTCGCAGCCGATCACCAGCTGCAGGGTGCCCAGCCGCTCGCGCAGTTCGGCCAGGCGCCGCTCCAGGTCCTCGATGATCCCGATGTTCCGGCCCAGGCGCAGCACCAGCCCCTCGTCGATGGCGCACATGAAGGTGAGGCTGCCGTCCGGGTTCACCTGCTGGATGGAGCGCACGTAGTTGCCGCCGCCCGAGCGCACCAGCAGCGGGTTGGCGGCGAACACCGCCGGCGTCAGCTCCTCGGGGCCGACCCCGGTGAGGCGGGCGTACTCGGCCGCCGCCGGGCGGCCGTTGATGCCGTAGACGATGCGCCGGTCCGGCGCCGCCGCGGTCACCACCAGGCGCTTGTCGGACGCCACGAAATGCTCGGTCTTGAACACCTCGAAGGGGTGGTGGGTGGCGACGAGGATGAGCACGGCGCTCTTGTCGTGGAATCCGTCGCCGTGCAGCACCCAGCTGTTCTCGAACGCCAGGTCGTCGCCGGCCGAGCCGCCGACCAGCGGGATGTGGCCGAGCACGCTCTGCAGCGAGCTCACCACCGTCTCCTCGCAGCACGACAGCCCGTCGATCAGCAGCATGGCGAAGATCTGCACCGGCCGGCGGGCCGGCTGGGTGCGCTCCGACATCTCGTCCAGTGCGTCGTCCACCAGGGTCTGGCCGCGCTCGATGCCGAAGGTGGTCAGGTCGTCGATGCGCCGCGTCACCGCGAAGAAGTCGGGGCGGCCCAGGCCGATGCCGATGATCGAGTTGGCGGCGTAGCCGTCCGGCGTGATCTCCCGGGTGGTGGTGCAGCCCGCGATCTCCGCCTCCGGCCAGCGCGCCCGCAGCGCCGGGCCGAGGCGTGCG
This sequence comes from Azospirillum sp. NS33, assembly GCF_059703765.1. Lineage (NCBI taxonomy): Bacteria > Pseudomonadati > Pseudomonadota > Alphaproteobacteria > Rhodospirillales > Azospirillaceae > Azospirillum > Azospirillum sp. NS33. The sequence continues at coordinate 33,374 of NZ_BAAKJB010000040.1, read as the reverse complement.
CGGTCGGAGGTGGCGGAGCAGAAGAACAGCATCAGCGACGGGTCGTCCTGCTGCAACCCCGCCGCCAGCTCCTCCACGGCCTCCGCCGCGTCGGTGCGGCGGGTGACCGCCAGCCGCACGCAGGACGTCCCGGCGCGGTCCTGGAGCGTCGCCCCGGAACCTTCCATGGCCTTCCCCCCTTCGGTCCGCCGGGTCCCCCTCCCCGGCGGTCGGCGGGCGGCGCGGCGGCATTGTGTTCGTTGACGGATAATATGATCGCCCAACAGTGATCCTGCAAGGGTGTGCGGGCCGGCCTGGCAGGGCGCGTCGGGTGGCGCGCCGGCCGTCAGCCGATGACGAGCTCGACCGCGCCGGCGTCGAGCAGGTCGGCGACGCGCCGCGGCGGCGGTGCGTCGGTGACCAGGCAGTCGAACTGGGAGGGCGATGCCACGCGGACCAGGGCCGAGCGGTGAAGCTTCGAGGCCTCGCCGACGGCGGTCGTCCGGCGCGCCGCGGCGAGGGCGGCCTGCTTGACGGCGACCTTCTGCAGGTCGAAGTCCATCAGCGTGGCGTCGTCGTCGATGCCGGAGAAGCCGATCACCGCCAGGTCGAACCGGAAGCGGCGGAGACTCGCGGTGGCCATGTCGCCGATCAGCGAGCCGTCGGCGCCGCGCAGGATGCCCCCGGTGACGACCACCTCCGCGCTGGGATGGCCGGCGAAGACCATGGCGGCCGGCAGGCTGCTGGTGACGATGCGCAGTCCGGAATGACCGGTCAGCGCCCGGGCCACCGCCTCCACCGTCGTGCCGACGTCGAGGAAGAGCGCCGCGCCGTCGGGAACCGTGGCCGCCAGCCGCTCGGCGATCCGACGCTTGGGCTCGGCCGCCCGGCCGCGCTTTTCGGTGTAGCCGAGGCGCACCGTCGCCTCGCGCGGGCCGGCACCGCCATGGAACCGCTGCAACAGCCCCGCCCGGTCCAGGCGGATGATGTCGCGCCGGATCGACTGGGCCGACACGTCGAACTCCCGCGCCAGCGCGTCGACGGTGGCGAAGCCCTGGCCGGCGACGATCGCCAGGATGCGTTTCTGCCGGGCGGTCACGCCGGCCGCCGCGCCCGGCCCGGCGTCGCCGTGGTCGTCGGTGGAATCGGCGGCATCGTGCATCGGTCGATCCGGAAGTGAAGGCGGCGGGCGCGACGATCCTATATCGCCATGGCGGCGGCGGCGATGGTAATCTGCCGCCGCGCGTGTTGGTTTTCTTCCATATGAGCGGCGCCCCCGGACGGAACGACCATGTCCACCCTCCTGCATTCGCCCGGCCAGGGCTCCCTGCACCGCGAGACCGCGCGATTCGACGGCTGGTCGCTGCGCTGGAGCGAGGCCGGGCCGCCCCCCGGCGACGCGCGGCCGGTGGGGGCGGTGGCGGCGCTGGGCCTTCTCTACGGTGGGGCGGTTCCGGCCCGCCGTGTCCCGCTGGGCGTCATCGGCCCGCGCGACGCCACCGACGCGCAGCGCCGGCTGGCGGACCGCCTCGGCCACCGGCTCGGCGAGCTGCGGATACCCCTGCTGACCGGGGGCGGTGCCGGCATCATGGACGCCTGCAGCCGGGCCTGTCTGGCGGCCGGCGGCTTGCCGCTGGCCCTGCTTCCCGGCGAGGACTGGCGGTGGGCCAACGACGGTGTGGCGGTGCCGATCGCCACCGGGCTCGGTTCCGCCCGCAACGCGGTGATCGCCCGCGCGGCGCTGGCCCTGGTGGCGGTCGGCGGCGGTTACGGCACCCTGTCGGAGATCGCCTTCGCCCTCCATTTCGGGCGCCCCGTCTTCGGCATCGGCGATCCCCCGGCGGTGGACGGACTGCGGCTGTGCGCCGATGTGGAGGAGGTTCTGGAGGGGGTGGCGGCGGTCTATCTGGGCCTCGGCTGACCGGCGCCAGGCCGCCGAAGGAATCCGGCGGCATGTCATCAAACGGTCATTCCGGCGTGATATGTAAGTTTTCGTTCAGAACGCCTGATCGGACGGGAACGCCGCCGTGGCCATCGTCACCTGGATCTACCTCGCCTATCTCCTCGCCCCGATGCTGCTGCTGGCGCTCGGCTCGGTGGGGGAGGCCTGGACCAACACGCTGCTGCCGACCGGGCTGACCGGGCGCTGGTACGCCGACCTGCTGGCCGATCCCAGCTTCATCCGCGCCTTCCGGTCCAGCCTGATCGTCTGCGCCGCGACCTGCGCGGTCACCGCCGCCATCGGGCTGCCGCTGGCCTACGCCATCTACGCCACCGCCCATCGCGGCGTGCGGGTGGCGGCCCGCATCCTCTACCTGCTGCCGATCGCGGCCCCTCCCCTGGTGCTGGGCTTCGGCTTCATCCTGGTCTTCTCCTCCGACGCCCTGCCCTTCCTCGGCAGCACCTGGCTGCTGGTGGCGGCCCATGTGGTGCTGACCCTGCCCTATCTGATGCAGACCCTGGTCGCCGACATGCGCCACCTCGACCTGGCCACGCTGGAGGCGGCCGCGGAGTCCCTGGGCGCCGGAGTCTGGGCGCGGTTTCGCGACGTGGTGATCCCCAGCGTGCGGCACAGCCTCGCCTCCGGCCTGATCATGGTGGCGGCGCTGTCGATCGGCGAGTTCCAGATGTCCAACCTGATCGCCGGCTTCCTGTCGCGCACCTATCCGGTGGTTCTGCTGCAGGCCTTCTACGGCGCCACCGGCTTCGCCTGCGCGGCGACCATGGTGCTGCTGGTGCTGGCCGCCCTGGCCGCCGTCGCCTCGGCCAAGGCCGGGCACGGCGTCGCGGTCGCCGGGAGGGCCGTGGCATGAGCGTGTCCATCGAGGACGTCGCCTTCCGTTACGCACCCGGCGGCGCCGGCGTCGAGGGGGTGACGCTGCCGGTGGAGACCGGTGCGTTCTGCGCGGTGATCGGCCCGTCGGGCTGCGGCAAGAGCACCCTGCTGAAGCTGGTCGGTGGCTTCCTGTTCCCCGACCGGGGCGCCATCCGGATCGCCGGCCAGGACATGGGCCGGCGGCCGCCCGCCGGCCGCGAGCTGGGCGTGGTGTTCCAGAGCTACGCCCTGTTCCCGCACATGAGCGCGCTGGAGAACGTCGCCTACCCGCTGAAGCTGCGTGGCCTGCCGGCGGCCGAGCGCCGCCGCCGGGCCGGCGAGGCGCTGGAGCGCGCCGGCCTCGGCGCCCTCCTCGACCGCGCCCCGGGCCAGCTCTCCGGCGGCCAGCAGCAGCGCGTGGCGCTGGCCCGCGCCCTGGTGTTCCGGCCGCGCGCCCTGCTGCTCGACGAGCCGCTGTCGGCCCTGGACGCCGCGCAGCGGGCGGCGATGCGCGACGAGATCCGCGCGGTCCAGCGCGAGCATTCGATCGCCACGCTGCTGGTGACCCACGACCAGGAGGAGGCGCTGTCGATCGCCGACACGGTGGCGGTGATGGCCGAGGGGCGCCTGCTCCAGCTCGCCGCGCCGCGCGACCTCTACGACCGGCCGGCCAACCGCTTCGTCGCCGGCTTCGTCGGCCACGCCAACCTGTTCGACGGCGTGGTGCGCGGCCCGGCGCGGGTCGACACGCCCCTGGGTCCGCTGGCCTGCGCGGCCCACGGCCACGCCGACGGCGCGTCGGTCACCGTCCTGATCCGGCCCGAGGCGGTGCAGCCGCTGCCCGCCGGCGCCGCCGGACCGGAGGTGAACCGCTTTTGCGGCCGGGTCGTCCGCGACCGCTTCCTCGGCGCGCTGCGCCGGTTCGACCTGGCCGTGGACGGGGGACTCCTGGTGGGGGAGACGGCGTCGCGCGACGCCGTCGCCACCGTCCACGTCGCTCCCGACCGCATCCTCCTGCTTCCCGCCGACCCACCCCAACGAACCGAGAGAGCCGCGCCATGAGGACCAGCATCGCATTCGCCGTTGCCGCCACGCTCGCCGCGAGCCTGCCGGCCACCGCCCAGACGGTCACCGCCCAGACGGTCACCGACGGTCCGGAGCTCTATCCGGGCGAGAAGGCGCTCTACGCCAAGGCCGCCGAGGAGGGGATCGTGGTCTCCTTCGACACCGGCCCGACCTGGGCCAACTGGCGCGCCCTGTTCAACGCCTTCAAGGCGCGCTACCCCGATGTCGAGATCACCTACAACGACCTGGGCTCCGCCGCGACGGTGGTGGCGCTGGACAAGGCCCGCGGCCGGCCGCAGGCCGACACCGCCTACTACTTCGCCGCCAGCGCCGTCGACGCCGCGGCCAAGGGCCTGCTGGAGCCGTTCGAGCCGGTCAACCACGACGCCCTGCCCGCGGTGTTCCGCGACGCGGACTCCCGCTGGTTCACCATCCACTCGCTGACCGTCGGCTTCTGCGTCAACGCCAAGCTGGTCCCCACCCCGCCGACGGGCTGGGCCGACCTGCTGAAGGCCGACTACAAGGCCTCGGTGGTCTACCTCGACCCGCGCTCGACCGGCCAGGGCCAGGTCGTCGTCTTCGCCGCCAACGCCGCCAACGGCGGCGACACCGACAACGTCCAGCCCGGCATCGACTACCTGGGCAAGCTGCACAAGGCCGGCAACGTCCTGCGGATCGAGGGCACCACCCCCTACGCCAAGTTCATCAAGGGTGAGATCCCGATCTGGATCGCCTACGAGAACGACTGCCTGAAGGCCCGCCACACCGACGGCATGGCCGATGCGGTGTCGATCGTGCCGGCCGAGGCGTCGGTGACCGCCCCCTACGCCATCAGCCTGGTCAAGAACGGACCCAACCCCGACGCCGGCAAGCTGTGGCTGAACTTCACCATGACCGAGGCCGGGCAGCGCCTGTTCGCGGAAGGCTTCGTGCGCCCCGCGGTGCCCGGCGTCGCGCTGCCGGCCAGCGTCGCCGACAAGATGCCGGCGACCCCGCAGGTCAAGCCGCTCGACGTCACCGCCGCCGCCGCCCGGAAGGCGGAGATCGACGCCGGCTGGGCCAAGGCGGCGCTCGGCAACTGATGCGGACCGCGACGAGGGGGGGCGCCATGGCGCGCGGCACACGCAACCTGGCCCTCGGCCTGCCCGGGCTGGTGGTGCTCGCCCTCTTCTTCGGGCTGCCGCTGGCGGCCGTCGGGGTGGAGGCGTTCGACGACGGCGCCTTCGCCCGCTTCGTCGCGCGCGCCGACATGCTCGACGCGCTGGCGCGCTCGCTGGCCCTGGGGACCTCGGCCGGCGCCCTTTCCCTGGCGGTCGGGATGGTGGTCGCCCTGCATCTGTCCGGCCTGCCGCCGGCCCGGCGGGCGGTGGCGCAGGTGCTGATCGCCCTGCCGTTGACCTTTTCCGGCCTGATCGTCGCCTACGGGTTCATCCTGGTGCTGGGCCGGGCCGGTTTCGTGACCCTGCTGCTGGCCCGCCTCGGCCTCGACCCCGCCGCCATCGCCGCCCTGCTCTACAGCGAGCCCGGCCTGGTCATCGCCTACGCCTACTACCTCATCCCCCGGGTGGTGCTGATCCTGCTGCCGGTCTTCGCCAATTTCGACCGGCGCCAGCTCGACGCCGCGGAATCCCTGGGGGCCGGGCGTCTGCGGGCGCTGGTCGACGTGATGGCGCCCCAGGTGGCGCCGACCGCCTTCGCCGCCTTCTGCCTGGTGGTCGCGGTCGCCGTCGGCGCCTACGGCACAGCGCTGGCCCTGGTGGGCAGCCAGATCAACATCCTGCCGCTGCGCCTCTACAGCCTGGTGTCCGACGCGGGCACCGATTTCCCCCTGGCGGCGGCGGTGTCGCTGGTGCTGCTGGCCATCTGTTCCCTCATCATGGCGGTCGCCGAGCTGACCGTCGCCGCCACCGAGAGCACGCATGTTCGCCATTGACGCCGACACCGGCCGCCTCCTGCACGGCGGCCGCGCCTTCGACCCCCGCACCCGGCGCTGGGAGCCGATGCAGGCCCCGCCCTTCGTCGAGCGCGTCGGTGCCGAGCGCGCGCTGTCCTGGCTGCAGCGCGACAGCGGCCATCCGGAGCGCGCCCCGGTCGGCGTGATCGGCCCGCGCGAGGCCACCGCGGCGCAGGCGGCGGTCGCCGAGACGGTCGGCGCGCTGCTGGGGCGCTGCGGATTGACCCTGGTGTGCGGCGGTCATGGCGGAATCATGGAGGCGGCGTCGCGGGGTGCGGCCCTGGCCGGCGGCGTCGTCGTGGGCCTGCTTCCGGGGGACGACGCCGATGCCGCCAACCCCTTCGTCACCATCCCCGTGGCCACCGGCATCGGCGAGGCCCGCAACGCCGTGATCGCCCGGGCCAGCCGGGCCGTGGTCGCGGTCGGCGACAGCTACGGCACGCTGTCGGAGGTGGCGCTCGCCCTGCGCTTCGGCAAGACGGTGTTCGGCCTGGCCGGTGCCGCCGCGGTCGACGGCGTCGTGCAGCTCCCCGACGCCGCGGCGCTGACCGCGGCGCTCGCCCACACCCTCCTGCGCCTGGAGTGAGGGGCGGACCCCAGCTTGCCCGGCCTGCCCGGCCTCCGGCAATCCCGGACCTTTGGTGCCTTGCGCCCGACCGGCCATTTCGCCATGTTATAGGGGCAAATGGCCGAACGAGGAAACGTCCGTGATCGATCCAACGCGAACGGCAGAGATCGTCGGTGGCCGGCCGGTCATGGGGCGCGCGATCCATGGCGGCCTCGACCTGGTCCGCGCGGTCCGTCAAGGCTTGCCGGTTGCGGCCGTGCAGCACCTGCTCGATACGGGCCGACTGACGGCGGGAGAGATCGACCGGGTGGTCTTGCCGCGCAGGACGCTCGCCAACCGCCGCAAGGTCGGCTCGCTGACGCCCGAGCAGTCCGACCGGTTGCTCCGCGTCGCGCGGGTCGTGGCCCTGGCGGAGGACACGTTCGGAACCCCGCCCAAAGCCGCTGCGTGGCTGCGCCGGCCCACAACGGTGCTGGCCGGCGAACGCCCGCTTGACCTGCTCGACACCGACGAGGGCGCACGGGAGGTGGAGACCCTGCTCGGGCGCATCGCGCACGGCATCGCTGCCTGATGCGGGCATGGCGGCTCTGCCGTGCGCCTTTCGCCGACCTGACGGGCGAGGGTGCGCGGCGGTTTGGGGGGCGTTGGAACACCCCCGGACACCCGCTGGTCTACGCGGCCTCGACCGCGGCGCTCGCCGTTCTGGAGGTGCGCGTTCATCTCGATCTCCCCCCCGATCTGATCCCAGAGGACTACGTCCTGCTCGCCATTGGCCTGGATGACCTGCCGGTGGAAGCCGTGACGGACCTGCCGGACGATCCGCGCGCCTTTGGCGACCGTTGGTTGGCCGAGCGCCGCACCCCGGTTCTCCAGGTGCCGTCGGCGATCGTGCCGGAGAGCGCCAATCTCCTCCTCAATCCCGCCCACCCGCTGGCAACCGGCGTCGACGTCCTCTCGACTCGGCGGTTCTCCTTCGACCCGCGGCTGTGGGCCTCCCGCTGAGGCCCGTCCGGCGGCCGGTCCGACTCACGCGGGCGGTGCGAAGTAGTCGGTTCCGAGCAGATCGTCCAGCAGGCCGGGTCCGGTCGGCCGCCAGCCCAGCCGCTCGCGGGTGAGGTGGCTGGAGGCCGGTCCGTCCAGCGCCGCGAAATGGGCGAACCAGCCGAAATGGCCGGCCGCCTCCGCGGCGGGCAGGCTGGCCACGGGCACGCCGAGGCCGCGGCCGATCGCCTCGGCGATGGTCCGCATCGGCACCCCCTCCTCCTCCGCCACGGCGTGGAGGCGGGGTTCGGGGGCGGCCGCCTCCAGCGCCAGGCGGTAGAGCCGGGCGGCATCGCGGCGGTGCACTGCCGGCCAGCGGTTGGCGCCCTCGCCCACATAGGCCGAGACGCCGGTGCGCCGCGCCAGCGCCACGAGGTGCGGCACGAAGCCGTGGTCGCCGGCCCCGTGCACGGAGGGCGGCAGGCGGACCGACGTCACCCGCACCCCGCGCGCCGCCACCGCCTCCGCGGCCTCCTCCGAGGCCATGCGGGGGCTGGTGGCGGTCGCGGCGGTGGCCCGGTCGTCCTCGGTCAGCGCCCGCCCGACGGAGAGGATGCCGGTGGCGGAGGTGACGATCAGCGGGCGCCCCGTGCCCTCCAGTCCGGCGCCCAGCGCGGCGACGACGCCGCGCTCGATCGCGCAGCTCTCCTGGTAGCGGGTGAAGTCGTGGATGAAGGCGGTGTGGACGACCGCGTCCGCCTCGGCGGCGGCGCGGCGCAGCCCGTCGGTGTCGGTGAGGTCGCCGCGCCGCACCGTGGCGCCCCGCGTGGCGAGGCCGGCGGCGGCGGCGTCGGAGCGCACGAGCCCGGTCACCCGGTGGCCGGCGGCCAGCAATTCCTCCACGACCGCCGAGCCGACGAAGCCGCTGGCGCCGGTGACGAAGACATGCATGGGCGTGATCCTTTCGCGCAATCTGTGGTCCGGCTGGTGCCGTGGCCTGGCCCCGACGATAGCGGTTCCGGCGGTACGATCCATGCTGTAGGCTCCGGAACACCGTCGCGATCGTCCGGAATGGCCCCATGGACCCGCTCTCCGATGTGCTGTCCCTGCTGCGCCCGCGTAGCCTGCTGTCGGCCGGCCTGGACGCCGGCGACCCGTGGGCCATCGGCTTTCCCGGGGCGGCGGGGACCATCAAGTGCGGCGCGGTGGTGAGCGGCGCCTGCCGCCTCGCCATGGACGGGGTGGCCGGCGCGGTGACGCTGGCGGCCGGCGACTTCTTCCTGCTGCCGCACGGCCGGCCGTTCCGCCTGGCCGGTGGGGCGTCGGTGCCGCCCGCCGACGCCGCGGCGGTGTTCGCGCCGGCGCGCGACGGCGGCATCCTCGTCCACAACGGGGGCAGCCGCCCCGGCGCCGGCGCGGTCCTGGTGAGCAGCCGCTTCTCCCTGGCCGGCGATCACGCCGCGGTCCTGCTGGGCATGCTGCCGGCCGTCGTCCACCTGCGCGGCAGCGCCGAACCGGCGGGGCTGCGCGGCTCGGTCGAGCGCATGATGCGCGAGCTGCGCGAGCCGCGGCCGGGCGGCACCCTGGTGCTGCAGCACCTCGCCCACCTGATGCTGGTCCAGGCCCTGCGCGACCACCTGGCGGCGGCGCCGCCGGGCGGAGTCGGCTGGCTGTTCGCCCTGGCCGACCGGCGCATGGCGGCGGCCATCGCCGCCATGCACGGCGACCCGGCGCACCGCTGGACGGTGGAGGCGCTGGCGCGGCGGGCCGGCATGTCGCGCTCCAGCTTCGCCCAGGCGTTCCGAACCAGGGTCGGGGTCGCGCCCATGGAGTATCTGACGCGCTGGCGCATGACGCTGGCCGCCGACCGGCTGGCCCGCGGCGGAGAGCCCGTGTCGGTGGTCGCCCCGGCGCTCGGCTACGAATCCGACAGCGCCTTCAGCGCCGCCTTCAAGCGGGTGATGGGCCGCTCGCCGCGCCAGCACGGCCACCGCTCCGGTGGCGCGGCGGCATCGGACCTCCGGTCGGGACCCGCATAGGGCTCCGGACGCACCGGCGCCGCCTCATCCGCCGTGGAGCAACCCGTCGATGGCGCGCCGGCAGGCGGCGAGCTGGTCGTCCAGGGTACGCAGCCGTTGCGCGTCGGCCCGGGAGAGACCGCCACCCTGCCCGCCCAGCGCCGCCAGCCCGGCCTCCAGGTCCCCGGCGAGGGCGGCCAGCGCCGCGACGCCCCCGCTCCCGCTCCGCCCGGCGGCGCCCGGGGCCGCGGGCGGCGTTCTCCGGCCCCCCTCCCCCGCCCGCCCCTTGCGCGTGTCGCGCGCCGCGCGCACGGTCAGCCGGCCGTCGCGGGCGCGCTCCCACACGGCGCGCTGGTCGGCCTCGGGGGTGCGGGCGATCTCCAGCAGCAGCGCCTTGGGCAAGTCCGCGTGCGACGTCACACACTCCGTGCGGATGGCGGGATCGAGGCGCAGCAGGGAGAGCGTCGTGTTGACCTCGGTGCGCGAGCGGCCCAGCAGGTCGCCGGCCTGCTCCTGGCTGTAGCCGTGGCGGTCGATCAGGCGCTGGATGCCCTCGGCCTCCTCCACCGGCGACAGGTTCACCCGCTGCAGGTTCTCGATCAGCGCGATCTGGTCGGCATCGGTGTCGGCGGGCAGGATGTGGGCGGCGATGGTGGCGAGGCCGGCCAGCCCGGCGGCGCGCCACCGCCGCTCCCCGGCGATCAGCAGGTAGCGCCGCGGCTCCGCCGGGTGCGGCTTGACGAGGACGGGGGAGAGCTGGCCGACCGCCTCCAGGGACGCCGCGAGCTGGGCCAGCTCGGCGTCGTCGAAGAAGCGGCGGGGCTGCTCGGGGTTGGGCGCCACATCGCCCAGGCGCAGGGCGACGGTGTCGCGCAGGCTCCCGTCGCCGCCGAACAGCAGGTCGCCCCCTGCCCCGCCCCTCACCCCGGCCAGGCCGCGGGCCAGCGCCTCGCCGCCGGCCGCCTTGCGCCAGTTCCTAGTCATCGGCGATCTCCCGGGCGATGGCGCGGTAGGCGCCGATCGAATGGCTGCGCGGCAGCACGCGGATCGGCAGCTCGCCGGCGTAGGTGGCCTGGTCGATCTCGGTCGAGCGCGGCACCGGCTCGAAGATCCGCACCCGCCCGTCGAGCAGCGCCTTGAGGTCGCTCAGCACCTGCTGCTCCACCGCATAGCCGCGGTTGAACATGGTCGGCAGGATGCCGAGGATGCCCAGCGACGGATTCTGGCGTCGCTTGATCTTGCCCACGGTGTCGAGGATCAGCGGGATGCCGCGCACGTCGTAGCGGCTGGCCCGGGTCGGGATCAGCACCCGGTCGGCCGCCACCAGCGCCGTCACGGTGATCAGCGCCAGCTCGGGCGGGCAGTCGATCAGCACCACGTCGTAGTCGTGCTGCACCGCCTCCAGCCGCTCGCGCAGCACGTAGCGGCCGTCGTCGGGGTCGAGCAGGATCTTGATCTGCGCCTCGGCCAGGGCGATGGTGCAGGGCAGGATGTCGAACCGCTCGCGCGGCACGATGGCGGCGTGGATGTCGGTCTGCCCGAACAGCACGTCCTCCAGGCCGCGCCGCTCGTCCTGCACGGCGATCGGGTCGATGCCCGCGCCTTCGGTGGCGGTGGCCTGCTGGTCGGCGTCGATCACCAGGACGCGCCGCCCCAGCTCCCCCAGCGCGTAGGCGAGGTTGAGGGCGGTGGTGGTCTTGCCGACGCCGCCCTTCTGGTTGGCGACGGCGATGACGCGGGCGGGGCGCGAGGCCTCCCCCGCCAGGAACTCGGCCACCTTCGCGGGGATGCGCTCGCCCCCGGATTCCCAGCGGCTGATGGTGGCGTTGTCGTATTTGCGGCCGAGCCGGCCGTTCAGCCATTGAGCGAAGCCGGCCTGGCTCTCGCCGCGGCGTTCGCGCAGCGCGCGCAGGGCATCGGGGGGCATCGGGCACCGCCGGATCGGGGGAGGAGTCGGGTTGAGGGTTGCCTCAAATCGTCGCCCCTGTCAAGGCACCGCCGGGGTGTGCGGCGTCGCACACCCCGGCGCCGCCCTACCCGGCGGTGCGGCGCCACTGCCGGACGAAGGCGACGAAGGCGGCCAGCGTCGGCGGTGGCTGGCGGCGGCTGGGGTAGTAGAGGAAGGGCCCGGAGAAGGGCTCGCACCACGCCTGCAGCACCGGCACCAGCCGGCCTGCGGCGACGTGGTCGCGCACGTAGCCCTCGAACGTCGCCAGGAATCCGATGCCGGCCAGGGCGGCCTCGATCTGCAAGGAGGGTTGCCCGGCGGCGAAGCGCAGGGGCGGCGCCACCCGCACCGCGCGCCCCTCGCGCTCGAAGTCCCAGGCCAGGCGCGCGCCGCTGGCGAACACCGTGCCGATGCACGGCCGGGTCAGCAGCTCCTCCGGCTCCTGCGGCTCGCCATGCACGGCCAGCAGCGCCGGCGCGGCGACCACCTGGTAGCGCTCCGGCGGGCCGAGCGACACCGCCACCATGTCCTGGGCCAGGGTCTCCTCGTAGCGCACCCCGGCGTCGAAGCCGGCGGCGACGATGTCGACCAGGGCGGCCTCGACCACCACCTCCAGCTCGACGCGGGGATGGGCGGCCAGGAAGGCCGGGATCATCGGCTTCAGCACCAGGTCCACCGCCGGGGCGGGCGCGTTGATGCGCAGCCGCCCGGTGGGCTCGCCGGGCAGGCTGCGGATGCGGTCCAGGGCGTCGCCCACCGTGCGCAGGGCGGGGCCGACCGCGTCCAGCAGCCGCTCCCCCGCCTCCGTCGGCGCCACGCTGCGGGTGGTGCGGTTCAACAGGCGCACGCCCAGCCGCGCCTCCAGCTCGCGCAGGCGCTGGCTGAGGCCGGAGACCGAGACGCCCAGCTCGCGCGCGGCGCGGCGGAAGCTGCGGTGGCGGGCCACGGCGACGAAGGTGGTGAGGTCGCGCAGGTCCGGCTCGGTCATGGTCGGCTCCCGTCGGGCGGCGGCATTGTCCATGTGGTCGAACAGAGCATTCGTGATTGTCCATCTTAACGCACGCCGTGGCCACGGCCTATGGTCAATCCACGGCGGCACCGCCCGTCCAACCACGCGCACAGAGGACACCGTCATGGACCACCGCACGCTCGGCACCCACGGCCCGCGGGTCTCGGCACTCGGACTCGGCTGCATGGGCATGTCCGCCCTCTACGGACCGGCCGACCGCGACGAGGGCATCGCCACCATCCACGCCGCGCTGGACGCCGGCGTCACCCTGCTCGACACCGGCGACTTCTATGGCATGGGCCACAACGAGATGCTGATCGGCGAGGCGCTGCGCGGCCGCCCGGGCGCCCGCGACCAGGCCCTGGTCAGCGTCAAGTTCGGCGCCCTGCGCGCGCCGTCCGGGGCATGGCTGGGATTCGACGCGCGGCCGGCGGCGGTGAAGACCTTCGCCGCCTACTCCCTGCAGCGCCTCGGCCTCGACCACATCGACATCTACCGCCCCGCCCGTCTCGACCCGCAGGTGCCGATCGAGGACACCGTCGGCGCCATCGCCGATCTGGTGGCGGCGGGGGTGGTGCGCCACATCGGCCTGTCGGAGGTGGGCGCGCAGACCATCCGGCGCGCCCACGCCGTCCACCCCATCGCCGACCTGCAGATCGAGTACTCGCTGATCTCCCGCGGCATCGAGGACGAGATCCTGCCGACCTGCCGCGAGCTGGGCATCGGCGTCACCGCCTACGGCGTGCTGTCGCGGGGCCTCATCAGCGGCCACTGGACCCGCGATCAAGGGACCGCGCCGGGCGACTACCGGGCCATGAGCCCGCGCTTCCAGGGCGCCAACCTGGAGCACAACCTGGACCTGGTGGAGCGGCTGCGGGCGGTCGCCGCGGCGCTGGGCGCCAGCGTGGCGCAGGTGGCGATCGCCTGGGTGGCGGGGCAGGGCGGCGACATCGTGCCCCTGGTGGGGGCGCGCCGCCGCGACCGCCTGGCCGAGGCGCTGGGGGGGCTGGACCTCGCCCTCTCCGACGCCGACCTGGCCGCCCTGGCCGAGGCGGTTCCGCCCGGCGCCGCCGCCGGCGCGCGGTACCCCGAGGCGCAGCAGGCGATGCTCGACAGCGAGCGCGGCCGGGGCTGACGGGGCAGGGCAGGGCACCCGGCCGCCGGGTGTGCGACGTCGCACACCCCGCGACCCCGGCGGCCGCTGGGACCCACCGGCCGCCGGGCGCGTTCACCACGGCATGAGCCCCGCCGCCCACCGGATTGCCGTCGCCGCCACGCTGGCGGCCCTCCTGGCCGCCGCCCTGGCCGTGGCGCTGGCCGAGTGGCGTGGCGTGGCGGTGGTGCCGGCGCGCTGGAACCCCTGGGCGCCGATCGACCTCACCCGACCGCCCACACCGCTCACGCGCTTCAAGCTGCACCGGCTGGAGGGCGAGGGCGCGGCGTGCCGGGCGGCGCTGGCGGCGACGCCGCTGGTCGCGGCGGCGGTGCCGGACCGCACCACCGGCCCCGGCTGCGGGTTCCGCGACGCGGTGCGGGTGGTGCGCTCGGGGGTGGGCTTCAACGGCCCCTTCGCCGTGACCTGCCCGCTTGCCGCGGCGTGGTCGCTGTTCGAGGCGCACACCCTGCAGCCGGCGGCGCGGCGCCATTTCGGCCAGGCGGTGGTCGCGGTGCGCCACCTCGGCAGCTACGCCTGCCGCAACCTCTACGGCCGGGCCGGCGGGCGGCGCAGCCAGCACGCCACCGCCAACGCCCTGGACGTCGCCGGCTTCACCCTGGCCGACGGCACCACCATCAGCCTGGTGGCCGACTGGGGCGCCCGCGGCGGGGCGGGGCAGGGGCCCCGGGCCGCGTTCCTGCGCGACCTGCGCGACGGCGCCTGCCGGGTCTTCGACACGGTGCTGGGGCCGGACTACAACGCCGCCCACCGCGACCATTTCCACCTGGACATGGGCAGCGGCCGGGTGTGCCGGTGAGCGGCCGCTTCCGCGGTCGCCCGGACGGTGCCACAGTGGGCCCACCCCTCGCCGCCCCCCGCCCCCGGAGCCACCCGCCATGTACGCCCCCGTCCCCTTCCGCGAGGACCGCGCCGCCGTCCTCCACGACGCGATCCGGCGCACCGGCCTCGCCACCCTGGTGACGGTGGGACCGGACGGGCCGGACGCGACGCCGCTGCCGATGCTGCTGGACCCCAGCGACGGGCCGTACGGGACGCTCACCGGCCACCTCGCCCGCGCCAACCCGCAATGGCGCGACGCCGCGGCGGGCGTGCCGGCGCTCGCCCTCTTCGCCGGCCCGGAGGCGTATGTCAGCCCGTCGTGGTACGCCGCCAAGGCGGAGACCGGAAAGGTCGTGCCGACCTGGAACTACGTCACGGTCCAGGCGCGCGGCCCCCTCGCCGTCTTCGAGGATGCGGAGTCGCTGCTGGCCCTGGTGAGCGCCCTGACCGACCGTCACGAGGCCGGGCGGCCCGACCCCTGGGCGGTGGCCGACGCGCCGGCCGGCTATGTGGCCGGCATGCTCAAGGGGATCGTCGGCGTCCGCCTGCGCATCGAGCGGCTCGAGGGCAAGTGGAAGACCAGCCAGAACCGGCCCCCGGCCGACCGGGCGGGGGTGGTCCGCGGCCTCGCCGGCGGCGACGCCGCCGCCCGGGCGATGGCCGCCCTGGTGGCCAGGGACGGCTGACGCGCCGCCGCCCCCCGCCGCCCGGGCCGGCTCAGGCGGCGCGCACCTCGGCCAGGAAGGTGTCGACGGCCATCTTCAGGCCGGCCGACTGCTCGGCCAGCGCGTCGGAGGCCACCTTCACCGTCGCGGCGGCGCTGCCGGTGTCGCCGGCCGCCTGCTGGATGCCGACGACGTTGCGCGTGACCTCGGCCGTGCCGGTGGCCGCCTCCTGGGCGTTGCGGCTGATCTCGGTGGTCGCCACGCTCTGCTGCTCCACCGACGCCGCCATCGCCCCGGTGCTGCGGTCGATGTCGGCCACCTGGGCCATGATGGCCTGCATCGCCTGCAGGGTGTTGGCTGCCGCGGCCTTCACCGCGGCGATCTGGCCGCCGATCTGCTCGGTCATGCCATGGGTCTGGCTGGCGAGGCTCTTGACCTCCTCGGCCACGACGGCGAAGCCGCGGCCGGCCTCGCCGGCGCGCGCCGCCTCGATGGTGGCGTTGAGCGCCAGCAGGTTGGTCTGGGCCGCCACCGTGTTGATCGCCGCCACCACGTGGTCGACCTGCTCCATGGCCGCGGCCAGCGCGTCCAGCTCGCGCCGTGCCGCGGTGGCGCCGTCGGCGGCGGCGCGGGACTGCCCGGCGGCGCTGCCGATCCGCTGCGACAGGTCGTGGATCGAGGCCGCCATCTCCTCCGAGGCGGTGGCGACGGTCTGGACGTTGGCGCTGGCCTGCTCGGCGGCGGCGGCCACCGCGGTGCTCTGGGCGCCCGCCTCGTCCACCGCCGCGGCAAGCTGGGCGGCGGTGGCCTGGAGCTCGGTGGCGGCCCCGCCGACCCCGCCGACGATGGTTCCGACCCGCGCCTCGAACCGGCCGGCCAGCTCCAACATCGCCTGGCGCTTCTCCGACTGGGCCCGCTCCTCGGCCTCGCGGGCCTCGCGCTCCATCTCGCGGGTGCGCAGCAGGTTGCGCTTGAAGACCTCGGCGGTGTCGGCGATCGCGCCGATCTCGTCGCGGCGTCCCACCCCGTAGACGGCGGTGTCGAGCCGGCCATCGGCCAGGCCGCGCAGGCAGGCGACCACCGCCTTGATCGGGCGGACGATGCCGAACGCCGACACCAGCCACCCCAGGCCCAGCGCCGTGGCCGTGCCGCCGGCGGCCAGGGCGACCAGCAGCAGGGTGCGCTGCTCGGCCTCGCGGGCGGCCCCCGCGGCGAGGCGGATGCCCTTGTCGTCGGTGTAGGCGATGTAGGCCTGCACCGCCGCGACCATGCGGTCGGCCTCGATGCGGCTTTCGTCCAGCAGGGCGACGATGGCGCGCTGGCGCTCGTCCAGGACCGTGGTCTCGCGGTCCCGGCCGGCGGCGTCGAGGGTGCGGTCGATCTCGGTTCCGTAGAGGTCGACCTCGTGCTCCACCGTGGCCAGCAGCCGCGCCTGCTCGGCGTCGGCGGTCTGCTTGGCGTGGCCCAGGATGTCCAGCACCTCCGCCCGGGTCGCGCCGATGGCGGTCACCACCGTGTCGAACGTCGTGGGGTCGGCGGCGAGCCGGTATTCGTCGCGGCTCAACACCACGGCCAGGCGGTTGAGATCGCCGCTGAGGCGGATCTCGTGGGCGGCCACGTCGATCCGCTCGGACGCCGCGCTCAGCGCCCCGAGGCTGTCGACCGCGAGGGTGGTGATCGCCGCGCACACCAGGCCCAGCAGCCCGATGATCGACAGGATCTTGGTGGACACCTTGAGGTGGGCGAGGGTCATGGCGTGTCGTCCGTTCCGGCTCTGGGATGCACGGACGCACAGTGGATCCCGCGGACGTTAACGGTCCGTTACTCGGGGTAGAAAAACAATATTGCTGCGCCTACCGATCGGTTTTGTTGCGCCGACCGGGACCGCCTATGGTCGTGTACGAAGTGAACGGAAGGCTCGGCGCCGCGGGTCCGGCCTCGCGCAGGGCCGCGAGGCCGGACGGTCGGTCACCAGGCCGGGGCGACGGCGCCCTTGAAGGTCTCCATGACGAACCGCTTCACCTCCGGGCTGTGGTAGGCGTCGAGCAGCGCGGCGACCCACGGCTTGCCCCGGTCGGCGCCGCGCACCGCGATGATGTTGGTGTAGGGGCTGTCCGCGCTCTCCCGGGCGATGGCGTCCTTGTTCGGGTCGAGGCCGGACTCCATGGCGTAGTTGGTGTTCACGGCCGCGGCGTCGACGTCGTCGAGCGAGCGCGGAAGCTGCGCTGCGTCCAGCTCGATGATCTCCAGGTTCCTGGGGTTCGCCACGATGTCCACCGGCGACGCCTTGAGGCCGGCGCCGTCGCGCAGCGTGATCAGCCCGTTGGCCTGCAGCAGCAGCAGCGCCCGGCCGCCGTTGGTCGGGTCGTTGGGCACCGCGACCTTGGCGCCGTCGCCCAGCTCGGCCAGGGATTTCACCGCCTTGGAGTAGATCCCCATGGGGAACACGACCGTCTTGCCGACGCTGACGAGGTCGTAGCCGCGGTCGGCCACCTGGTTGTCCAGGTAGGGCTCGTGCTGGAAGGAGTTGGCCTGCAGGTCGCCGTCGGACAGGGCCTGGTTGGGGATGACGTAATCGGTGAACTCGATGATCTCGATGTCGAGATCCGTCCGCGCGGCGACCGTCCGCACCTGCTCCATGATCTGGGCGTGCGGGCCGGCGGACACGCCGACCGTGATGGTTTCGGCGGTGGCCACCGCGGCGGAGGTCAGGGCGGCGACGCCGAGGGCGGCGCCGATCAGGCGGGCACGGAGCATGTCTCTTATCCTCGCGGGCTTCAGGATTTCAGGGTGCGCTTGTTGAAACGGCGGGCCAGGCGGTCGCCGGCCGACTGGACGATCTGCACCAGCACGACCAGGACGACCACCACGGCCAGCATCACCTCCGGCAGGAAGCGCTGGTAGCCGTAGCGGATGCCCAGGTCGCCCAGGCCGCCGCCGCCCACCGCCCCGACCATGGCCGAATAGCCGATCAGGCTGACCGCGGCCAGGGTGAGGCCGAGCGTGATCGACGACAGCGCCTCGGGCAGCAGGACCTTGCGGATGATCTGGAACGGCGTCGCCCCCATCGCCTGCGCCGTCTCGACCAGGCCGCGGTCGACCTCGCGCACCGCGCTCTCGACGATGCGGGCGATGAAGGGGATGGCGGCGACGGTCAGCGGCACGATCGCCGCCGCGGTGCCGATGGAGGTGCCGGCGACCAGGCGGGTGAACGGGATGATCGCCACCACCAGGATGATGAAGGGGGTCGAGCGGGCGATGTTCACGACCGCGCCGACGAGGCGGTTGAAGACGAGGCTCTCCAGCAGCTCGCCCCGGCCGGTGACCGCCAGCAGAACGCCGATGGGCAGGCCGACCGCGGTGCCGATCACCCCCGACACCGCCACCATGTGCAGCGTGTCGAGCGTCGCCTCAAACAGCAGCGCGATGATTTGCGGAGACAGCATGGCCGAGCACCTCGACTCCCAGGTTGTTCAGGGTGAGGAAGCCGATCGCCTCCTCGATGGCGGACGGCGCGCCCGCCGCCTCGACCACCAGGGTGCCGAAGGGGGCGCCCTGGATCTCGTCGATCTGGCCGTGCCAGATGTTCAGGTCGATGCCGTACGCGCGGCTCAGGTGGCTGATCACCGGGGTGGTGGCGCGCGCCCCGGTGAAGGTGATGCGCAGCACCGGGTGGCTGCCGGCGACCGGCGCCGGCGCCAGGCGCCCCTTCAGGCTGTCCGGCAGGCCGCGGTTGATCACCGGGTCGACGAAGCTGCGCGTCACCGCGGTCCGCGGGCGGGCGAAGATGTCGAAGACCGGGCCGGTCTCGATCACCCGGCCGCCCTCCAGCACCGCCACCTTGTGGCAGATCTCCTTGATCACCGCGATCTCGTGGGTGATCAGCACGATGGTCAGGCCGAGACGGCGGTTGATGTCCGCCAGCAGGTGCAGGATCTGCTCGGTCGTTTCCGGGTCGAGCGCCGAGGTCGCCTCGTCCGACAGCAGCACCTTGGGCTTGGAGGCCAGCGCCCGGGCGATGCCGACGCGCTGCTTCTGTCCGCCCGACAGCTCGGCCGGGTAGCGGTCGCGCTTGTCGGTCAGGCCGACCAGCTCCAGCAGCGGCTCGACCGCCGCGCGGATGCCGGCCCTGGGGGTGCCGACCAGCTCCAGCGGCAGCGCCACGTTGTCGAACACGGTGCGCGAGGACAGCAGGTTGAAGTGCTGGAAGATCATGCCGATGGTGTGGCGCGCGGCGCGCAGCTCGGCCGGCGTCAGCGCGGTCATGTCGACCCCGTCGACGCGGATGCGGCCGCGGGTCGGCGTCTCCAGCAGGTTGATGGTGCGCAGCAGGGTGCTCTTGCCGGCCCCGGAGCGGCCGATGATGCCGAAGATCTCGCCCCGCTCGATGGTCAGGGTGGTGTCGGCCAGCGCCGTCACCGGGGCGCTGCCGCCCCGTGCGGGGTAGGTCTTTTCGATGCTCTCGAGGGTGATCATGACGGGCCGGTGCCGTGCCAAGGGGAACGGGGGGATGCATCTTTTAGTCAGGGCCGCGCCACCATACCAGTGCGTTGTGGGGGCATCAGCCAACGGTGGGGTGCGCGCGGTTGCGCATCCGCAATACGGAAAATAGATGGCGATCTGTTTCCGTTCCGGCTAGCGCGGCGCCCGGTGTGCTGGACGGGCGGCAATGGCGATCGCGGCCGCGGCGGCCGGCGCCCAGGCGACGGGCGCGCCGAGCGTCGCCAGGGTCGCCGTGCTCGCCAGGCACCACAGCGCCGGCACCGCGAGCAGGGCGGTGCCCCACCGCCCGCCGCGCAGCACCAGGAACCCCAGGGTCGCCACGGCCGTCGGGTCCGGCGCCATGCCGAACAGCTCGGCCTCGGCCCACGGCCGCCCGGCCAGGGGGGCCAGCAGCGGGTGGCCGGCGACCCCCGCCGCCAGCAGCGCGGCACCGGCGAACCGCCGCCATCCCCGCGCCGCCGTGCCGTCTCCCGCGGTGCCGGCCAGGGCCAGCGCCAGGGCCTGCACCCAGAACGCGGGCGCGACGGACGGGGCGGCCCAGTTGACGCTGGCGTAGCGCTCCCAGAAGAAGCTCCAGCCGACGAAGGCCCACACCGCGCCCAGGGCGGGCGCCGCCCACCGCCGCGGCGCCACCGCCAGCGCGGCGCCGATCGCCAGCATCGCCAGCGGCAGCGGCCACCATGCGTCGTTCTGCAGGGCGAACAGGCGCCAGTAGACGCGGTCGGAGAACAGCAGGAAGTCCTCCGGCCTGTAGCTCCACCACACCGCCATCACAGGTCCCGCAGATGGGCGGCGATGCGGGCGCGCAGCGCCGCGTCGGGCATCGGCCCGGCGGCGGCGGCGAGGTTCTCGCGCACATGGTCGACCCGGGTCGTGGCCGGAATGGCCACGGTCACCGCGGGGTGGCTGACGATGAACTTGAGGATCAGCTGGGCCCAGCTCGCCGCCCCCGCCGCGGCCGCCCAGCCGGGCAGGGGCTCGCGCGCCAGGCGGCGGGTCAGCGCGCCCTGGCGGAACGGGCGGTTGACGATGACGGCGATGCCGCGCTCGCGCGCCAGCGGCAGGATGCGCTGTTCCACCGCGCGGTCCAGCGGGTTGTAGGTGACCTGGACGACGTCCAGGGGCCGCTCGCGCATCACCCGCTCGAACAGGTCGTGGCGCCGCCCCTCGGAGGTGGTGATGCCCACGTACCGCACGGCGCCGGCCGCCTTCATGGCCGCCAGGGTGTCGAGATGGGCCTCCCAGGCCAGCAGGTTGTGCACCTGCATCAGGTCGAACCGGGGCACGCCCCAGTGGCCGCGCGACTCCGCGATCTGGCCGGGCCCGGCGTCGGCGGAGGAGGTCCACACCTTGTCGGCGGAGAACAGCGCCGGCGGGCGCCCCAGCGCGGCCAGCCCGTGGCCGATCACCGCCTGGGAGGAGCCGTACATGGGCGAGCTGTCGATCATCGCCCCGCCGCCGGCGAAGAACGCCCCCATCACGGCCGCGCACTCCGCACGCAGCACCGGGTCGTCGCCGACGTTGAAGGTGATCCAGGACCCCAGCCCGACGGCGGGGATCGTCTCGCCGCTGGACGGGATGATCCGGCGTCCCGGCGCCGGTGCGGCGGCGGCGCCCTGGGCGCGGGGCCGCCGTGCCCCCAAGGCGGCGGCTCCGCCGGCCGCGAGAAGCCCCGTCAGCAGCGTTCGCCGGCTCGTTCTCATGGCGCCCTCCGTCGCGTGCACCGCCTTGATGTTGGCGGCGGCGGCGGCGCCGTCCACCCCCCTCCCGCCGGCCGGTCAGGCGCGGCGGGCGTGGGGCAGGGTCGAGGCGCTGGTGTCGGCCCGCGCGATGTCGCAGCCCCGCAGCTCCGCCCCGGCGAGGTTGCAGCCGGCGAGCGTCGCCCCGGCCAGCCGCGCCTGGGTGAGATCGGCGCCCCGCAGGTCGGCGTCGCCGAGGTCGGCGTTGCGCAGGTCGGCCGGCCATTCCCGGCCCGACACGGCGCCGCTGCGCGTGCGCAGCGCGATCGGCCGCAGCACGGCGTTGCGCAGCAGCGCCCCGCCGAGATCGGCGCCGCCCAGGGCCGCCCCCGCGAGGTCCGCGTGCTCCAGATTGGCCTCGCGCAGCGTCGCCCCCTTGAGCGAGGCCAGCTGCAGGCGGCAGTCGCGCAGATTGGCCTTGGCCAGGTTGCAGCCGTCCAGCATGGCGCCGCTGAGGTCGGAGCCTTCGAGGTCAAGCCCGGCGAGGTCGGCGGCGGGCAGGGCCAGCCGCTCGCCCTGCCGCCCGGCGGAGCCGATCCAGGCACGGTGCCCGTCGAGCTTCCGGCGCAGCTCCTCCGGCAGGTCCTTGCGGCGGCGCTGGAACACCGCCCCGTCGAGGGCCGCGCCGTGCCAGTCCGCCAGCGCCATGTCGACGTTGCGCAGCTCGGCGTCGCGGGCGTCGACGTTGCGGAACACCGCGCCGTCGATCCTGACATTGTTGAGTAGGGCGCCCTTGAGCTTGGCGCCGCTGAAATCGGCGCCGCCGAGGTCGCATCCCTCCAGATTGGCCGAGAACAGCCGGCTGTTGCGGAAGTCGGCACCGCGCAGGTTGGCGTGGGAGAGGTCGGCGCCGCTGAGGTCGGCCTCCTGAAAGCTGGCGCCGTCCACGGCGGCGGCGTCGTCGCCGTCGCCCTCCCCGGTCCTGCGGCGTGGCCGCCACTGCATCAGCTGCCCGGCGCGCAGGTCGGCGCGCGCCAGGGCGGCGCCGCGCAGGTTGGCGCGCAGGAAGTTGGCGCCGCGCAGATCGGCCGACACCAGGGAGGCGGCGGTGAGATCGGCCCCGGTCAGGCTGGCGCCGAACAGGTCCGCCCCGTCGAGGCGGACGTTCATCAGGCGCGCCCGTTCGAAATTGGCGCCGGAGAGCACCGCGTCGCGCAGGTCGAGGTTGGACAGGGTCACCCCCGACAGGTCCGTGCCCTTCAGGATCAGGCGCCGGCCGTTGGGGCGCCGCTCCAGGTAGAGGCGGTGGCGGGCCAGACCCAACGCAAGCTCCTCCATGTCCGGGCCGGCGGCACCGAACTTGGCGGGGGGTGTCCCCCGGTTGGTCGGGATTGTTGCCTCCGCGGTCATCGTCAGATCCCCCCGCTGCCGCCGGAACGCCCCGGCGGCGGGTGGCGACTAAGCAATGTTCGTGCCGTGCAAAGCGGAGCCCGCGGCCCTTGGAATCGGCCGATGGTGGCCGGTCACCGGCCGCTGCGGCCGGGTGCGCCGCCGGGATCACCGGTGCCGACCCGCACCGTGCGATGCAGCTTGCGAATCCTGGGGCGATCGCCCGGCCGGCGGCGCGGGTCGGACGCCAGTCGCCGGACACAGTGATCGCCCTGCCTGGGGAGCAATCACAGCCACATTCCGAAGTGAAATCCCAATGTTATATTCATAATACTGACGCTTATCACCGCTACGGTCGAACACACGCAGCGAACGAGGCAGGAAAAATGTTTAAGTCCATGATTTGCGCCGGGGTTTTCACCATGCTGGCGACGACGGCGCTACACGCGCAGGAGCGGCCGGACAGCAACGCGCTCGGCTATGCGGTGGCGTGGAAGCAGACGGCGGCGGAGTACCGGGCGCTGTACCACCAGGGCTTCAACATCGCCCGCATGCACGTGGAGGCCGCCCTTGCCAAGCGCAAGGACGGTGACAAGCCGCTGGCCATCTCCACCGACCTGGACGACACGCTGGTGCTGCCGCTGGAGTACTGGGGCCGCCTGATCACGGACAACGGCGAGTTCTTCGACGATCCCCTGTGGGATCGCTGGATCCCCACCGACGGCATGGTGCCGTCACCGGGTGCCAAGGAGTTTCTCGAGTTCTGCGCCAAGAATGGCGTCGAGATCTTCTACATCACCTCGCGCGACCAGGGCGAGTCCACCTACGACCTGGCGCGCCAGAACATCAAGGCGATGGGCTTCCCCTACGCGGGCGACGATCACCTGACGGTTCTGCGGGACACCTCCAACAAGGAAAACCGCCAGAACGAGATCATGCAGCAGTACGACGTGGTGGTCTTCCTGGGGGACAGCCTCAACGATTTCCGGCGCAAGTACTACATCAAGAACGACGTGGCCGGCCGCATCGCCGCCATGGAGGCGGACAAGGACCTGTACGGCTCCAAGTACGTCCTGTTCCCCAACCCCACCGACGGGCACTGGATCGCCGCCATCTTCGGCGAGTCCGAGCCGCCGGCGAGCCCCGAAAACCTCGCCAAGCTGAAGAAGGCCGCGACCAGCACCGCCTGGGACGGCAAGTAGGGGACGGCAAGCGGGGGGGCCGCAGCGCCCCGACTCCGCGCGGTCTCAGGGCTTGGCGAGGTGCGACCGCAGCATGCGGTGCACCGCGTCGCGGGTGATGGGCTTGCCCAGATGGTCGTCCATCCCCGCGGCCAGGCAGTCCTCGCGATCCTCCGTCAGCACGTTGGCGGTGAGGGCGACGATGATCTGGCGCCGCGCGGACGCGGTCCCCGCGGCCGCACCGGCTTCCAGGGCGCGGATGCGGCGGGTCGCCTCGAACCCGTCCATCCGCGGCATCTGGCAGTCCATCAGCACCAGGTCGTAGCGGCCGGGCCGCCAGAGGTCGAGCGCCTCGACCCCGTCGCGCGCGGTGTCGACGGTGCAGCCGAAGCGGCCCAGCAGGGCGCGGGTGACCTCGGCGTTGATGGCGTTGTCCTCCACCAGCAGGACATGGCCGCTGGTCGGCCCCGCGGCGGTCTCGGCGGCCGGCGGCGGCGCGTCCGGTGCGTCCCTGCCCCGGCGGAGGCGGATGCGCACGTGGAAGGTGGAGCCCTGTCCCGGTTCGCTCTCCACCGTCAGGTCGCCGCCCATCCGCACCGCCAGGTCGCGGGCGATGGTCAGGCCCAGCCCGGTGCCGCCGTAGCGGCGGGTGGTGGAGCCGTCGGCCTGGGCGAAGGCGTCGAAGATGCGCTCGCGCGCCGCGGGGGCGATGCCGATGCCGGTGTCCTGCACGGCGATGGCCACCGCCACAGTCCCGGTCGTGCCGCCACCGGCCTCCGGCTCCGCGGCGTCGGCCGGCTCCACCGTCACCGAGATCGTGCCGCGCTCGGTGAACTTCACCGCGTTGCCCAGCAGGTTGACCAGGATCTGGCGCAGCCGGTTCGGGTCGCCCTCCACGGCCGCCGGCACGGCGGCGGCGATGCGCCGGTGCAGGGCCACGCCCTTGGCCCGGGCGCGGGGGGTGAAGCCGTCGCACACGTCCGCGACCAGGGCGTGCAGGTCGAACGGGATGGTTTCCAGCTCCAGCTTGCCGGCCTCGATCTTCGACAGGTCGAGGACGCTGTTGATAAGGCCGAGGAGGGTGACCGCCGAGGCCCGCGCGGTGTCGGCGAAATGGCGCTGGCGGTCGTCGAGGTCGCCGTCCAGCAGCAGCTCCAGCATGCCCAGCGTGCCGTTCATCGGCGTGCGGATCTCGTGGCTCATGTTGGCCAGGAACTGCGATTTGGCCCGGCTCGCCGCCTCCGCCGCCTCCTTGGCCAGGCGCAGGTCGGCCACCGAGCGCTCGAGGTCGGCGGTGCGCGCCGCCACCTCGCGCTCCAGGTTGGCGCGGTGGTCGGCCAGCGCCCGGTCGCGCTGCTCGATCTGCGCCAGCATGCCGTTGAAGCCGTCGATCAGGACGCCCAGCTCGTCGCCGCCGCTGCGCGGCACGCGCACGGCGTAGTCGCCGCCAGCGGCGATCCGCGTCACCGCCGCCTGGAGGCGGCGGATCGGCTCCGAGATCAGGCGTTGCAGCACCAGCGAGAGGACCGCGGCGGCCAGCAGGGCCAGGGCGGTGATGGCGGCGGCCTTGGCGATGTAGGCGCGCAGCCGCGCGGTGAGGTGGCCGAGGTCGGCGGCGATGCCGACGCGCCCCAACCGCTCGCCCTCCAGCATCACCGGGCGGACCACCACCAGGGACTGGCCGTCGATGCGGCTGCCGGGATCGAGGGCGGCCGGGGCGGCCGGCAGCACCGGCGGCGGCCCCGGGCCGTCGGGCCGGTAGACGGCCAACGTGTTTCCGTCCGCGTCGACCACCCAGGCGAGGCGGACATGGGCCTGGGCCTGCAGCGCGCCCAGGGTGTCGGCCGCGGCGTCGGGGTCGGAGAAGGCGAGGGGGGCGGCGAGGTTGCTGGCCATCACCCGGGCGACGCTGTCGAGCTCCTCCACCGCCTGGTGGCGCATGGACTCCATGACGTCGACGGCCAGCGCCGCCGCGGTGCCGACGATGCCCAGCCCGCACACCACCAGCATGATCGCGATCAGCTTCCTGGCGATGGGGAGGTCGCGGAAGATGCGGACGATCATGACGGGCCCCCGACGATCCGGGCCAATCGGAGCACCTGGGAGCTCAAGGTGACGGCGCTTCCCTCCAGGGCCGCCAGGTTGACCTCGAAGCGTACGCGCCCGTCGGCGAGGTACAGGTTGATCGCCCCGCCGCGCCGGGCGAACCCGTCGCTGTCGCCGACGGTCAGCACCGGCCGCCCCTGGAGGCTCGGGGCGAGCGCCGCGAAATCCTCGACGGCGGGGCGCGCGACGAAGAGGAGATGGCAGGGGGCCACCGCGTCCAGGCCGACCTCGCGCACCACCAGACGGCGCTGGCCCGCCGGTTTGCCGTCGAGGGTGGCGAGGGCGTGTCCGAACGGGTTGCCGCCGGCGACGCACACCACCAGCGGCGCCCCCGGGCCGGCGAAGGCGTCGGGCGGCCAGGAGCCGAACTTGGCGAAGTTGTAGACGAACGCGGCCTTCAGCTCGTACTCCCCCACCGGAACCGTTTGCGCCGCCGCGCCGTGGCCACACCCCGGCGCGAGGCCCAGCATCGCCCCGACCGCACCGCCCATGACGGTGCGGAGGACGCGTTGGCCGCAAGGCCGCCGGGGGCTCCGCGTCATCATGGTGGCGCACCCGCCGTTCAAAACCGCCGGGTCACTCTGGCGTAGACCCCCCGCTCCACCCGGCTGGGCGTCTGGTCGATGGTGGTGAACGCCGATTCCAGACGGTCGGACCCGATCAGGTTCTGGCCCACCACCGCCAGCTCCCACCCCTCCGCCGGCCGCCAGCCCAGGCGCACGTCGACGGTGGCGTAGCCGTCCGGCCCGCCCTCGCCGGTGTGGTCGACCGCCCGCAGCGCCAGGTCGAGCTGGAGATCCTCGGTCAGGTCGTGGGACGAGCGCACGACGAACTGGTGGACCGGGCTGCCGTCCTCGGCGGTCGCCGCCGCCTGGTCGCCGGCGGCCGAGGATGCCTTCGGTTCGAGGTCCATCCACAGCGCGCTGTACGCGCCGCGCAGGCGCCAGCCGGGGCGCACGTCCCATTCGGCCGCGACCTCGACGCCGTATGTGTGGCCTTCCAGCCCGTTGCGCGCGACCAGCGGCACCAGCAGGTACGGCATCGGCCCGCCGACCACGGTCGGGCTGGCCGCCTCGAAGCTGCGGAGATCGGAATAGACATTGTAGTAGGCGGCCACGTCCAGCGACACCGCCGGCACCGGCCGGACGCGGTAGCCCGCCTCGTAGGCGACGACGCTTTCCGAGGCCACGG
Source organism: Azospirillum sp. NS33 (assembly GCF_059703765.1). Taxonomy (NCBI): domain Bacteria; kingdom Pseudomonadati; phylum Pseudomonadota; class Alphaproteobacteria; order Rhodospirillales; family Azospirillaceae; genus Azospirillum; species Azospirillum sp. NS33. The sequence continues at coordinate 6,327 of NZ_BAAKJB010000040.1, read as the reverse complement.
ACTCGCTGCCCATCAGCGACAGGGCGACCGGCAGGCCGCCGGGCACCGGCACCACCTGCTGGATGCCGGTGAAATCGCGCTCCGAGCGCGAGGGCGTGCGCACCGCCCGCGACACCGCCGCCCACACCGACTGGTCGGCGTCCGGCGTCCAGGTGGCGCGCAAGGTCGGCTGCACGGCGAACCCGGCGTAGTCGGTGTGCTCGATCTTGGTGCCGACGGTGAGGGTGAGGGTGGCGGGAACCAGGGTGACGGTGTCCTGGACGAAGGCGCTGAACAGGGTGTCGGTTTCGCTCGGCGGGTCGGCCTGGATCAGCCCGCCGGCGATCCGGCTGCGGTACCAGCGGGCCCCCATCCCCCACACCAGGTCGTGGCCTTGGGCGGGTGCGAGGCGGTGTTCCACCTCGAGGTCGGCGGTCTCCTCCAGGAAGTCGCCGAGCACGCTGTCGAAGCGGTTGTTCTGGTAGTAGACCTGGACGGCGAGGTGCGAGCGGTCGGACAGGGTGCGGTTCCAGCGCGCCCGCAGGCTGGCCGTGCCCTCGTCGGAATCGGCCGGCACCGCGCGCGACCAGGGCGGCCCGAACACCGGGGCGAAGGTGACGTCCTCGTTGCGGCCGTGCAGGATGTCGCCCTGCAGCGTCACCGTGTCGCGGGCGGACAGGGTCAGGTCGGCGCGGCCGCCGGCGCGGCGGAACCGGCTCTTGTCCTCCAGCGATCCCGGGCCGGCCTCGCCGCCGGCGTCGCGGGCGCCGAACTCGCCATAGACCCTGAAATGGCCGATGTCGCCGATCCGCCCGCCATGGCGCAGGCCGAGATGGCCGCGCTCCTCGGTGCCCGCGGTGGCGGTCGCCAGGGTGCCCTGGGTTTCGGCGGCCGGCTTGGTGACGATGTTGATGACGCCGTTGACGGCGTTGGCGCCCCACAGCGACGCGCCGGGGCCACGCACCACCTCGATGCGGTCGATGTCCTCCAGGAACGCCCCCTCGCGTTCCCACAGGATGCCGGAGAACAGCGGGGTGTAGGCGCTGACGCCGTCGATCAGCACCAGCAGCTTGTTGGAATCGCGCCCGTTGAAGCCGCGCGCCGTGACGAACCACTTGTTGGCGCCGATGCGGGTCACCTGGACGCCGGGCACCAGGCGCAGGGCGTCGGGGATGCTGACGACGCCGGACCGGCGGATCTCCTCCCCGGTCAGCACGAACACCGCCGCCGCCGTGTCGCCCAGACGCTGCGGCCGCTTGGCGGCGGAGGTCACGGTGACCTCGATGGACATCAGCTCCTCGAGGCTGAGCGTGGTCAGGTCGCCGCCGGTCAGCGCCGCCCGCGCATCGGCCGATCCCAGCGCCAGGCACACGCCGGCCAGGCCACCGAGGCCCCTCCTGCAGACAGTCCCCCGCATCGCCTTCCCCCACCGGCCGGCCGTCCCGGGCACCGCGAACCGGGACGCCCGCCTCCGCGGCCCTGAAAAAACTTTAGGCCAAAACTAATACGTTGCCGGGGCGAATGGAACAACCGTCCGGAACCGCGTCCGGGCGTTGCTGTTGGCCACCCGGGATGGCGCCGCGGCGCGCGGCCACGGAGGATCTTCATGAACGAACCCGTGTGGTGGAAGCGGGGCACCGTCTACCAGGTGTACCCACGCTCGTTCCAGGACAGCGACGGCGACGGGATCGGCGATCTCGACGGCATCCGCGGCCGCGTCGACCACCTGCGGTGGCTGGGCGTCGACGCCCTCTGGGTCTCGCCGATCTATCCCTCGCCGATGGCCGATTTCGGCTACGACGTGGCCGACTACACCGGCGTCCACCCGCTGTTCGGCGACCTCGCGGCCTTCGACGCCCTGGTGGCCGAGGTGCACCGCCGCGGCATGCACCTCATCCTCGATTTCGTGCCCAACCACAGCTCCGATGCCCATCCGTGGTTCCGCGAATCACGGGCCTCGCGGGACAACCCCAAGCGGGACTGGTACATCTGGCGCGACCCGGCCCCGGACGGCGGGCCTCCGACCAACTGGCTGTCGGAGTTCGGCGGCAGCGCCTGGGCCTTCGACCCGGGCACCGGCCAGTACTATTACCACGCCTTCCTCGACCGCCAGCCCGACCTGAACTGGCGCAACCCGGAGGTCGTCGCGGCCATGCACGACGTCCTGCGCTTCTGGATGGAGCGGGGCGTCGACGGCTTCCGCGTCGACGTGATCTGGCACCTGATCAAGGACGACCGCTTCCGCGACAACCCGCCCAACCCCGGCCACCAGCCGGGCGACGCCCCCAACCGCGCCGTCATCCCCCGCTACACCGCCGACCGGCCCGAGGTGCACGGGGTGATCGAGGGCCTGCGCGCGGTGGTCGACGAATACCCCGACCGCCTGCTGATCGGCGAGATCTACCTGCCGGTGGACCGGCTGGTGGCCTATTATGGCCGGGACCTCAGGGGCGTGCACCTGCCCTTCAACTTCCAGCTCCTGCAGACCGAATGGCACGCCGGGCCGCTGGCCGCGCTGATCCGCGAGTACGAGGACGCGCTGCCCGCCGGCGGCTGGCCCAACTGGGTGCTGGGGAACCATGACAAGCCGCGCATCGCCAGCCGGGTCGGCCAGACCCAGGCGCGGGTCGCCGCCATGCTGCTTCTCACGCTGCGGGGCACGCCGACCCTCTACTACGGCGACGAGATCGGCATGTGCGACGTGGCCATCCCGCCGGGGCAGGTGCAGGACCCGTTCGAGCGCAACGTGCCGGGTCTCGGCCTCGGCCGCGATCCCCAGCGCACGCCGATGCTGTGGACCGGCGAGCCGGGCGCCGGGTTCACGACCGGCGCGCCGTGGCTGCCGCTGGGCGGCGATGCCGGAACCCGCAGCGTCGCCGCCCAGCGCGACGATCCCGACAGCCTCCTCACCCTGTACCGGCGCCTGATCGCGCTGCGCCGCGCCGAACCGGCGCTGCACGCCGGCGCCATCGCCATGGTGGAGGCGCGCGGCGACGTGCTGGCGTACCGCCGCCACCACGGGGACCGCTCCTTCCTGGTCGCCCTCAACCTCGGCCCGTCGCCGCAGCGGCTCGCGCTGCCCGGCGGCATCCCCCGGTGCCGGGTGCTCCTGTCGACCGACCGCCGGCGCGACGGCGCCGACGCCGCGGGCGTGCTGGATCTCGCGCCCGGGGAAGGGGTGGTCGCGGCGCCCCTCGACGGCCCCGCGCGGCACGGCGGCGCACCGCCTTGACCCCGGGCCGGTGCCTTGCCATGCTCTCCCCTGGCGTGTGCGCGGACGACGTCCTTCGCGGGTGCAAGAAGGCGGCAGCGGTGGCAACAGTCGATGGGGCTTCTTGACGGACCGGCAGGCGCGGGGAATGGCGGGGCGGCCGCGTCGCGCCTGTTCCTCGGCGTGTTCGTCGGGCTGACGGTCGCCCTGCTCGTGCTGTGGGGCACGCCCCACTATTTCGAGGCCCTGCTGGAGAACGGCCGGCTGCGCCTGGCCGCGCGGGACGCGGTGGAGCGCACCCGCGACGCCATCGGCAAGGCCCTGCTCGACAACACCGCCGACCTCAAGATCGTCGCGGCGGGGCGCGCGCTGCAACGGCTCGCCGCGGGCGACGCCACGGCCCTCCCGGAGGTGACCGAGGACTTCGCGACGGTCGTCCGGGAAAAGGCCTACATTGCCCGCCTGCGCTACCTCGACGGCGGCGGGAGGGCGGTGATCCGGGTCGACGAGGGGGCGGCCGGCAGCGCCGTCGTCGTCGCCCCCCCGTCCCCCGGCCCCTCCGGCGGCCCGGCCCCCGACCCCCACGACCGGGCGCTGTTCGAACAGGCGGCCGGGCTGCCGGAGGGCGGGCTGTTCATCGCACCGATCGCCCTCGACCGCGAGGGCGGCGCCGTGGTCGTGCCGTGGCGGCCGTTGCTGCGGCTGGCGTCGCCGGTCCGCGCCGCCGCCCCGGGCGGCGGTGCCGTGGTGGTGGCGGACATCGCGGTCGGTGACCTGCTGGCCACCGTCGGCCCGCCGCACCCCGGCGAGCCCACCTCCTTGCAGGTGCTGGACCGTGCCGGCTACTGGCTGGCCGGGGCGCCGGCCGACCAACTCTGGGGCGCCAGCGTCGGCCGCGACACCACCATGGCGGTCCAGGACCCGGCGACCTGGCGGCGCGTCACCGCGGGCGCGGCCGGGGCCTTCGAGCACGCCGGCGGGCATGTCGTCCACCGCTCGCTGGACGCCGCCGCGTACGTCGCGACCGTCGGCGCCGCGACGGCGGTGCGCGGCGACGGCGCGGTGTGGACCGTCCTGGCCACCGTGCCGCCGCTGTCGCTGGCCGCGATGGCGGCGCCGGGCAGCCTGGCGATCCTGGGCGCCGGGATCGCCGCCGCCGCCCTGGCCGCCCTGGGATGGACGCGGGTGGTGTCGGAGCGCCGCGCGGCGGAGGCGGGCCGGCGGCGGGCCGAGATGGAACTGGTGCGCCTGGAACGCCTGGCCGGGCTGGGGGCTCTGGTCGCCGGTGTCGCCCACGAGCTGAACACGCCCATTGGCAACGCCGTCACCGTGGCCAGCACCATGGAACAGATGGCCGAGCGCTTCGCCGCCGATGTGGCGGCGGGGCCGGTCCGCCGCTCGGTGCTCGACGGCTTCGCCGCGGAGATGCGCAAGGGAAGCGCCATCGTCCTGCGCGGCCTGGACCGGGCGAACGGGCTGATCGGCCATTTCAAGCAGGTGGCGGTCGACCAGACCAGCGAGCAGCGCCGCGCGTTCCGCGTCGCCGACCTGGTGAGCGACATCGTCGACACCCTGGGCCCGCAGTTCCGACACGACGCCGTCGTGCTGGACACCGATCTGCGGTCCGCCGCCGTGCTCGACAGCTACCCCGGGGCGCTCGGGCAGGTGCTGCTCAACCTGATCGGCAACGCCCGCACCCACGGCTTCGCCGACGGCGCCGCCGGCCGCGTCACCGTCGCCGCCCGCGACCTGGTGCCCGCCCGGGTGGAGATCGTGGTCCGCGACACCGGCCGGGGCATGCCCCCGGACCTGCTGCGGCGCGCCTTCGAGCCCTTCGTGACCACCCGCCTCGGCCAGGGCGGCAGCGGTCTGGGGCTTGCCGTCGTCCACAACATCGTCACCACCGTGCTGGGCGGCACCATCGACGCGCAGAGCCGTCCCGGGGCCGGGACCACCATGACCGTGCGCATACCCGTATCCGCACCGGCCGGTGCGGACATTCAGGCAGGGAGGACATACGATGTCGGACGGAGCGCCGAACGGACCGGATGACGTGGTTCCCATCCTGGAGGACGGGGAGGGCGGGACCGGACGGACGGACGGGGCGGCGGTGCCGGGCTGGCGCATCCTGGTGGTCGACGACGACGACGACGTGCACGAGACCACCGCCTTCGCCCTCAGCGGCGCGACGGTCCTCGGCCGCCCGCTGGACCTGCTGCACGCCCGCTCCGCCGCCGAGGCCTGGCAGCGGGTGCGGGCGACGCCCGACATCGCGGTGGCGCTGGTCGACGTGGTGATGGAGACGCCGGACGCCGGGCTGCGGCTGGTGCGCGAGCTGCGGGCGGCGGGCCACGACGCCATGCGCATCGTCCTGCGCACCGGCCAGCCGGGATACGCGCCGGAGCTGTCGGTGATCGCCTCCTACGAGATCGACGACTACCGCACCAAGGCCGAGCTGACGCGCACCCGTCTGCTCACCGTGCTGACCGCCAGCGTCCGCGCCTACGACCAGATCCGCACCATCGCCCGCAGCCGCGCCGGGCTGGAGATGATCGTGGAGAGCTCGACCCGGCTGTTCCAGCGCACCAACCTGGAGCTGTTCGCGCGCGGCGTGCTGACGCAGATCGCCGCCCTGCTGCGGGTCCAGCCCAACGGCATCGTCGGCGTCGGCGGCGTCGGCGGCGACAGCGGCGCGGCGCGGGTGGTCAGCGCGCTCGGCCGCTTCGCCGCCTGCGCCGGGGCCACGGTCGACGCCCTCGGCGATGCCGATCTGCGCGACCTGCTGCACGCCGTGCGCGGCACCGACGAGCCGGTGACGAAGGACGGGTACACCGCGCTGCACGTCCGCAGCGAGAGCGGGCGCGAGCTGTCGGCCCTGGTGGAGGCGGGGCGCGCGGTCGACCCCCAGGACCTCACCCTGCTGAAGCTGTTCGCCACCAACATCGGCATCGGCTTCGAGAACCTGACGCTGGTGGAGCGCCTCGACCGCCTCGCCCACGTCGACCCGGTGCTCGACGTGCCCAACGTCAACGCCCTGGAGGCGGCGCTGCACGCCCGGGTGCAGGACGGCTGGGCCGGGGGCCGGATCGCCCTGGTGCGGGTGGACGCCTACCGGTCGGTCGTGGCGGCCTACGGCA
>NZ_BAAKJB010000039.1:0-60009 GCF_059703765.1 Azospirillum sp. NS33 | reverse complement strand
GCCAGTTTTCTCAGTGATGTGGGCCGTCGGGAGGCCGCGCTCGCCGCCGCCGAGGAGGCGGTGGAGGTGTATCGTGAACTCGCGTCGTCGCGTCCCGACGCGTTCCGTCCCAACCTTGCCGCGTCACTCGCCGTGCGCGCGAACGGCCACGACGCGCTCGGGCAGGCCGATGAGGCGCTTCGGTTCAGCCATGAGGCCATCGCGACGCTGAGCCGGCCGTTTCTCGACCAGCCGCCGGCGTTCGCCCATTGGATGCTGCCGATGGTCCGGCAATATCTCGGCCGCTGCCAGTCGCATGGTGCCGAGCCGGACGCGGCCCTCCTGGAGCCCATCCTGCCGGTGCTGATGCCGTTCCTGGAACAACAGCGCCCGCCATCCGATGACGGAGACCCTACATGACCGACCTGGTGACCCTGGCGACCGCGGCCGTGGCGGCCGTCGCCCCCTACCTCGCCGACGGCGGCAAGGCCGTGGCGACCACCGCGACCAAGGACCTCTACGACTGGCTGAAGCGCAGGCTGGGCGGCGGCGGGCAGGTGGCCCTGGCCGAGCTGGAAGCGGCGCCGGCCGAGGAGGACAACCGCACTCTGCTGCGCATCCAGCTCACCAAGGCGCTCCAGGCCGACCCGGCCCTGGCGGAGGAGCTGCGCCGCCTGCTGCCCGCCGCGGCGGGGCCGGGCGGCCAGGTTCTCGACCAGTCGGGCAGCACCAACGCCCGGGCCGCCCAGGTCAGCGGCAGCAGCAACACCACCAGCGTCCGCTGACCGGCATCCACCGGCGCCGGCGCCGGCGCGCCCGTCACTCGCCGACGATGGTCACCGTGTTCGAGGCCGGCAGGTCCTGGACCGATTGGGCCTGGGCGAGGAGCTGCGAGACGATCGACAGCACCATGCCGGACTGGCCGCCGGCGGGGCCGGCGGGGATGGCGTGGCGGGCACCCTGGAACTCCGCGGTGACGGCGGCCGGCCCGGTCCCCGCGGCCGGGCCGACCACGAGCACGGGCTGCGGGCCGGCCACGGTGCGGATCGTCGGCACCCGGCCGGAGGTGCGCTGCACCCGCGCCAGCTCCCCCAGGTAGTCGAACACCCCGGCCAGGGAGCGGGTGTGGATCTCGATGAAGCCGAGGCCGTCGGCGGCGAAGCTGGCCACCACCCCGGTGCTGCCGAAGAAGGTGGGATCGCTGGCGGCGACGCGGCGGCGGGCGCGCTCAAAGAGCGGCCGCTGCGGCCGGCGGAAGCAGAACCGCGCGCTGTCGCTCACCTGCACGACCCGGTAACGGCCGGGGCCGGCCTCCTCCAGCGTCAGCCCCTCCTTGCGGGCCGACAGGATCTGGTCGAGGCCGGGCGGGCGGTCGAGGCGCAGGTCCGGCCCGACGCGCCGGGCCAGCGACACCGGTTCGGTCATCAGCCCCTGGTCGACCAGGGCGGCGACCTGGCGCTGGAAGGCGGCGTAGTTCTCGGGCTGGTCGGGGGAGTTGATGAACTCCTCCTCGCCCCCGCCGTCGCCGTCACGGATGCGGATGCGGTCGACGAACAGGGTCAGGACCAGCTCGTGCGGGACGTCCTGGCGCAGGAAGTAGTCCAGGCTCCGGGTGTCCACCGGGGCGATGTAGCCGCGGTAGAATTCCTGGTTGTCGCGGGTCGACAGCTCGAAGGACGGCCCCTGATCGAGCGACAGGTGCGGCGTGAACTCGAAGCGGGCGGCGGCGTCGCCGCCGAAGGGCAGGGTGAGGTCGGCGCCGGCCGTGACCCGGCTGCGCCCGCGGACCACCGTCAGCGACGTGAAATGGGCGGGCAGGCCGGCGCTGCGCCGCAGCACGTTGAGCAGCAGCGCCTCGTCCTGCAGGGCGCCGTAGTCGCGGTTGATGGCGGCGACGGCCGTGGTCAGCCGCTCCCCGCCCGAGCAGGCGGCCAGCAGGCACACCGCCCCGGCCAGCAGCGCCGGCGCCCGCTTCCGTGCATCCATCGCCCGCGTCCCCCGCCGCCGTCCGACCCACGGCCACTGTGCCGCCGCCGGGGCGTCCTGGCCACCGGCGGGGCGGGGTACGCCGGTTGCGTCCCCGGGCAGGCGCCCGGCCGGGCGCTTACGCCCGGCGCGCCTTGGCGAGGAAGGCGTCGACGCCGTCGCGCAGGCGCAGCGCCTCCTCCGACATGCCGTCGGCGGCGGACAGGACGTGGCGGGCGGCGTCGCCGGTCTGGGTGGCGGCGTCCTTCATCCCGGCGATGTTGCGGGCGATCTCCTGGGTGCCCAGCGCGGCCTGCTGGATGTTGCGGGCGATCTCCTGGGTCGCCGCCCCCTGCTCCTCCACCGCCGCGGCGATGGCGTTGCCGATCTGGCTCATCTCGGCGATGGTGCGGCCGATGTCCTGGATCGCCGACACGGTCTGGTCGGTGGCGCCGCCGATGGCGCCCAGCTTGGACTCCACCTCGTCGGTGGCGGCGGCGGTCTGGGAGGCCAGGTGCTTCACCTCCTGCGCCACCACGGCGAAGCCGCGCCCCGCCTCGCCGGCCCGCGCCGCCTCGATGGTGGCGTTCAGCGCCAGCAGGTTGGTCTGCTGGGCGATGGAGTTGATGAGCTGCACCACGTCGCCGATCTGGCGGGTCACCCCGGCCAGCTCCTGCACCACGGCGTCGGTGCGCTCGGCCCGGGCCACGGCGTCGCGGGAGATGGTGGTCGACAGGGCCACCTGGCGGCCGATCTCCTCCACCGACGCGGCCAGCTCCTCGGCCGCGGTGGCCACGGTCTGGACGTTGGACGAGGTCTGCTCCGTCGCCGCAGCCACCGAGGTGGCGCGGTCGGAGGCGTCGGCGGCCAGCCCGGTCATGCGTTCGGCGTCGGCCCGCATGCCCGACGAGGCCCGCTCCACGTTGGTCACCGCGCTGCCGACCCCGGCCTCGAAGGTGCCGGCGACGGCCTGCAGCTCGCCGTCCTGGGATTCCATGCGGCCGCTTGCCCGGTTGATGGATTCCGCGGCGTTGCGGAAGGCGCCGGGCAGGCCGCGCAGCAGCACCTTGCGGTGGTAGCGGCCCTGGCTGACCGCCCGGGTCGAGCCGTCGGCCTCGCGCAGGAAGGCGTCGGTGATGTCGAGCAGCCCGTTGACGGCGCGGTGCAGCCGGCCGGCCGGGCCGCCGCCGGGGTCGCCGGGCACGCGGGATTCCAGGTCGCCGGCGGCGGCGGCGGCGCACACCGCGGCCATCGCCTCCAGGCTGCGGGCGTCGCGGCGCACCCGGACGGCGGCGGCGCCCAGCACCGCCACCGCCACCGCCAGCGCGGCGGCCACCGCCAGCGGCGGAACCTCGGCGGCGGCCAGAAGGGCCGCGCACGCGACGACGATCCCGGCGCCGGCCAGGATCAGGGTGTCGGGCCTAGAGGGAGAAAACGAAGCGGTCATAGTCCGTTCCCCTGTCCTTGAGCAGCGCCGCCAGATGCGCCTCGGAGCGCTGCAGCCCGACCTTGCGGTCCGCCGCGCCGTCCTCGACCCCCCGCAATTCGCGGTAGATCCCGGTGACCCGCTCGACCTGCTCGGGCCTCGGCTTGCGCCGGTTGGAGTGGTAGCCGACCACGGTGCCGGAGGCGTCGCGGCTCGGCGTGACGTGGGCGAGCACCCAGTAGTGGTCGCCGTTGCTGGCCATGTTCAGCACATAGGCGAAGATCTCGTCGCCGCCCTGGATCGTGTCCCACAGCAGCTTGAAGATGCAGCGCGGCATGTCGGGGTGGCGGATCGCGCTGTGCGGCGCCCCGATGATCTCGCCGTAGGCAAAGCGCGACACCCGCAGGAAGACATCGTTGGCGTAGGTGATGCGTCCTTTCAGATCGGTCTTGCTGACGATGATCTCGTCGTCGTCGAAGGGACTGGCGGTCCCCGTCGGACGCACCGCGGTTCGAAGCATGCTGCACCCCTGTCCGATCGGCGGCGGCCCCGGCGCCACCCTGATAGCGAGAATAGCTGCACTCTTACGAGTCCAATAATGAAAAAATCTCTAAAACTGCCTCAACAACCCGAGTAAAGGCGAAATATCGGTACGTTCACAACACGACGATCGATCTCGCTCGCGCCACCGTAAGAAAATAAAATGAGGATGGAAACATCGAGCGCGCCGGACGCCCGATTATTTCACGATGCGGACAATGGGGGTGGCCGTTCGTGGGCGTCCGACGAGGGGAGGGCGGACGGCGGGCGGCGGGCGGACGGCGGGCGGACGGCGGGGGGCGCGACGGCGCCGGACTACTCCGCCGCGCGGGGTTCGGTCTGCAGCCCCCACAACCGGGAATAGAGGCCGGCCTTGCCGATGAGGGCCTCGTGGGGGCCGTCCTCGACGATCCGGCCGGCGTCCATGACGACGATCCGCTCGAAGCGGGCCAGGGTCGACAGGCGGTGGGCGATGGCGATGACGGTGCGGCCGCGGAACAGGCGGTCCAGGCTGTCCTGGACCAGCCGCTCGGTCTCGGAATCGAGCGCGCTGGTCGCCTCGTCGAGGATGACGATGGGGGCGTCGCGCAGCACGGCGCGGGCGATGGCGACGCGCTGGCGCTGTCCCCCCGACAGCACCACGCCGCGCTCGCCGGCGATGGTGGCGTAGCCCTCGGGGTAGGCGGTGATGAAGTCGTGGGCGTGGGCGGCCCGGGCGGCGTCCATCACGTCGGCGTCGCTCGCCTCGGGGCGGGCCAGGCGGATGTTGTCCATCAGGGTCATGTTGAAAATGGCCGGTTCCTGGGGGATCACCGCGAAGGCCCGGCGGTAGGCGCGGACGTCGAGGCCGGCGACGTCGTGGCCGTCGACCCGCACGGCGCCGGCGTCGGGCGGGTAGAGGGCCAACAGCAGCTTCAGCAGGGTGGACTTGCCGGCGCCGGAGGGGCCGACCAGGCCCACCGTCTGCCCGGCCGGAATGGCCAGGGTCACCCCGGACACCACGGGATCGCCGCCCGCCTTGTAGGCGAAGCCGACACCGTCGAGCGCGATGGCGCCGTGGCACGGCGTCACCGCGGCGCCGCCCCGCTCGGCGTCGGCGGCGTCGCGGGCCTGGGACAGCAGGTCGGTGAGGCGGCGGAAGCCGGCGTAGGCCTCGACGATGGTGTTGAGCTCGTAGGCCAGCCACTCGAAGCGCATCCAGGCGTTCACCGTGAACATCAGCACCACGGTGAAGGCCTCCAGCGGCATGGCGTCCGTGGTGGCCCGCTCCAGCGCCACCAGGAAGATGACGATCATCCAGAGGCCGGCCGTCAGATTCAGCGCCGTCCAGCGCAGGGCCTGGAGGCGGAACAGCCGCCGCCCCGCGGCGTGGCCGTCCAGCTCGACCCGGCGGGCGCGCTGCAGGATCGGCCCCTCCAGGGTGAAGATCTTGATGGTCGTCACCGAGGACAGGAAGTCGTAGACGTTGGCGAACAGCACCTCCACCGCCGCGTAGAGGCCGTCGTAGCGGCGCCGCAGGCCGGGCAGGGTCGACACCGCCACCGCCACGTAGCTGGCGCCGAACGCCAGGTAGAGGACGTAGAAGATCGCCGGCACGTCGAGCGCCACCACCGCCGCGCCCAGCGAGACGAACAGGCCGACCTGGGCCAGCAACGCCCAGAAGAAGGTGTCGAGGAGAGCCTTCAGGGCGTCGCGCCCCTTGCTGATCTTCTGCGCCTTGGCGCCGCTGGCGACATCCTCGTGCCACGCCGTGTCCATGGCCAGCGTGCGGTCGAGGGCGTAGAGGCCGAGGCTGCGCACCGCCAGATCGACCGCGGCGAACTGCGGGAACATGACGGCGATGGCGGCGAGGTACAGCGCGAACACCGCCAGGTAGGGGGCGGCCGCGGCGAGCGCGTCGGAGAACCCCAGCCCGCCAGCCGCCACCGCGGCGATGAAATAGGAGAAGAAGAGGGGGATCGACGAGGAGACGGTGTGGCGCACGGTCATCACCGCCGCCGTCGCCGAGACCACGCCCAGATAGGGACGCACGGCGAACCACAGCCAGCCCGCCATGCCGGGGCCGCGCGGGGCGCGCGCCGGGTCGAGGCGGCGCAGGCGGCGGTCGTGCGCCGCCGCGGCGTCCGTCCGGGTGGCCGTCCGGGTGGCCGGCGGGGTGGCCGGCGTCGTGGTCTCCATGGCGGTGTCCCTTGCCCCGGGCCCGGCCGCTTGCGCGCCGGGCCGTCACGCTGTATGGCCCCTTTATGGCGATGCCGCGGCGTCCGGAAAAGCCCCGCGGGCGCCGCACCCCCAAGCCCCGCCCCTACCCCACCGCCCGGAGGCCCGCGCCATGGACCGCGCCGACGACACCCGCCTGGTCGAGCTGGAGAGCCGGCTCGCCCACCACGAGCGCATGGCCGAGGAGATGTCGGCGGTGCTGTTCGAGCAGGGCCGCACCATCGACCGTCTGAGCGCCCAGGTGCGGCGCCTCGCCGAGCGCCTGCTGGCCCTGGAGGCCGGCACCGACCGCAGCCCCGGCGCCGAGCCGCCGCCGCCCCATTACTGAGCCTGGCGGCCGGGTTGCGGCAAAAGCGGGCGGCGACACCCACGTCACGCTGGACAGCCGGCGCGGATGCGACTATCACGCTCCGCAGTCCGCCCGGCGCGTGCGCGAGCGCGGATGCGGAAAACTGTTGTTTGACTTTTTTCGCGACCCCTTGTATGGCGCGCAGCCAAGGAGCATCTAGGCCCCGCCGCCACACGTCCATCGAGCACGCCGTTCCGGTCCGCACCACGGAGTTCTTTTAATGCCGCGCACCACGCCCCTGAGCGACATTCGCAATATCGGCATCATCGCCCACGTCGATGCCGGCAAGACGACGACCACCGAGCGCGTCCTGTACTACACGGGCCGCAAGCACACCATCGTCGACATCCACGACACCAAGGACCTGAAGTCGTCGACGACGACCGACTACCTGGAGCAGGAGCAGAAGCGCGGCATCACCATCCAGTCGGCGGCGGTGTCGTGCTTCTGGAAGGACAAGAAGATCAACCTGATCGACACCCCGGGCCACGTCGACTTCACCATCGAGGTGAACCGCTCGCTGCGGGTGCTCGACGGCGCGGTGGTGGTGTTCGACGGCGTGGCCGGCGTGGAGCCGCAGACCGAGACGAACTGGCGCCTCGCGGACAACTACAAGGTCCCGCGCATCTGCTACGTCAACAAGATGGACCGCTCCGGCGCCAACTTCCGCCGCTGCGTGCAGATGATGAAGGACCGCCTGGGCACCAACCCGGTGGTGATCCAGGTGCCGATCGGCTCGGAAGACGACTTCCGCGGCATGGTCGACCTGGTCGAGATGAAGGCGTATCTGTGGTTCTCCGACGAGCGCGACGCGCCGATGGAGACCTGGGACGTCACCGACGACCTCGCCGACAAGCTGAAGTTCACCAACCAGAACGACCGCGACATGCTGGCCGAGGTGGCGGACCTGCGTGCGGCGCTGATCGACTCCGCTCTGGTGGAGGACGACGCGGCCATGGAGGCGTATCTGGAGAGCGGTGAGGACCCGTCGCCGGACGTCCTGCGCAAGTGCCTGCACAAGGGCACGGTCGGCGCCACCCTGGTGCCGGTGCTGTGCGGCTCGTCCTACAAGAACAAGGGCGTGCAGCAGCTCCTCGACGCCGTGGTGTGGTACCTGCCGTCGCCGGAAGAGGTCGAGGCGATCAAGACCGTCGACCCCGACGGCAACCCCAACGGCGAGCGCAAGACCTCCGACGCCGAGCCCTTCTCGGGCCTCGCCTTCAAGGTCATCAACGACCGCTTCGGCTCGCTGACCTTCGTGCGCGTCTACTCCGGCGTGGCGCAGAAGGGCCAGTCGCTGATGAACACCACCCGCGGCAAGCGCGAGCGCGTCGGCCGCATGGTGGAGATGTTCGCCAAGGACACCAACGACCTGGACGAGGTGCGCGCCGGCGACATCGTCGCCTTCGTGTCGCTCCAGGAGACCGACACCGGCGACACGCTGTGCGATCCCGCGGCGCCGGTGGTGCTGGAGCGCATGCGCTTCCCCGACCCTGTCATCAGCGTGTCGGTGGAGCCGAAGAACCGCGTCGACCAGGACAAGTTCTCGGTGTCGCTGGGCAAGATGGTCCGCGCCGATCCGTCGCTGGTGCTGGAGACCGACAAGGACACCGGGCAGACCATCCTGCGCGGCATGGGCGAGCTCCACCTCGAGGTCACCATGGACCGCCTGCGCACCGAGTTCGGTGTGGAGGGCGTGATGGGCCGCCCGCAGGTGGCCTACCGCGAGGCGATCACCCGCACGGTCGAGCACACCTACACCCACAAGAAGCAGACCGGCGGTTCGGGCCAGTTCGCCGAGGTGAAGATCCGCTTCGAGCCGCTCGAGCGCGGCGAGGGCTACAAGTTCGTCGACCAGATCGTCGGTGGCACGGTGCCCCGCGAGTACATCCCGTCGGTGGACAAGGGCATGCAGAACCAGAAGGAAGACGGCGTGATGGCCGGCTACCCGACGGTCGACTTCAAGGCCACCCTGCTGGACGGCAAGTACCACGACGTCGACTCCAACGCGCTGACCTTCGAGATCGCCGCCAAGGCGTGCTTCCGCGAAGGCATGCGGATGGCCGGCCCGGTGCTGCTGGAGCCGGTCATGAAGGTCGAGGTGGTGGTCCCCGAGGACTACCTCGGTGACGTCATCGGCGACATCAACCGCCGCCGCGGCACCATCCTCGGCCAGCTCGAGCGTGGCACCAACATCGCCGTCGAGGCCCATGTGCCGATGTCGGAGATGTTCGGCTACATCGGCGAGCTGCGCGGCATGACCTCGGGCCGCGGCTCCTACAGCATGGAGTTCTCGCACTACGACCCGGTGCCGAAGAACGTCGCCGACGAGATCGTGGCCAAGAGCGGCAAGGCCGCCTGATCCACGGTCCCCGCCGGACCCGCCTGGCAGAGCGCCGGCCCCTTCCCGGGGGCCGGCGCTTTTGCATGGGCGGTCCCCGCCGGAGTGGTTAAGCCGGCTGCCCCGGGAATGCCGGCGCGCCGCCGGCCGTTTGCCTGTCTGACGCGGCAATGAACCGACGGGGGGCGGCATGGACAGGCCGGGCGACCAGTTCCTCATCGATCCCCACGACCTGCCGGGCATCGTCAACGAGTCCGTGCGCAACGTCGCCACCCTGGTCGACCGCCCCGAGGGGGTGCTGCCCCAGGTGCCCGACGGCTTCCAGGTCGGCATCTTCGCCGAGGGGCTGGAGCGCGCCCGGCAGATCGCCGTGGCGCCCAACGGCGACGTGCTGGTCACCCGCGGCGGCCGCGACGACATCGTCGTGCTGCGCGACCGCGACGGCGACGGCACGGCCGACGTGCGGCGCACCCTGGCCGACGGCTTCGACCGGCCGCACGCCATGGAGGTGCGCCCCGACGGCCTCTACGTGGTCGACGTCGACCACGTCTGGCGCGTGCCCTACCAGGCCGGCGACCTGGACGCCCGCGGTCCCGCGGTGCCGCTGACCCCGGCCGGCGCCCTCGGCCCCGAGTCCGGCCACGTCATGCGTTCCCTGGCCGTGAGCGCCGACGGCCAAAGCCTGTTCGTGGGCGTCGGCTCGGAGTCGAACCTGGCCGAGGAGCCGGCGCCGCGCGCCACCATCCTGCGCTTCGACGCCGACGGTGGGGGCGGCGCGGTCTATGCCAGCGGCGTGCGCAACCCCGCGGGGCTGGCCGTGGATCCGGCGACCGGCACGCTGGTCGCCGCGGTGGTCGAGCGCGACGCCATGGGCGACGAACTGGTGCCCGACTTCGTCACCCGCGTCGCCGAGGGCGGATTCTACGGCTGGCCCTACGCCTACATCGGCGCCAACGACCAGCCGGGCTTCCCCGACAACCCGCCGCTGACCGCCGCGACCCTGGTGCCGGACGTGCTGATCCAGGCCCATTCGACGCCCATCGGCCTGACCTTCTACAGCGGCGACCAGTTCCCCGCGGCCTATCAGGGCGACCTGTTCGTGGCGCTGCGCGGCTCCTGGAACGCCGCGGATCCCAGGGGCTTCATGGTCGCCCACGTCGACGTCGCCAACGGCGTGCCGCAGAACGGCTACGAGGCGTTCGCCACCGGATTCTGGTTGGAGGGGGAGACCAACCCCGCGGTCTACGGCCGGCCGACCGCGGTGGCCACCGCCGCCGACGGCTCCCTGCTGATCGGCGACGACACCGGCGGCACCATCTACGCCGTGCGCTGGGCACCCCAGGGCGACGCCGGCCCCAACGCCCTGGCCGGCGGATCCGGCGTCGACACCCTGATGGCCGGCGACGGCGCCGACACGGTGCAGGGCGGGGCCGGGGCCGACCGCCTGTTCGGCAACCGCGGCGCCGACCTGATCCTGGGCGAGGAGGGGGCGGACGTTGTGTTCGGCGGCCAGGGCGGCGACACCCTGTTCGGCGGTCAGGGGGCCGACATCCTGGACGGCAACCGGGGCGACGACTGGCTGTTCGGCAACCGCGGCGGCGACTGGCTGATCGGCGGCCCCGGCGCCGACACCTTCGCGGCGCGCCCCGCCATGGGCCACGACACGGTGGACGACTTCACCGTCGCGGAGGGCGACCGGGTCGAGATCCTCGCCGGCCAGTCCTGGAGCGTCGCCGGCGACGCCGACGGCCACGCGCTGATCACCTTCGGCGGCGGCGACGCGCTGACCTTGCGGGGCGTCGCGCCGGCCGACGTGACCGAGGGCTGGTTCGCGGTGGTGTAGGACGGCGGGCGTGCGGACGCCGGTGTGCAGGGCCCTGCCGCCGCTCGGGGTGACCAGCGGCACCGGCAATGACGCGCTCTATGGCAACCGCGGCGCCGACGCCCTCTCCGGCAACCGGCGCCGCCGTCGCCGTCGCCACCCTGAACGTCCGCACCCTCTCCGCCTCCGACATCCTCGTCAGCGGTCCTGGCGGCTGATCGGCCGGAGGATTGTTGCGACACGCCGGCTCGAAAACAACACTGGCGGGACACGAATCGCGCGCCCGCCGCGGGCATGTATTGCGAATTGCGTATTTCCGCAAGGAGGCTGTTGAAAACCGTCAGAACCGCGCCTTTACTGTAGAGGCCGAGGCTGTGCACAGGACGGCGCGGGTCTCCGGTGGACGGCTGCGGGATCATCCCTTGCGGCGTGCTGTCCGGGAGCGGTGGGGGGTGGAGAATGCTGTTTCAACGGACAATCGCCACGCCCCGCGGACCGGCGGCGGCGATCGTTCGACTGGCCGGGGTGGTGGCGCTGGGCGTCCTGGTCGGCCTGCTGGGGCCGGGCGTGCCGGCGGCGCCCGCGGCCCATGCCGCCGCACCCGCGGATGACAACCCGCGTGCGCTGCTGATCCACTCCTACCATCCCGGCTACCACTGGACCGACGACCAGGACCGGGGAATCCGCGAGGCCCTTGTGGCGGCGCGGCCGGATCTGGAGCCCGACGCCATCTATCTCGACTGGAAGCGCCATCCCGACGGCGCCAACCTCGACGCCGTGGAAACGCTGGTTCAGGCCCGCTTCGCCGGCGACCGGCCCGCCGTGATCGTCACCACCGACGACGCCGCGCTGTCCTTCGGCCTGCGCCTGCGCGCGCGCCTCTTCGGTCCGGTCCCGCTGGTCCATGGCGGCGTTCTGGAGCCGGCGGCGCGGGCGCTGGCCGAGGGCGAGCCGGCGGTCACCGGCCTGTTCGAGCCCAAGGACATCGCCGGCACCATCGCCATGGCGCTGCGCGCCGATCCCGCCTTCCGCCGCATCCATTTCATCGGTGACCGCACCGAGTCGGCCGCGGGGCTGCGGCAGGAGCTGGAGGCGACCCTTGCCGCCATGGGATCCCCCCTCGACCTCCAGGTCCTGCCCGACCTGCCGATCGACGCGCTGGCCGCCCGCCTGGCGGCGCTGCCGCGCGACGGCTTCGCGCTGTTCGGCAGCTATTCCGTGGACGGCGCCGGCCGCTCGCTGGAGCCCGAACGCTTCCTGGAGCGCATGAGCGCGCGCAGCGCCGTGCCGATCTTCGGCTTGCAGGACATGCTGCTGGGTCATGGGGTGGTCGGCGGCAGCCTGCTCGGCGCCACCGAGCACGGCCACGAGGTCGGCACCCTGGCCGCGGCGGTGCTGGCCGGGACGCCGGTCCGGACCATGCCGCCCAGGACGGGCACGTCGATCGTCCGGGCGATGGACCAGGCGGTGGCGGAACGCCACGGGCTGGACGTCGCCCGCGTCCCTGACCTCGACCGCGTCGTGGGGCGGCCCTTCTCCTTCCTGGAGACCTACCGCACCCTGGTGCTGTCGGTCGCCGCGGTGGTCGCGGTGCTGGTGCTGCTGGCGGGCGGGCTGGCCGTGGTGGTGCGCCTGCAGCGGCGCACCCGGACGGCGCTGCAGGCGGCCAACGGCGCGCTGCTGGCGTCGCGCCAGGACCTGCAGGACACCGTCGCCGCCCTCACCCTCAGCCAGGAGCGGCTGGACCGGCTGGCCCACTACGACGCGCTGACCGGCCTGCCCAACCGCGTGAAGCTGGCGGAGCACGTCGACGCGCTGCTGGAGGAGGGGAAGGCGGTAGGGCGCAGCCATTCGCTGGCCCTGCTGTTCCTCGACATGGACAACTTCAAGACCATCAACGACAGCTTCGGCCACAAGGCCGGCGACGGGTTGCTGGTGGCGTTCGGCCGGCGCCTCGCCGCGGTCGCCGGCAATGGCTTCGTGGCCCGCCTGGGCGGTGACGAGTTCGTGGTCGTGGTCCCGGGGGAGGACGCCGCCGCCGTCGCCGCGGCGCTGGCGGCGCTGCAGCACGCGTTCCGCGAGCCGTTCGTGGTCGAGGGGCAGAACTTCATCGTCACCAGCAGCGTCGGCGTGGCCCGCTATCCCTGGGGCGGGCGCTGCTTCGACGAACTGCTGCAGAACGCCGACATGGCCATGTACCGCTCCAAGGAGCGGGGACCCGGGGAGGTGTCCCACTACGAGGCGGGCATGAACCGCGCCGTGCTGGAGCACGTCCACCTTATGAGCCGCTTGCGCACGGCGCTGGCGGACGGGGCCTTCACCGTCGAGTTCCAGCCGCAGGTGGCCATCGCCGACGGCACCGTGCACGGCTTCGAGGCGCTGGTGCGCTGGACCGATCCGGTGCTGGGCGCGGTTCCGCCGTCGCGGTTCATCGCGGCGTGCGAGGACACCGGGGCCATCGTGTCGCTGGGCCAGTGGGTGCTGGAGCGCGCCTGCGCGGCGGCGGTCACCCTGCCGGCGCTGGGCCTGCCCGACGCCCGGGTCAGCGTCAACATCTCCGTGGTGCAGCTCGCCCAGGGCGATTTCGTCGAGCGCGTGCTGGAGACGCTGGACCGTGCCGGCGTGTCGCCGCACCGCCTGGTCCTGGAGGTCACCGAATCCCTGATGATGGGGTCGGTCGGCGCCACCACCGCCAAGCTGGCCGCGCTGGCCGCCGCCGGCGTGGGCATCGCCCTGGACGATTTCGGCACCGGCTATTCCTCGCTGACCCACCTGCGCCGGCTGCCCATCGACACCCTCAAGCTTGACGGCGCCTTCGTCGCGGACGTCGCCCACCTCGCCGACGCGCGCAGCATGGTCACCGCCATCGTCCGCCTCGCCGGCGACCTCGACCACGCGGTGGTGGCCGAAGGCGTCGAAACCCTCGAGCAATGGCACGCCCTGGCGCGGATCGGCTGCGACGCCGCCCAGGGCTTCCTGATCGGCGCACCCCGCCCGCTGGACCAGATTCCAGCGTTCCTGGAGGAGTGGCGCACCCGCCGGGCCGGCCTGTCGCCAGCCGCCGGCGACGCCCAGGTTCTCGGCATTGCGGGCCGGCAGGGGAGGAGTCCCTGAGACGATCCGTGCCATCACGCAGCAATGCGCTGTCACGCCAAAGGATAAGAGACGCCCAGTTGGTGTTTTCCGTGCCTCGATCATGCCACGTGTTGCGAATTCGTCTCTGGGCCAATTGTTCCGTTGAATCCGGTGCCGGTTCGGCTTTCACATGCAAGCCGCTCGCCTGCCAGGAGGACTGGAGGCGAACATACGTATACGGGGGTGTGGCGGCACGAGCGGCACCACATCACCCCACTGTGGTGGAGCTGCGGAATGCGCGCGCGCCTGGCGGTCGGCCCGGTCTTCGGACACCGGGTGCGGCCTTTCGTGACCGCGGCACTGGTCGCGTGTCTTGCCGTCCTGACGGCGCCCGCGGCCACGGCCGCGGTTGAGGCGGCGGACGGGGCGGCGGGCAGCCCGCGGGTGCTGCTGATCCATTCCTATCATCCCGGCTACCACTGGACCGACGAGCAGGATCTCGGCGTCCGCGAGGCTCTGGCCGCGACCCGGCCCGACGTGGAGCCGGACACCGTCCACCTCGACTGGAAACGCCATCCCGGCGCCGCCACCCTCGACGCCGTGGAGGCGATCGTCCACGCCCGCTTCGGCGACGCCCGGCCGGGGGTGATCATCACCACCGACGACGCCGCCCTGGCCTTCGGGCTGCGCCTGCGCAAGCGCCTGTTCGGCCCGGTGCCGCTGGTGTTCGGCGGCGTGCTGGAGACGGTGGCGCGCGCCCGGATCGCGGGCGAGCCGGCGGTCAGCGGCCTGTTCGAGCCCAAGGACATCGCCGGCACCATCGCCATGGCCCTGGAGGCGCTTCCCGGAGCCCGCCGCGTCCACTTCATCGGCGACCGCACCCAGTCGGCGCGCGGCCTGGAGCGCGAGGTGGTCGACACCCTGGCGCGGATGGGGGCGCCGGTCGGCCTCAAGGTGCTGCCCGACCTCCCGGTGGAGGCGCTGGCGCAGCGCCTGGCGGGGCTGCCGCCCGACGGCTTCGCGCTGTTCGGCAGCTACTCCGTCGACGGCACCGGCCTGGCCCGGGCCCCGGAGCGGTTCGCCCGCCGCCTCAGCGAGCGCAGCGCCGTGCCGATCTTCGCGCTCCAGGACATGCTGCTGGGGCACGGGGTGGTCGGCGGCAGCCTGCTCAGCGCCCTCGACCACGGGCGGGAGGTCGGCGCGGTGGCCGCGGCCGTTCTCGCCGGCACCCCGGTCGAGACCATGCCGCCGCGCATGGGCAGCGCGATCGTCCGCGCCCTCGACCAGCGGGTGGCGGAACGCCACGGCCTCGCCATCGACCGGATCTCCGGGCTCGACCGGGTGGTGGGGCGCCCCGTCTCGTTCCTGGAGACCTACCGCACGCTGGCGCTGTCGGTGGGCGGGGTGATCGCGGTGCTGGTGCTGCTGGCGGTCCGGCTGGCCATGGTGGTCCGCCTGCAGCGGCGCACCCGGGCGGCGCTGCAGGCGGCCAACGGCGACCTCCTGGGGTCGCGCCAGCGCCTGCAGGAGAGCATCGCCGCGTTGACCCTCAGCCGCGAGCGGCTGGCCCGGCTGGCCCATTTCGATCCGCTGACCGGCCTGCCCAACCGTCTGCACCTGGCGGATCACGTCGACGGGCTGCTGTCGCACGGCAAGGCCGACGGGCAGACCCGGGCGCTGGCGCTGCTGTTCCTCGACATGGACAACTTCAAGGTCATCAACGATTCGTTCGGCCACAAGGCCGGCGACGCGCTGCTGGTGGCCTTCGGCGAGCGCCTGCGCCGGGTCGTGCCCGACGCCTATGTGTCGCGCCTGGGCGGGGACGAGTTCGTGCTGGTGGTGCACGACGCCCAGGGCACCGCCGTGGCCGACGTCACCGCGGCGCTGCACCGCGCCTTCCAGGATCCGTTCGTCGTGGAGGGGCAGAACGTGGTGATGTCGGGCAGCATCGGCGTGGCCCGCTACCCCTGGGACGGCTGCTGCTTCGACGAGCTGCTGCAGAACGCCGACACGGCGATGTACCGCTCCAAGGAGGACGGACCGGGCCGGGTGTCGCGCTTCGAGCCGGAGATGAACCGGGCCATCGTCGAGCGGGTGCGGCTGATGACCCGCCTGCGCTCGGCCCTCGACGACCGGGCGTTCACCTTGCAGTTCCAGCCCCAGGTGGCGGCCGGGGACGGCGCGGTGCTCGGCTTCGAGGCGCTGGTGCGGTGGACCGACGCCGAGCTGGGGCCGGTGTCGCCGGTCCGGTTCATTCCCGCCTGCGAGGACAGCGGCCTGATCGTTCCGCTCGGCCTGTGGGTGCTGGAGCAGGCCTGCCGGCGCGGCGTCGCGCTGATCGCCGACGGCCACCCGGACGTGACCATGAGCGTCAACGTCTCGGTGGTGCAGCTGGGCCAGCCCGACTTCGTGGAGCGGGTGCTGGAGGTGCTGGAGCGCACCGGCCTGCCGCCCGAAAACCTGGAGCTGGAGATCACCGAATCCCTGCTGATGGGGTGCTTCGACGCCGCCGTCGCCACCTTGAACGCCCTGCGCCGGCCGGGCATCCGCATCGCCCTGGACGATTTCGGCACGGGCTATTCGTCGCTCACCTACCTGCGCCGCCTGCCCATCAACACGGTGAAGCTCGACCGCGCCTTCGTCGCCGACGTCGAGCGCACGCCGGAGGCCCGGGCCATGGTGGCCTCGATCGCCCGGCTGGCCGCCGATCTCGACCTCACCGTCGTCGCCGAGGGGGTGGAGGAGCCGCAGCAATGGGCGGTGCTGGCCCGCATCGGCTGCGACGTCATCCAGGGCTACCTGGTCAGCCGTCCCCTGGACGGCGATGCCCTGCCGGGGTTCCTGGCGGACTGGGCGGCGCGCCGGCCGGCCCCGCTGGCCGATGCCGCCGACCGGGTGGTCGACCTGTCCGACCGCCAGGGGCGGATGCTGCCGCAGGGGTGATGGGCGGCGGCGGAGGGCCGAGAGAAGGGGATCGTATACTTCGCACACCTCAAGCAGGCGATCGACATGGCGCCGGGGGATGCGCACAATGCCATTCCCTGAGCCTCACCTATCAGGAAGTGGGCGCGCTTGCCGACCGTAAACCCGGTCAGGTGGGGGGCGGCGCGCTGAAACCTCATTCCACAGGGCGGTTGCCCGAAGCACTCCAGCGCTTCCTCGTCTTACGGCATGGCAACAGCATCAGGCTCCGGCGTGACCTTCGCACCGCGCCGCAGCTTGTCCGCACAGGCGGCTTCGGCGGTGCGCATCGCGCTCTATAGAAACGCCCCCGCCGGTGTCCCGGCGGGGGCCTGTTTGCGTCGGCCGGTCAGGGCCGCGGGGGTCACCCCGCCTCGGCGAACTCCGGGATCTGGTCGAAGTTCATGTAGCGGTAGATGTCCTTGGCCTTCTGGTTGACCACGCTGACCTGCTCCATGTACTCGGCCACGGTGGGGATGCGACCCATCAGGGCGCACACCGCCGCCAGCTCGGCGGAGCCGAGATAGACCCGTGTGTCGATCCCCAGGCGGTTGGGGAAGTTGCGGGTCGAGGTCGACATGGCGGTCGAGCCCTTGCGGATCTGCGCCTGGTTGCCCATGCACAGCGAACAGCCGGGCATCTCCATGCGCGCCCCGGACTTGCCCAGCACACCGTAGTAGCCCTCCTCGTTGAGGATCATCGCGTCCATCTTGGTGGGCGGGGCGATCCACAGCCGGGTCGGGATGTCGGACTTGCCCTCCAGCACCTTTCCGGCGGCGCGGAAGTGGCCGATGTTGGTCATGCACGAGCCGATGAACACCTCGTCGATGGTGTCGCCGGCGACCTCCGACAGCATCTTCACGTCGTCCGGGTCGTTCGGGCAGGCGACGATCGGCTCCTGGATCTCGGCCAGGTCGATGTCGATCACCGCGGCGTACTCGGCGTCGGCGTCGGGCTGCAGCAGGGCCGGGGCGGCCATCCACTGCTCCATCGCGTCGATGCGCCGCTGCAGGGTGCGGGCATCCTGGTAGCCGTTGGCGATCATCCACTTCATCAGCGCCACGTTGGAGCGCATGTACTCGATGATCGGCGCCTCGTCGAGGCGCACCGTGCAGCCCGCGGCCGAGCGCTCGGCCGAGGCGTCGGACAGCTCGAACGCCTGCTCGACCTTGAGGTCGGGCAGACCCTCGATCTCCAGGATGCGGCCGGAGAAGATGTTCTTCTTGCCCTTCTTCTCCACCGTCAGCAGGCCCTGGCGGATGGCGTAGAGGGGGATGGCGTTGACCAGGTCACGCAGGGTCACGCCCGGCTGCATGGTGCCCTTGAAGCGCACCAGCACGCTCTCCGGCATGTCCAGCGGCATCACGCCGGTGGCCGCGGCGAAGGCGACCAGGCCCGAGCCGGCGGGGAAGGAGATGCCGATGGGGAAGCGGGTGTGGCTGTCGCCGCCGGTGCCCACGGTGTCGGGCAGCAGCAGGCGGTTCAGCCAGGAGTGGATGACGCCGTCGCCCGGCCGCAGGGACACACCACCGCGGGTCGAGATGAAGGCCGGCAGCTCCTTGTGGGTCTTGACGTCCACCAGCTTGGGGTAGGCCGCGGTGTGGCAGAAGCTCTGCATCACCAGGTCGGCCGAGAAGCCCAGGCAGGCCAGATCCTTCAGCTCGTCCCGGGTCATCGGCCCGGTGGTGTCCTGGGAGCCGACCGTGGTCATCTTCGGCTCGCAGTAGGTGCCGGGGCGCACGCCGCTGCCCTCGGGCAGGCCGCAGGCCCGGCCCACCATCTTCTGGGCCAGCGAGAAGCCCTTGCCGCTGTCGGCCGGGGCGGCCGAGGCGCGGAACAGGGTGGAGGCCGGCAGGCCCAGCGCCTCGCGGGCCCGCGCCGTGAGGCCGCGGCCGATGATCAGCGGGATGCGGCCGCCGGCGCGCACCTCGTCGAAGATCACGTCGGACTTCACGGTGAACTCGGCGATCACCTGGCCGTCCTTCAGCGCCTTGCCCTCATAGGGGCGCAGCTCCACCGTGTCGCCCGTCTCCATCTGCGAGACGTCGAGCTCGATGGGCAGGGCGCCGGCGTCCTCCATGGTGTTGTAGAAGATGGGCGCGATCTTGGAGCCCAGGCAGACGCCGCCGAAGCGCTTGTTGGGGACGAAGGGGATGTCCTCGCCGGTCCACCACAGCACCGAGTTGGTGGCCGACTTGCGCGAGGAGCCGGTGCCCACGACGTCGCCGACATAGGCGACGAGATGACCGCGCGCCTTGAAGGCGAGCAGCTGCTGCACCGGACCGCGCACGCCCGCCTCCTCCGGCTCGACGCCGGGGCGCGGGTTCTTCAGCATGGCCAGCGCGTGCAGCGGGATGTCGGGGCGCGACCACGCGTCGGGGGCGGGGGAGAGGTCGTCGGTGTTGGTCTCGCCCGACACCTTGAAGATGGTCAGGGTCAGGCTCTCGGGCACCTCGGGGCGCGCGGTGAACCACTCCGCGTCGGCCCACGACTGCATGACCGCCTTGGCGTGGGCGTTGCCCTGCTCAGCCAGCGCCCGGACGTCGTGGAAGTAGTCGAACATCAGGAGGGTCTTCTTCAGGCCCTCGGCGGCGGCCGCCGCGCACGCGGCGTCCGACAGCAGCTCGATCAGCGGCGTGATGTTGTAGCCGCCGAGCATGGTGCCCAGCAGCTCGGTCGCCCGGACGCGGGAGATCAGCGGGCAGGCCTCGCTGCCCTCGGCCACGGCGGCGAGGTAGGACGCCTTGACCTTGGCGGCGTCGTCGACGCCGGCGGGGACGCGGTGGGTGATGAGGTCCAGGAGGAACGCCTCCTCGCCGGCCGGCGGCGCCTTCAGCAGCTCGATCAGCGCCGCCGTCTGGGCGGCGGAGAGGGGAAGGGGCGGGATGCCGAGAGCGGCGCGCTCGGCTTCATGCTGCCGGTAGGCTTCAAGCACGGTTGGACCTCATGTCTTGGGTTTTGTGGACGCCGCCGCCGCTGGGGACGGCGGCGCTGGCGGACGACGATGCTGCGTTCTCCGGTCGGCGGCCGCTGGAGCGGCTTCTCGTGCCGGTCGTGCCGGTGGGGTGGGAGGCACGGGGCGTCCGCAGGCCGCCGCGGGCCGGAGGCCGGCGGGTCGACGCGTTCGGACATGGCCCCATCCCGGCCCCCTTGCTGGACGGGGTGGCGTCGCGCCGACAGGCGGGCCGACCCCCTCGATCGGGCAGGTTATAGACCCGGACGGTTGCCTCGGCAAGCGGCGGGGTGCACCGCGGCATGGGGTGAGTTGCGGCGTGGTGATCCGGGTTCTCCGTACATTTGCGCATCCGCCGGGACGTGGCCTCTCCAGACGGCTCCCCGTCTCCGGCTTCCCGATCGGGAAGGTTCGGGTTCCCGGCCCGTCAAGGTTGAGCGATTCTTCCCGCTCGGGAAGAGGCCCCCTTGACCCTGGAGAGCAAAGGCCCCATCTTCCCGAGCGGGAAGAAGGGCGCGCCCCATGGACATCCTCGACACGCCGGGCCGCTTCGGTGGCCTCATCCGTTCGCGGCGGCAGGCGCTCGGCATGACCCAGCGCGACCTGGCGCTGGCCGTCAACGTCGGTGAGCGATTCATCGTCGATCTCGAAAGCGGCAAGCCGACCTGCCAGCTCGGCAAGGCGCTCGCCGTCGCCAGGGGAGTCGGCGTCCGGCTCGTCCATGACGCCCCCGTTCCGTCCGCCGACACGCGGCCCGGCCCCGGCGGCGCCTACCCCGACCTTCCCGACCTCGGAGACGGGGCGTGACCACGCTTCCCGTGTTCTACGAGCACCTTGTCATCGGTGAGATCTCCCTCGCCAGAGATGGGCCGTCCTTCGCCTACGACCCCCGCTGGCAATACACGCGGGGGGCGTTCCCGGTGTCGCTGGGAATGCCCTTCGGCGGCGGGCCCTTTGGTCCCGGCGTCCTGATGCCGTGGCTGGCCAACCTGCTGCCCGAGGACGCCAACCTGCTCGCTGTCGGACGGACCCTCGGCGTCGCCCCCCAGGACGTGATCGGCATCCTGGAGCGGATCGGCGGCGACACGGCCGGGGCGCTGACCATCGGGCATCCCCGTGCCGGAGAGGTGCCTGGCCACCGGCCCATCGACGGCGAGGCCGAGCTGGAGCGCATCGTCGAGGAGCTGCCGGCGAAGCCTTTCCTGGCTGGCGAGGACGGCGTGTCGATGTCGCTGGCCGGCGCCCAGGACAAGCTGCCCGTCGCGATCCTGGCGGACGGACGGCTGGCGATTCCGGTCAACGGGGCACCGTCCACCCACATCCTGAAGCCCGACGTC
This sequence comes from Azospirillum sp. NS33, assembly GCF_059703765.1. NCBI lineage: Bacteria > Pseudomonadati > Pseudomonadota > Alphaproteobacteria > Rhodospirillales > Azospirillaceae > Azospirillum > Azospirillum sp. NS33. Next base: position 39,044 of record NZ_BAAKJB010000039.1, on the reverse strand, counting down.
CGCCGCCGCCTGTGGGGCAGCGTGCAGAACGAGGCGCTGTGCATGACGCTCGCCGGCCGCTGCGGCCTGAAGACCGCGGCGGTGACGACGGGCCGGGCGGGGGAGCGGAGCTACCTGCTGGTGACCCGCTACGACCGGGTGCAGCGGGAGGGGCGCTGGCTGCGCATGCACCAGGAGGACTTCTGCCAGGCGCTCGGCAAGCCGCCCGGAGCGAAGTACGAACGCAACCGCTCGGGTGTCCGGGGTCCGCGGCTGGCGGACATGTTCAAGGTGGTGGACGACCACCTGACGGCGGCCGACCGCATGCGGCTGCTCGATGCCGTGGTCTTCAACGTGCTGATCTGCAACACCGACGCCCACGCCAAGAACTACAGCGTCCTGCTGACGGGACGGGGCGCCACGCTGGCTCCGCTCTATGACCTGATGTGCGCGGCGGCCTGGGAGACCGTCACCAAGACCCTGTCGCAGACGATCGCCGGCAAGGACCGCGGCGATCACATCAAGGGCCGCCACTGGCAGCGGATGGCCGACGCGTGCGGCTTCAACCGCACGATGATCCTGCGGCGGATCGAGACGGCTGCGGACCGTGTCCGACGGGAACTGCCGGCGGCGGTCGCGGCGGTCCGGGCGATGCCCGCCGGCGACCATCCGCTGCTGCGCGAGTTCGCCGCGGCGATCGAGGCCCGCTGCCGGACCGTCGTGCAGAACCTCGCGCATGTCGGGGCGGACGCCGGGGCGGACGCCGGGGCGGACGCCGGGGACGAGGAGCCGGGGGACACCGAGCCACTCCCGCATCAAGGGCCCTCGTCAGCGGCCTGAGGGCAATGTTCAGGCCCGGCCCTCCGACCGACCTACCCCCGGGCCATTCCCTGGACGTACTGGATGCCCATCAGCAGGCTGCGGGCGATGTTGTGGGCGCGGTCGAGGAAGAAGCGGGCGGCCTCGGGGGTGCAGACCTCGGTGGTGGTCTCGGCGAACAGCTCCAGCCAGCGCTCGAACTCGGCGGGGCCGACGTCGAGGCGGGCGTGCACCGGCATGGGGCGGCCGTCGTAGCGCCGGGTCAGCAGGGCCACCGACGACCAGAAATCCATCATCTTGCGCAGGTGCGGCTCCCAGTCCGCGATCTCCGCGGCGAAGATCGGCCCCAGCACCGCGTCGTCGCGGATCTTGCCGTAGAAGGTGCGCACCAGGCGCTCGATCATCGCCTCGTCGATGCCGGTGGCGGCGACCCGCTCGGCGACGGTGACGTCGCGCAGGCTGGGGGAGGAGGCGGGGGTGGTCATGGGCGGGGCGGCTCCTCGGTCGGTGCGGTCTGGTCCTGCACCATGTGGGGTCCCGCCTTCAACTGGGAAACGCCTCTTCCAGATCGGCGACCTGCCGTGCGTCCAGCGGGACGGTGGGCCGGCCGGCCAGCAGGAAGCCCAGCCGGGCGGTCTCCTCCAGCTCCTCGGCCGTGAAGACGGCGTCGGCCAGGGTGGTGCCGGCCACCACCGGGCCGTGGTTGGCCAGCAACAGGGCGTGGTGGTCGCAGGCCAGCCGGCCCACCGCGTCGGCCAGGGCGCGGTCGCCCGGGCGGAAATAGGGCACCAGCGGCAGCCGGCCCACCCGCATCACGTGGTAGGCGGTCAGCGGCGGCAGCACGTTGGCGGGGTCGGCGTGGCACTGGCACGACACCGCCACCGCGTGGGTGCAGTGGAGATGGACGATGGCCCGGGCCTGCGGGCGGGCGCGGTACATCGCCAGGTGCAGGAACGCCTCCTTGGACGGCGGGTCGCCGGCCACGCGGCCGCCGGCCGCGTCGAGCCGGGCGATCCGCTCCGGCTCCAGCAGGCCGAGGCAGGAGTTGGTCGGCGTGACCAGCAGCCCGTCGTCCAGGCGCACGCTGATGTTGCCGGTGCTGCCGTGGGCGTAGCCGCGGCGGTAGAGCAGGTCGCCGAAGCGGGCGATGGCGTCCCGCAGCGCCGTCTCGTCGGCGGTGTGCCCGATCATGGCAGCCGCTCCCAGGCGGTGAGGAAGAGGTCCGGGGCGCCGAAATTGCCGGACTTGAGCGCCAGGCGCAGGGGCGGGCCGTCGGCCACCGCCATCCACGGCACGCCCGGCGCGATCTCCGGCCCGACCCGCAGGGCGCGCACGCCCAGCGCCGCCACCACCGCGCCGGAGGTCTCACCGCCGGCGACGATCAGCCGGGTCGCCCCCGCCGCCGCCAGCCGCACCGCCAGATCGGCGAACAGCCCCTCCACCAGGGCCGCCGCACCGTCGCGGCCGTGCTGGGCCTGGGCCGCCGCCACCGCCGCGGGGTCGGCGCTGGAGTGGACCAGGACCGGCGCGTCGGCGGGCTGGGCGGCCACCCAGGCCGCGGCCCGCGCCGGATCGTCGCCGGGACCCACCGCCAGCGCCGGCAGGCCGGCTGCCACGAAGCGGGCGACCTGGCCGCGGGTGGCGGCCGAGCAGCTTCCCGCCAGCACCACGGCGCGCCCCGCCGGCCCGTCCATGGACGCCACGCCGCCGCCGCCGGCCAGCCGCCCGGCGCGGCGGAAGGCGTCGGGCAGGCCCAGCGCCATGCCCGACGCCCCGGTCACCAGGGGCGCGTCGGCCACCGCAGCGCCCAGCGTGCGCAGGTGCGCCTCGGTCACGGCGTCGGCGATGGCGATGGCCACCCCCGCGGCGCGCAGCGCGGCCAGGGCCTCCGCCACCGCCGCCGGCCCGGCCTCGACGGCGGCCAGCGGCAGGCTGCCCACCGCCAGCCCGGTCTGGCGGCCCAGCACCCGCACCAGGTCGGGGTCGCGCATGGGGGTGAGGGGGTGGTCGCGCATGGCGCTGTCCGACAGCAGGCTGCGGCCGACGAACAGGTGGCCCTGGTAGACGGTGCGGCCGGTGGCCGGGAAGGCCGGGCAGGCCAGGGCGATGGCCGCACCGGTGCGGGCCATCAGCGCCTCGATCACCGGGCCGATGTTGCCGGCGTCGGTGGAATCGAAGGTCGAGCAGTACTTGAAGAACAGCTGGCGGGCGCCGGCCGCCCGCAGGGCGTCGGCGCTGGCCAGGCTCTGGCGCACCGCCTCCGCCGCCGGGACGGTGCGGGTCTTCAACGCCACCACCACGGCGTCGGTTTCGGCGTCGGCCAGGGCGGCCGCCCCGGCGTCGGGCACGCCGATCACCTGGATCGTGCGCATGCCCCCGCGCACCAGGGTCAGCGCCAGATCGGTGGCGCCGGTGACGTCGTCGGCAATGCAGCCCAGCAGCATGGCGGGTCCCCCTTCACGTCCGCGGCGCGGCCGGTCACAGCCGGGCCGTCACGGCCGCCGCCACGCGTTCGGCCGTGATGCCGAAATGGGCGTAGAGCTCGGGCACCGGGCCCGAGGCGCCGAAGCCGGCCATGCCGACGAAGCCGCCGGCGTCGCCGATCCAGCGCTCCCAGCCCTGGACCACCGCGGCCTCCACCGCCACCCGCACGGTGGCGGGGTCGATGACGGCGGCGCGGGCGGCGGCGCCCTGGGCCGCGAACAGCTCCCACGACGGCATGGAGACCACGGCGGTGGGGATGCCGTCGGCCTGCAGCAGCCGGCGCGCCGCCACCGCCACCGCCACCTCCGACCCGGTGGCCAGCAGGGTCGCCCGGCGCGGCCCGCCCTCGGCCTCCTCCAGCACATAGGCGCCGCCGGCGCACCGGTTGGTGTCGGTGTGGGCGGTGCGCACCGCCGCCACCGGCTGGCGGGAGAACACCAGCGCGGTCGGGCCGCTGCGGTGGGTCAGGGCGATCTCCCAGCACTCCGCCGCCTCCACCGCGTCGGCCGGGCGCAGCACCAGCAGGTTGGGGATGGCGCGCAGGCTGGCCAGCACCTCCACCGGCTGGTGGGTCGGCCCGTTGGTGCCGACGCCGATGCTGTCGTGGGAGAAGACGAAGGTCACGGGCAGGCCCATCAGCGCGGCCATGCGGATCGCCGGGCGCTCGTAGTCGCAGAACGCCAGATAGGTGATGCCGGTGGCCACCACGCCGCCGTGGGCGGCCATGCCGTTCAGCATGGAGCCCATGGCGTGCTCGCGCACCCCGTAGTGGAGGTAGCGCCCGGAGCGGTCGTCGGCGGTGAAGGCGGACAGGCCGCGCTTGTGCAGGGTGGCGCCTTCCAGGTCGGGGGCGCCCGACACCATCTCCGGGATCGCCGCGGCCAGCCGGTCGACGAGGTCGCCGGAGATCTTGTAGCCATGGTCGGCGTGGCCGGTCGCCGCGGCGTGCCGCTTGTAGGCGTGCAGCGCGTCGGCCCAGCCCGCGGGCAGCCGCCCCTCGCGCAGCCGGTCCAGGGTGCGCCGGCGCGCCGGGTCCAGGGCGGCCACCCGGTCCAGCCAGGCGGCGCGCGCGCCGTCGCCGCGCCGGCCGGCGGCACGCCACGCGGCGCGCACGTCGTCGGGCACTTCGAAGGGCCCGTGCGGCCAGTCCAGGGCGGCGCGGGCCGCCGCGGTGTCCTCGGCGAAGACGCGGCCGCCATGGGCGGCGCGCTGGCCCTCGACGCGGGGGATGCCGCGGCCGATGCGGGTGGTGCAGGCGATCATCGACGGGCGCGGGTCGGCCTTGGCCGCCTCCAGCGCCGCCGCCACCGCATCGGCGTCGTGGCCGTCCACCGCCTGGACGTGCCAGTGGCTGGCCTGGAAGCGCAGGGCCATGTCGTCGGACAGGGCCCAGGCGATGTCGCCGTCGTCGGTGATGCGGTTGTCGTCCCACAGGACGGTCAGCTTGCCCAGGCGCAGGTGGCCGGCCAGCGAGATCACCTCCTGCCCCACGCCCTCCTGCAGGCAGCCGTCGCCGACCAGGGCGTAGGTGCGGTGGTCGACCAGGTCGGCGCCCAGCAGGCGGTTCAGCAGCGCCTCGGCCACCGCCATGCCCGCGGCGTTGGCGATGCCCTGGCCGAGCAGACCGGTGGTCACCTCGATGCCCAGGCGCTGGTCGATCTCGGGGTGGCCGGCGCAGTGGGAGCCCAGCACCCGGAAGCGCTTCAGCTCGTCGATCCCCATGCCGGCGTAGCCGCACAGGTGCAGCAGCGAGTAGATCAGCATGGAGCCGTGGCCGTTGGACTGCACGACGCGGTCGCGGTCGAACCATTGGGGGTCGGCGGCGGTGAACTTCAGGTGCCGGGTGAACAGCGCGGTGGCGGTGTCGGCCGCCCCCAGCGGCGTGCCGGGGTGGCCCTCGCCGGCGCGCTCGATGGCGTCCATGGAGAGGAAGCGGATGGCGTCGGCCATCCGGCGGGGATCGGCGCCGGTCATGGCGGTGGGTTCCGTCTGGTGGGGTGGGGGGAGGGGGCCGGGGAAGGAGGCCGCGGGCGCCGTCAGCCGACCACGTTGCGCGGCGTGCCGGCGGCGAACGCCTCGATGCAGGCGGTCACCTGGTCGGCCACCGCCTGGCGCGCCTCGCGGCTGGCCCAGCCGACGTGCGGGGTGAGGATGAAGTCGGGGCGCGCGGCCAGGGCCATGAAGGGGTGGTCGGGCGGCGGCGGCTCGGCCGACACGGCGTCGACCGCCACACCGGCGATGCGGCCACCCTCCAGGGCGCGGACCAGGGCGGCCTCGTCGATCAGCCCGCCGCGGGCGGTGTTGACCACCAGCGGCCGCCGCGCCATGCGGGCGAACTCCGCGTCGCCCAGTAGGTCGCGGGTGCCGGCGGTGAGCGGGCAGTGCAGGGTGAGGACGTCGGCCTCCTCCAGCACCGTCTCGAAGGGGGTGTAGAGCGGCCCCATGCCGGTGCTGCCCTTGTGGGCGGCGAACAGCACGCGCATGCCGAAGGCGCGGCCCAGCGCCGCCACCGCCTGGCCGATCGCCCCCTCGCCGACCACCCCCAGGGTGGAGCCGGCGAGGTCGCGGATGGGGTGGGTGGTCAGGCTGAACTGGCCGCTCGCCTGCCACTCCCCGCGGGCCACGGAATCGCGGTAGGCGAACAGGGAGCGGCGCAGCGCCAGGATCAGGGCGAAGGTGTGCTCCGGCACGGTGTGCACGGCGTAGGCGCGCACGTTGCACACGGTGACGCCGCGCCGCCGGCAGGCGGCGACGTCCACGGTGTCGGTGCCGGTCGCGGCCACCGCGATCAGCCGCAGCGCGGGGAGCTGCTCCAGTTCCGCCTCGCCGATCCGCACCTTGTTGACGACGAGCACGGTGGCCCCGCGGGCCCGCTCCACCACCTGGTTGGGGGCGGTCAGGCCGTGCACGGTCCAGGAGTGGGGCAGGCCGGGGCGGCGCATCGCCACCTCCGGGCCGAGGGTGTCGTGGTCGAGGAAGACGATGGTGTCGGGCATGGGATGGCCTTCCGATCGGGCGGTCCGCGTCACGCGGGACGCGGCGTGCCGTTCATGGCGTGGTAGGTGCGGATCACCTGGCTGTCGTCGGCGCCGCCCTCGCCGCGTCCCGACGTCGCCAGGAACAGCTGGTGGGCCAGCGCCGCCAGGGGCAGGGCGGCCTTGGCGTCGCGCCCGGCCTCCAGCACGATGCCCAGGTCCTTGACGAAGATGTCGACGGCGCTGGTCACCTCCGGCTCGCCCTGCAGCATGCGGGGGCCGCGGTCCGTCAGCATCCAGCTCGCCGCCGCCGAGCCGCCCATGATCTCCAGCAGCACGCCGAGGTCGACGCCCACCTTGGCGGCCAGGGCGAAGGCCTCGGCCACCACGGCGATGTGGACGCCGCACAAAAGCTGGTTGACGGTCTTGACGGTGGCGCCCTGGCCGGGGCGTTCGCCGACGTGGAACACCTTGTCGCCCATGGCGGCCAGCACCGGCCGGGCGTCGGCGAAGACGGCGGTCGGGGCGGCGGCCATGATCGACAGGGTGCCGGCCACCGCGCCGACCACCCCGCCCGAGACGGGTGCGTCGACGAAGCGGCGGCCCGCCGCCTCGACCCGCGCCGCCAGGGCAGCGACCGCATCGGGCGGGCAGGTCGCCATGAGGACGACGAGGCCGCCGGCGGGCAGCGCCTTCAGGGCGCCGCCCTCGAACAGGGCGGCCTCGGCCTGGGCGGCGTTGACCACCATCAGCACCAGCGCGTCGGCCCCCCGTGCCGCCTCGGCGGCGGTGGCGGCGGTGTGGCCGCCGGCCGCCGCCAGCGCGTCGAGGGAGGCCGTCTTGAGGTCGAAGCCGCGCACCGCGAAATCCCGGGCCAGCAGGTTGCGCGCCATGGGCAGGCCCATGGAGCCGAGGCCGATGAAACCGACGGTGGTCATGGTCGTGGTCTCCGGTGGAGCGGGTCAGTAGAGGGTGAAGGCGGGGACGTAGGACACCAGCCCCAGCACCGTCAGCGCGACCAGGTAGAAGGGCCACAGCTCGCGCACGATGGCACCGATCGGCTCACGCGAGATCGCCGCGGAGATGAACAGGGTGGTGCCGATGGGCGGGGTGAACAGGCCGATCGACAGGTTCACCGCCATCATGATGCCGAGCTGGATGAGGTCGAGGCCGATGGCCGCCCCCACCGCCACGAAGGTCGGCCCCAGCAGCAGGATCGCCGCCGGCAGGTCGAGGAACATGCCGACCAGCAGCATGATGACGTTCATGGCCAGGATGATCAGCCACGGCTCCTGCAGCACGTTCTGGGCGTAGGCGGCGACGGCGTTGGGGATCGCCTCGATGATCAGCACGTAGCCGACCAGGTTGGAGGCGGCGATCACCAGCATGACCACGCCGGTGGTGACCACGGTGCCGACCAGGGCCGCCCAGACCCGGGCGACCGTCAGGTCGCGGTAGATCACGGCGCTGACCAGCAGGGCGTAGGCGACGGCGACGACGCTCACCTCGGTCGGGGTGGCGATGCCGAAGCGCAGCAGCACCAGGATGAACACCGGCATCAGCAGCGCCGGCAGGGCGGTGACGGTGGCGTGGGCGATCGCCCGCGGGTCGGCCCTGTCGGCCAGCAGCGGGAAGCGGCGGATGCGGCCGCTGAGGTAGCAGACCATCATCATGCCCGCGGCCAGCAGCACGCCGGGCAGGATGCCGGCCAGGAACAGCGAGGCGATCGAGGCGTTCGACACCGCGGCGTAGAGGATCAGCGGGATCGACGGCGGGATCAGCCCGGCGATCACCGAGGACGACGCGGTGGTCGCGGCACCGAAGGCGGCGGGGTAGCCCTCGCGCTTCTGCCAGGGGATCAGCATGGTGCCCAGCGCCGACGCCTCGGCCACGGCGGAGCCGGAGACGCCGCCGAAGATGGTCGAGCCGACCACCGTCACCTGGGTCAGGCCGCCGGGAAAGTGGCCGACCAGGGTCGCGGCGAAGCGCACCAGCTTCTGGCCCAGGGTGCCGCTCATCATCAAGGCGCCGGACAGGATGAAGAAGGGGATGGCCAGCAGCGGGAAGCTCTGGGTCGGCTGGAACAGCTTGACCACGGCGATCACCGTGGGCACCGAGCCCAGGGTCATCACCGCCGCGCCGGAGCTGATGACCAGCGCGTAGCCGACGGGAAAGGACAGCAGCAGCAGGGCCGCGAAGACCCCGACCATGAGCAGCGTCATAGCTCGTCCTCCGGGTGTTGGGCGCGGACCGATGCGGGGTCCTCGGCGACCAGGACGCGGGCGAAGGTGGTCAGCGCGGTCAGCCCGACGCCGGCGAAGCCGGCGATCAGCGCCAGGTAGGCCCAGCGGGCGGAGATCCCGGTGACCGGGTAGACCTCGGTTCCGGTGATCGCGATGACGGCCAGGCCGATGTAGGCGAGATAGAAGAAGGTGGCGGCGACCACCGCCTGCATGGCCAGGAGGAGGACCCGGGCCAGGCCGCGGCCCGCCAGGTCCAGGGTGACGGTGACGGCGATGTGGGCGCCGCGCTGGGCGGCCAGCACGATGCCGCCCATGACCAGCCAGGGGAACAGGATGTTCGGCATCTCCGACGGCCATCCCAGGCCCTGGGTGGTCAGGTAGCGGACGACGACCTCGGCCCCGAGCGAGAGGAACAGGCTCACCAGGGCCGCGACCGCGACGGCCGTGGCGGCGACGGCGATGACCGTGTCCGCCACGCGGATGAGGGAGGCGGGCACGCCCGCCCCCGACACCGCCCGCTCGCGCGAGGCCTCCATCATCACTTCTTGGCCGCGGCGGCGGCTTCCTCGCGCACCAGCTTCACCAGCTCGGGGAACTGGGCCTGCCACTTGTCGTAGACCGACTGGGTCTTGGCGACGAAGGGGGCGGCGTCGACCGCGTTGAACCGGACGCCGGCGGCCTCCATCTTGCCGCGCAGCTCGTCGTCGGCCTTCTGCGACATGGCGCGGTTGAGCTCGCCGGCCTCGGCCGCCGCCTCCCGCACCGCCGCCCGGTCGGCCTCGGACAGGCTGTCGAACACCATCTTGCTGGCGAGAACCGGGGTCGATTCGTACTTGTGGCCGGTCAGCGAGATGTACTTCTGCACCTCGAACAGCTTGGAGGAATAGATGTTCATCAGCGGGTTCTCCTGGCCGTCGACCACGCCCTGCTGGAGCGCGATGTAGAGCTCGGAGAAGGCCATCGGCGTGGGGTTGGCGCCCAGCGCCTTGAAGATGTCGACGGTGATCGGGTCCGGCGGGGTGCGCAGCTTGACGCCCTCGAGGTCCTCGGGCTTGGTGATCGGGCGCACGTTGTTGGAGACCTGGCGGATGCCGTTGTCCCAGAAGGCCAGGACCACCATCCCCTTCTCCTCGGCCAGGTCGCCGAGGCGCTCGCCCACCGGGCCGTCCATCACCGCCCAGGCCTGGGGCAGGCTCTGGAACAGGAAGGGCAGGCCCAGCACCGCGAACTGCGGCACGACACCGGAGGTCGAGCCCTGGGAGTTGGCGCTGAACGCCAGGGTGCCCAGGCGCATGCTGGTCAGCGCCTCCACGTCGTCGCCGTACTGGGCGTTGCCGCCGACCTCGACCTTGATGCGGCCGCCGGTCTTCTCGGCGACCAGCTCGGCGAACTTCAGCGACGCCTCGGCCTTGGGGTTGCCGGGGGCGGCGTTGTGGGCGAGGCGAAGCACCTGCTGGGCCCAGGCGGGGGACGCCAGGAGCGTGGTGCCCAGGGCCAGGGTGAGAAGCATCCTCTTCATCGATTTCCTCCGGTTGGTGTTGTTCGCGTCATGGTCGCGGGTGGGATGACGGCCGTTCCCCGGCCCTTCTTCTTCCGGCCGGCTCAGGCCAGCCAGCCCTTGATGCTCCGGCACATCGCCTCGGTGGAGATGCCGTAGCGGTCGTGGAGCGTCGGCAGGGCGCCGGCCGCCAGGAACTGGTCGGGCAGGCCGATGTGGCGGAACACCGGGGTGACGCCGGCGCGCAGCAGCAGGCCGGCCACCGCCTCGCCCAGGCCGCCGACCACGCTGTGGTTCTCGGCCACCACCACCATGCGGCCGGTGCGCCCGGCCTCGCGCAGGATGGTCTCGGCGTCCAGCGGCTTGATGGTGGGGACGTGCAGAACCGCCACGTCGACCTTGTCGGCCGCCAGGGCCTGGGCCACCTCCAGCGCGCGCATGGTCATCAGCCCCGACGAGACGATCAGCACGTCGGCGCCGTCGCGCAGCACCTTCGCCTTGCCCAGCTCGAAGCGGTAGCCGTACTCGTCCAGCACCAGGGGCACGTTGCCGCGCAGCAGGCGCATGTAGACCGGGCCGCGGTGGGCGGCGATGGCCGGCACCGCCTGCTCGATCTCCAGGGCGTCGCAGGGGTCGACGATGGTCAGGTTCGGCATGGCGCGCATCAGCGCCAGGTCCTCGGTCGCCTGGTGGCTGGGGCCGTAGCCGGACGTGAGGCCGGGCAGGGCGCAGACGATCTTCACGTCGAGGTCCTCCTCGGCGATCGTCTGGTGCACGAAGTCGTAGGCCCGGCGCGTGGCGAACACGGCGTAGGTGGTGACGAAGGGCACCGCACCCTCGTGGGCCAGCCCGGCGGCGGCGCCCATCAGCAGCTGCTCGGCCATGCCCATCTGGTAGTAGCGCTCGGGGAACGCCTTGGCGAAGATGTGCAGGTCGGTGTACTTGCCGAGGTCGGCGGTCATGCCGACGATCTCCGGCCGCTGCCCGGCCAGTTCGACCAGGGCGTGGCCGAACGGGGCGGATTTCGTGCGCTGGCCCTCGCCGGCGATCGAGGCGATCATCGCCGAGGTCTTGAGGCGCGGCTTGGCCGCCGCGGGGCTGGTGGTCTGGCTCATGCGGTCCTCCCCGCGTCGAGCGCGGCCAGGGCGAGCTGCCACTCGTGCGCCTCGACGCGGATGAAGTGGTTCTTCTCGCGGGCTTCCAGGAACGGCACCCCGCAGCCCATCCTGGTGTCGCAGACGATCATCCGCGGCTTGGGTTCGTGGAGGGTGCGGGCGGTGTCGAAGGCCGCGGTGACGGCGGCCAGGTCGTTGCCGTCGACTCGCTGGGCGTGCCAGCCGAACGCCTCCAGCTTCGGCACCAGCGGCTCGAAGCCCATCATCTGGGTCGACGGGCCGTCGGCCTGCTGGTTGTTGACGTCGACCACCGCGATCATGTTGTCGAGCTTCCAGTGGGCGGCCGACAGGATCGCCTCCCACACCGAGCCCTCGTCCAGCTCACCGTCGGAGAACAGCGTGTAGACGAAGGCGGGGGAGCCCTTGCGCTTCAGCCCCAGCGCCTTGCCCACGGCGATCGACAGGCCGAGGCCGAGCGAGCCGCCGGACATCTCCATGCCCGGCGTGTAGCTGGCCATGCCCGACATCGGCAGCCGGCTGTCGTCGCTGCCGTAGGTCTCCAGTTCCTCGTCGGGGATGAAGCCGGCCTCGATCAGCGCGGAATAGAGGGCGATGGCGTAGTGGCCGTTGGACAGCAGGAAGCGGTCGCGCCCCTCCCAGTGCGGGTCGTCGGCCCGGTAGGTCATGGCGTGGAAGTAGGCGACGGCCAGCACGTCGGCGATGTCGAGGGCCTGGGCGATGTAGCCCTGGCCCTGCACTTCGCCCATCCGCAGCGCGTTGCGGCGGATGCGGTAGGCCCGTTCGGCCAGATCCACGTTGTGTCCGATGGGGGTGGTGTCCACGTCTTTCTCCAGGGGTCGTGCGCGCCTGTGTGCGCGGCGGCGGCGGACGCCGGATCCGTCAGTGGATCAGCATGCCGCCGTTGACGTCGATGGTGGCGCCGGTGACGTAGGAGGACAGTTCCGACGCCAGGAACAGGCAGGCGCGGGCGACGTCGTCGGCCTCGCCCAGGCGGTTCAGCGGGATGCCCTTGAGGATCTCGGCCTTGAGGTCCGGGGTCAGCTTGCCGCCGGTGATGTCGGTCTGGATCAGGCCGGGGGTGATCGCGTTCACCCGGATGTTGTCGGGGCCCAGCTCGCGCGCCATCGCCTTGGCCAGCCCCAGCACGCCGGCCTTGGCGGCGCTGTAATGGGGGCCGCCGAAGATGCCGCCGCCGCGCTGCGCCGACACCGAGGACATGCAGACGATGGATCCGGCGCGGCGCTCGCGCATGTGCGGGATGGCGGCCTGGCTCATGTAGAGGGTGCCGCGCAGGCTGACGTCGGTGACCGCGTCGTAGTTCTCCGGGCCGATGTCCATCAGGCGCAGCGGCTGGGTGATGCCGGCGTTGTTGACCAGGACGTCGACCCGGCCGAACTCGCCGATCACCCGCTCCATGGCGGCCTGGCAGGAAGCCTTGTCGGTCACGTCGCAGGGGTAGCCACGATGGGCTTCGCCCAGTTCCGCCGCGGTGCCGGCGGCCGCCGCGCCGTCGAGGTCGACGATGATCGCCCGCCCCCCGTGCAGCGCGAACAGCTGGGCGGTGGCGCGGCCAATGCCGCGGCGCGACGCCGCCCCCGTGATCACGCACACCTTGTTGGAAAGCAGCATGTCCTGTCCTTTGCAAAACCTCCCCGTGGCGGCGGAAGACGCGCCGCGGAGCGGATCGTTGTTTGTCGGTGTTTGCGGAGCCGGCCATTTGCTGTTGCGGCCAACCACTTCGTCGACTGTATGGGGTTGAGGTGAGCCGAACAAATGAATAAGATCGGCTTCGCATGAGCTGAATTCACCGAAATGGTGCGATGCGCAAACGGGTCTCGATCAAGGCGGTTCAGGCGTTCGAGGCGGCGGCGCGGCTGGGCTCCTTCGCGCTTGCGGCAGAGGAACTGGCGGTCACGCCGTCGGCGATCAGCCATCAGGTGCGCATCCTGGAGGACCAGCTTGGCGTGCGGTTGTTCCGCCGGGTGCACCGGGCCGTGGTGCTGACGGACGTCGGCGCCGCCTATTCGGCGGAGGTGACGGCGGCCTTCACCCGCATCGAGGCGGCGACCCAGAACGTCGAGGCGGCGGGCGGCAACGCGATTCTCACCGTCCACTCCACGCCCAGCTTCGCCACCCAGTGGCTGATGCCGCGCCTGGGCGCCTTCAAGGAGCTGCAGCCGGGCATCGACATCCGCCTCCACGCCTCGGTGGGCGCCGCCGACCTGGCGGAGGGGCTGGCGGACGTGGACATCCGCTACCGCCCCGGCCCGGCCTTCGACGGCGCCGTGCTGGTGCCGTTCCCCGAGGACATCATCGTGCCGATGTGCTCTCCCGGGCTGGCCGCCGGGCTCAACCCGATCCGCCGCGCCGCCGACCTCGCCAAGCACACCCTGATCCACTCCGAGGTCAACATCCTGAGCTGGCGCGACTGGGCCCGCCACCACCGGGCCAGCCGCCTCGACCTGGAGCGCGGCCTGCGCTTCGACCGCTCCTTCATGGCCATCAGCGCCGCGGTCGACGGCATGGGCGTGTGCCTGGACAGCCTGCTGCTGGCGGAGCGGGAGCTGCTGTCCGGCCGCCTGGTGGTGCCCTTCGCCACCCAGGGCATGCGGGTGCGCGGCCACGCCTTCGTCACTTTGAAGGCCAAGGCCGACCAGGCGAAGATCCGCACCTTCCGGGAATGGATGTTCGCGGAGATGAGGACCGGCCGGCAGGCCGCTGAACAGCTCCTCGCCGCGCCACGCTGAGGGCCGGGCGCCGCGGCGCTGGCGTCCCCGCACCCCGCACGTTATGATATAACATAACGACAACGGGCGGAGGCGGTCACGAATGACGGACGACCAGTGGGGCGGGGACCTGCCGGACGACCTGCCGGACGACCTGCCGGACGACCTGCCGGACGACCTGCCGGACGACCTGGGCCCGGCGCTGGACCTCGTGCGCGGGGTCTGGGGCGAGGCGCGGACCGGCCGGGTCACGCGCCAGGCGCTGGCCTGGGCCATGATGATCGAATCGGTGGGGCACCTGGCCGCCACCCAGGGCGCGGCGGCCACCGCCGGCCTGCTCGACCGGCTGGGCGATGCCGTGCGCACCGCGCCGCGGCACGAGCCCGGACCGCTGCAATGACCGGCGCCCGGAACACCCGCATCGTCGACGCGCTGTCGTGGCGCGAGGCCCGGCCGGTGCTGCGGCATCCCAAGTTCTTCGAGGGGTTCCACGACTTCCTGCGCGGGCGGCCGTTCGACTACCGGGCGCTCGACGGCTGGGCGACGCTGGACCAGCACCGCTACGAGAACGGCCGGGAACTGGCGGCGGAGTGCCGCGCCGGCGGGGTGGTCGTCCGCTGGACCGACCGCAGCCGCGTTCCCCGGTCCCTGAAGGCGGTGGTGATGGCCCGCGCCCGCGCCCGCCGCGCCGCGCCGTGACGGTCGCACCCCTTGCGGCGCACCGGAGCGTTGCGGCACACTTCGGCCGCTTTGCCGTTCCAGCCCCGGGTGCCATGATCCCGCCCACCCCCCGGCCCGCCGCGCTCGCGGCCCTTCTCGGCTGCCTGGCCCTGTCGGGGACGGCCGCGGCCCACCCCCATGTCTGGATCGACGCCACCGCGGTCTTCCACTTCGATTCGCGCCAGCGGTTGGCCGCCGTCGAGACCCGCTGGCTGTTCGACGACGTCTTCAGCGTGTACGAGGTGGAGGGTCGCGACGCCGACGGCGACGGCCGTTTCGCCTCCGACGAACTGCAGCCGCTGGCCGACGAGACCGCGGAGCGCCTCGCCGGGTGGGGCTATTTCAGCCTGCTCAAGCACGGCGACCGGCGGCTGGAGCTGGGGCCGGCCACGGTGGCGCGCATGCGCTTCGAGGGCGGCCGGCTGGAATTCAGCCTGACCCTGCCGCTGGCCGCACCGCTGGTGGCCGACGGCCCCCCGCTGCGCTTCGCCATGTTCGACCCGTCCTTCTACATCGACATCGCGCCGCCGGTGGAATCGCCGGTCCGTCTCGCCGGGACCGTGCCCGCGTCGTGCCGGGCGACGCTGGACCGCGTCGCCGACCGGGAGCAGGGCTTCGTGCCGGACGAGGTGGCGCTCGACGCCGACCCCGACCCGGCGCAGCCGGAGGACAGCCTGGGTGCGGCCTTCGCCGACTGGATCGTGCTGTCCTGCGGGGACCGCCCGTGACCGGCCGGGGGCGGGCCGTCGCCGTCGGTCTGGGTCTCGTCCTGCTGCTGGGTGCCGCCGTCGCCGCCCTGGAGCCGGGCGCCGTCTGGGCGCAGGCGGCGGCCTGGCTGCGCCACTGGCAGGGCGATCTGCACCGCGCCCTGGTTGCCGCGCTGCGCGCCGTCCGCGACGAGGGGATGGTGGCCGCGGGCGGGCTGGCCGCCGCGTCCTTCGCCTACGGCGTGGTCCACGCCGCCGGGCCGGGCCACGGCAAGGCGGTGATCGCCGCCTATGTCCTGGCCGACGGGCGGCGGCTGCGGCGCGGCCTGGCGCTGGCCTGGGCGGCGTCGCTGGCGCAGGCCGCCACCGCGGTGGTCGTGGTCGGCATGGTGGTCTTCGTCCTGGGCGCCGCGGGACGCGAGGCGCGGCCGGTGGCGGAGATCCTGGAACGGCTCGGCTACGGCCTCACCGCGGCGCTCGGCGCGGCGATGGTCTGGTCGGCCCTGCGGCGCCCGCGCCACGGCGCCCTCGGCCACGTCTGCGGCCACAGCCACCATGATCACGACCATCACCACGACCATTCCGGTGGCCCGGGCTGCGGTCACGCCGTGGCGCCGCCGGCCGGGGCCGGACAGGGGTGGCGGCGTGCCGCGGCGGTGGTGGTTTCGGTGGGGGTGCGCCCGTGCAGCGGCGCCCTGGTGGTCCTGGCCTTCGCCCAGGCCATCGGGTTCTTCGCCGCCGGTGTGGCGGCGACCCTGGCCATGGCGGTGGGGACGGCGATCACCGTGTCGGCGCTGGCGGTGCTGGCGGTCGGCTCGCGCCGCCTCGCCCTGGCCGCCACGGCCGGCGACGCGCGCTGGGTCGGGCGCGTCGAAACGGGCATGACGCTGCTGGCGGGGACCGCCCTGCTGGCGATCGGCGCCCTCCTGCTGGCCGCGTCGCTGACGGCCCAGCCCGCGCCCTTCCGCTGACCACGGCGTTTGTGGTTTTGACGGCGCGACAATCTGTCGTATGCTGCCGGCCGTGAGGGTTTCCCGCAAGGGAACCAGAGGGAATCCGGTGCGGCAGGACCGCGGCGCGTCGACGCGCCGTCCCTGTCAATGCCGGGGCTGCCCCCGCAACTGTAAGCGGCGAGTCCGAGGCCATCCATGCCACTGGGAAACCGGGAAGGCGGGCCGCGGGCGCCCGAGCCGCGAGCCAGGAAACCTGCCCTCACCGGCCGTGGCCCGTCGGCGCCGCGACCGTTTCCGCCTGGACGCCGGGGTGAGCGTTGTGGGCTGTGGCTCGACGCGCCCCTTCGTGCGCCGGGCCGCCGCCGGTTCCCCTTTTGCGTCTCCCGCACCGGTCCCGCCGCCTTGCCGGCGGGCCACCGCATCGTCTTGGGAGATCGACCCGTGACCCGCCTGTTCCTTGCCGTTTCCGCCGCCGCCGCCGTCCTGGCCGGTGGCAGCGCCGCGCACGCGCATTTCCAGCTCATCTACACGCCCGACGTCCACCTGGCCCGGCCCGGCGACGTGCCGCTCAAGCTCATCTTCTGGCACCCCTTCGAGAACGGCCACGTCATGGACATGGGTGTGCCGGACTCCTTCGTCCTGGTCCACAAGGGCGAACGGACCGACCTGATGGACCGCCTCAAGCCGATCACCTTCACGGGCGCCGGGAACGCCGCCAAGGCCTACGACGCCACGGTGCCGGTCAAGCTGAACGGTGACTACGTGCTGGCGCTGGTCCCCGCGCCCTACTACGAGCCGAGCGAGGACATCTACATCCAGCAGATCACCAAGTCGTTCCTCAACAAGGGCGGGATTCCCACGGACTGGCAGGAGCCGGTGGGGCTGGCCACCGAGATCGTGCCGATGATCAAGCCGACCAACGTCATCGCCGGGTCGACCTTCACCGGGCGGGTGCTCGCCGACGGCAAGCCGGTGGCCGGCGCCGAGATCGAGATCGAATACATGGCGGCCGAGCCCGACATGGCGACCAACGCGCCGACCGCGCCGAAGGCCGCGCCGATGCCCGGCGGCGCGGTGGTCGTCGTCACCGGCGCGGACGGCGTGTTCACCTTCGGCATCCCCAGGGCCGGCTTCTGGGGCTTCGCCGCGCTGGGCGTCGGCCCGGCGACGGAACACGCCGGCAAGGAGCTGTCCCAGGACGCCGTCCTGTGGGTGCGCGCCTTCGACCTGAACTGAGCCCCCGGACGGAGCACGGCCATGCACATCGTGGACGGAGCGCTGTCGGCGCAGGTGGTGATCGGCGGCGCCGCGCTGGCGGTGGCGGGCGTCGGCTACGGCCTGCGCTCCCTGCCGATGGAGAAGATCCCGGCGGCCGGGGTGCTGAGCGCCACTTTCTTCGTGGCCTCCCTGGTGCACGTGCCGCTGGGGCCGTCCAGCGTGCACCTGATCATGAACGGCCTGGCCGGGCTGGTGCTCGGCTGGGCCGCCTTCCCGGCCCTGTTCGTGGGGTTGCTTCTGCAGGCGGTGTTCTTCGGATTCGGCGGGCTGACGGTGCTCGGCGTCAATGCCGTGAACATCGCCCTGCCGGCGGTCATCGTCCACGTCACGTGCCGCAGGGGGGTGGCCGCCGCCTCCCCGGCCGGCGCGGCGGTGTGGGGCGCGGTCGGCGGCGGCCTCTCCATCGCCCTGACCGCCGCCTTCGTCGCCCTCTCGCTGGCCCTGTCGGGCGACGCCTTCGTGGCCGCCGCCAAGCTGGTGTTCTTTGCGCACATTCCCGTCATGATCATCGAGTCGCTTCTGACCGCGGCCGCGGTGCTGCTGGCGCGCAAGGTGAAGCCGGAGCTGTTCGACGCCCTGGCGTCGCGCCCCGCATGGGAGGACCGTCATGTCTAGGCTGCTTGCCACGCTGGCCCTTGCCGCCGCCGTGCTGGGGGCGCCGGCGCCGGCCGCGGCCCACAAGGTGGTCGCCGCGGTCTACGCGGGAACCACGGTGATCGAGGGCGAGGTGGGCTTCTCCAACGGTGACACCGCCGCCGATGCCCTGGTCGAGGTCTTCGACGGGACCGGCGCCAAGCTGGGCGAGACCCGGACGGACGCCGACGGCTTCTTCACCTTCACCCCCGTCGGGCGCGTCACCCACGTCTTTCGCGCCGACCTCGGCGCCGGCCACGTCGTCGAGATCCACATGGACGCCGCGGAGCTGCCGGGCGCCGCGGCGGGTGCCGCCCCGGCTGCTGCCACCGCACCCGCGACCGCGCCTGGCGCGGCCGCCGCTGCGCCGCTGGGCGAGGAGCAGCGGGCGGCGATCGCCGAGGCGGTGCGGCGGGAGATCGTGCCGCTGCGCCGCGAGCTGGCCGCCTACAAGGAGAAGACCGACCTGCAATCGGTGCTGGGCGGGCTCGGCTACATCGCCGGCCTGTTCGGGGTCGGGTTCTATCTGGCGGCGCGCCGCCGTCTGGGGAGGACCTGAGGTGGGCCACGTCGTCTCGTCCGAGCGGCCGGAGTGGCGCGGCCTCGACCCGGTGGCCGCGGACGGCGTCGTCCGCCGCATCGACCCGCGGGTGCGCATTCTCGCCGCCACCGCGTTCGCCGTGGCGGTGGTCGCCTGCTCCGCCCTGCCGGTGCTGGCGCTCGCCCTCGGGCTGGCGCTGGCGGCGATGCTGCTGGCCCGGCTGCCGGCGGCGGCGACGCTGCGGCGCATGGCGGCGATGGACGCCTTCATCGTCTTCATCCTGCTGATGCTGCCCTTCACGGTGCCGGGCGACCCCATCCTCACCGTGTGGGGGGTGAGCGCGTCGTGGCAGGGGCTGGTCCGCGGCGTGGAGATCGCGCTGAAGGCCAACGCCGTGGTGCTGGCGCTGATGGCCCTGGTCGGCTCCATGTCGCCGGTCACGCTGGGCCACGCGCTGCACCGGCTGCGGGTGCCGGTCAACCTGGTGCACCTGCTGCTGTTCACGGTGCGCTACATCGACGTTCTGCACCAGGAGTACCGGCGCCTGCGCACGGCCATGCGCACCCGCGGCTTCCGCCCCGCCAACTCGCTCCACACCTTGCGCAGCTTCGGCTATCTGGTGGGCATGATGCTGGTGCGCGCCCTGGAACGCTCCGAGCGCATCCTCGCGGCCATGAAATGCCGCGGCTTTTCCGGGACCATCCCGCTCCTCGACGACCTCCACCTGGGGCGGCGCGACGCCGTGTTCGCCGGCCTGGTGGCGCTCGCCTGCCTCGCCCTGCTCACCCTGGATGGTCTCCATGGCGCCGTTTCTTGACCTCTCGGGCCTGCGCTTCGGCTATCCCGGCCAGCCGGTGGTGCTCGATGGGGTCGACCTGACCCTGGCCGCGGGCGAGCGGCTGTGCATCGTCGGCCCCAACGGGGCGGGCAAGAGCACCCTGCTGCACCTGGTGGTCGGGCTGCTGCGCCCGGCGGCCGGGCGCATCGTCGCCTTCGGCGCCGAGCGGCGCGGCGAGGCCGATTTCCATGAGGTGCGTTGTCGCGCCGGCCTGGTGTTCCAGGACCCCGACGACCAGCTGTTCTGCCCGACGGTGCTGGAGGACGTCGCCTTCGGGCCGCTCAACATGGGCCGGTCCCGGGCCGAGGCGGCGGCGATCGTCGAGGCGGTGCTGGACCGCCTGGGCCTGGCCCGGCTGCGCGACCGCGTCACCCACAAGCTGTCGGGCGGCGAGAAGCGCCTGGTGACCCTGGCCGCCGTGCTGGCCATGGAGCCCGACGTGCTGCTACTGGACGAGCCGACCAACGCCCTGGACGAGGCGACGACCGAACGGGTGGTGGCGATCCTGAACGCGCTGCCCCAGGCGATGATCGTGGTCTCCCACGACGCCGCCTTCCGCGACCGCGTCGCCACCCGCACCCTCCACCTGCGCGACGGCCGGCTGGTCGCGGCGGGGTAGGATCAGCGCCGGACGGATGCTCCAGGCACCTCGGTCGTCTGGTGCCCGTCCATCGCGACGCCGAACTGCTTTCGATAGGCGCCGGGCGGCAGGCCGGTCAGCTTCTGGAACAGCTTGCGGAACGCGGCCGGGTCCGAATAGCCGACATCCCAGGCGATGCGGTCGACCGGCGTCAGTGTCCGTTCCAGCGCCTGGCGTGCCTTGGCGACGCGGACCTGCTGAAGATACTCGACCGGCGTAAAGCCGGTTGCCGCGCGGAACCGGCGAAGGAAGGTGCGTGCCGTCATCCCCGCGGCCATCGCCAGATCGGCCACGCCGTGCACGCTCGCGGCATGGGCATGGATGTGATGCTGGCTTTGCCGGATCGCGTCGTCCCGGTGGTCGAGGCGGGCCACGAACTGGGCAAAGGGGCGCTGGCTGTGACGCGGCGGCTCGACCAGCAGGAAACGCGCGGTCGCCAGCATGGTCGCAGGGCCGAGCAGGCGGCCCACCAGGGTCAGGCCCAGATCGGCCCAGGCGAGGATGCCCCCGGCGGTCATGATGTCGCCGTCGTCCAGAACCATGTGATCCTCGGCCAGATGCACCTTCGGAAAGCGTTGCGCCAACTGCCTGGCAAAGGCCCAGTGGGTCGTGACGCGGCGCCCGTCGATCAGCCCGGTTTCCGCCAGGACGAAGGCCCCTGCGCAGACGGAACAGAGTGTCGTGCCAGCCGCATGCTGGTCGCGCAGCCAGCGTGCCGCGGCCGGCGTGGCGGCCATGTGTTCGGGCATGACGATGCTGGGCGGGGCGATCGCATGGGTCAGCCGGTGAGGCGCGCCGGGATGGCTGTCCCAGATGCACGTGACACCGTCATCCGTCGCCTCCCAGTGCGAGACGCGGATGGTGCGCGGCTCGTCGCCCGCCCACTCACCGGCAATACGGAAGAGGTCGGTGAGCCCGTAGACCGCCGCCAGCTGGCAGTCCGGGTAGCGAAGCAGGCCGATTTCGGCCACCACCCCAGGATTCTGCGACATTGTCCGTTTTGCCCCGATGATTAGCATTTTCGCCACGCGCATTCCTGCACCCCGAGGCGTAACGTGTCCACACTGGAAGCGGCACCGATGACGGGAAACCGGGCCGGACGCACACGCGTCGCGATCGGAGCCCCGTCGCTGGCCTTCCCATCCTGCACCGCGCGACAACCGCACAAACCGAAGGAGACATCACCATGGCGGCGATCAAGACCCAGGACGGCACCAGCATCTTCTACAAGGACTGGGGCCCGCGCGACGCACAGCCCGTCGTTTTCCACCACGGCTGGCCGCTGTCCGGCGACGACTGGGACAACCAGATGCTCTGCTTCCTCGCGCAAGGCTACCGCGTCATCGCCCATGACCGGCGCGGCCATGGCCGTTCGGACCAGACCGACACCGGCAACGACATGGACACCTACGCCAGCGACGTGATCGAGCTGGCCCGGGCGCTGGACCTCACGAACGCGGTCCATATCGGCCATTCCACCGGTGGCGGCGAGGTGGCCCATTACGCCGCCCGGGCCGAAGCCGGCCGCATCGCCAAGGCCGTGCTGATCGGCGCGGTCCCCCCGGTCATGGTGAAGTCGGCCGCCAACCCCGACGGCATCCCGCTGGAGGTCTTCGACGGCTTCCGCGCTGCGCTGGTCGGCAACCGGGCGCAGTTCTTCCGCGATGTCCCCTCGGGGCCGTTCTACGGCTTCAACCGGGAGGGGGCGACCGTCAGCCAGGGTCTGATCGACAACTGGTGGCGTCAGGGCATGGCGGGCGGCGCCAAGGCGCAGTACGACTGCATCAAGGCGTTCTCGGAAACCGACTTCACCGAGGACTTGACGGCGCTGACCATCCCGGTCCTGCTCGTCCACGGCGGCGACGACCAGATCGTGCCGATCGCGAACTCGGCGCACAAGGCGATCAAGCTGCTGTCGAACGGCACGCTGAAGGTCTATCCGGGTCTGTCGCATGGGCTGTTCGCGACCCATCCCGAGGTGATCAACCCCGACCTCCTGGCCTTCGCCAAAGCCTGATCGCCGTGCGGACGAATCCCGGTTGCCGACCACCGGAGGGCGGGAAGGGCGCCGGGATCCGGCCCCTTGGGCGGCGCGATGGACCAGAGGTCAGTCCGCTTGCAGCGTCGCCCTGGCGATGAGATGGACGAAGGAGCCGCACACGGAGCCGCGCCGGCCACCGACCGGGCCGAGGCCGGCGCCGTCGGCGGCGGCGGCGGCGAACAGGGCGGGGTCGCCGCCGGGATCGACGACGCTGGCGTAGTGGAACTCGTGCCCGGTGAAGGCGGCGCCGGCCGGCCCCAGCGGCCCGCCGGCGCACAGCACGGCGCGGCGGTAGCCGAGGTGGAGGCGGCGCCGGGCGAAGGAGGTGCGCACGCCGAGCAGCCCGGCCATGGCGTGGACGGTGCCGCCGGCGTCCTCCAGGCTCTCCCCCAGCGCCATGAAACCGCCGCACTCCCCGTACACCGGGTGGCCGGCGGCGGCGGCGCGGTGCAGCCCGTCGCGGAAGGCGGCGGCGGCGGCGAGCCGGCCGGCGTGCAGCTCGGGATAGCCTCCGGGCAGGTACACGGCGTCGCAGCCGGCGGGCGGTGGCTCGTCGGCCAGCGGCGAGAAGGGGTGCAGCGACGCCCCGGCGCGCCGCCAGCCATCGAGCACATGGGGGTAGGCGAAGGCGAAGGCGTCGTCGCGGGCCACCGCCACCCGCTGGCCCGGCGGCGGCAGGAGGGCGGCGGCCCCGCCGTCGCCATCGCCCGGCCGGCCCGGCCCGGCCAGCGCCACCACCGCGGCCACGTCCACATGGGCCTCCACGGCCTGGCCGAGCGCCCGCAGCCGCGCCGCGAGGTCGGCGGTCTCCCGCGCCTGGACCAGGCCGAGGTGGCGCTCCGGCAGGGCAAGGCCGGAGTCGCGGGGCAGGGCGCCGAGCACCGCCACGCCGACGCCGGCGATGGCGCGCTCGACCATGGCGCGGTGGCGCGGGCTGCCGACGTTGTTGAGCACCACCCCGGCGATCCGCACGCCCGGCCGGTGCAGGACGAAACCGCGGACCAGGGCCGCCGCCGACTGCGACTGGCCGCGCAGGTTGAGCACCAGCAGCACCGGCCAGCCGGTCCGAGCGGCGATGTCGGCGGTCGATCCGTCGCCGGCGAGCCCCGGCTCCGGCGCCCCGTCGAACAGCCCCATCACCCCCTCGCACACCACCAGCTCCGCCCCCGCCCCGGCGCCGGCCGCCAGGGAGTCGAGCAGGACCGGTGCCATCGCCCAGCTGTCCAGGTTCACCCCGGGCCGGCCGGTGGCGGCGGCGTGGAAAGCGGGGTCGATGTAGTCGGGGCCAACCTTGGCCGCGGCGACGGACACGCCGCGGGCCCGCAGCGCCGCCAGCAGGCCCAGGGTCAGCGTCGTCTTGCCCGAGCCCGAGGCGGGGGCGGCGACGATCAGGCCGCGCGGCGTCTTCCCAACGGCGCCGGGGTGCCGTAGACCTTCGGTCGCGAGCGACGGAGCGGTGGTCATGACGGAAGCCTCAGATCCGACCGGCGGCATGCGGCCGCTGCGCCATGGCTGGACGACGGGCGCCTGCGCCAGCGCGGCGGCGGGCGCGGCGGCGCGCGCCCTGTTCACCGGCGCCTTCCCGGACGCGGTCACGGTGACCCTGCCGGGCGGCCAGACGCCGTCCTTCGCCCTGTCGTGGAGCGCGCGGGGCGACGGCTGGGCGGCGGCCGGCGTGGTCAAGGACGCCGGCGACGACCCCGACGTGACCCACGGTGCCGAGATCCGCGCCCGGGTCCGCCCCGGCCCGCCGGGAAGCGGCGTCGCCTTCCGCGCCGGTGAAGGCGTGGGCACGGTGACCCGGCCGGGGCTGCCGCTGGCGGTGGGGGAACCGGCCATCAACCCGGTGCCGCGGGCGATGATCCGCCAGGCCGTGGCGGCCGAGGCGGCGCTGGCCGGCCGCCCCGCCGACCTCGAGGTCGAGGTCTCCATCCCCGGCGGCGAGGTTCTGGCCAAGCGGACCATGAACGCCCGCCTCGGCATCCTCGGCGGCCTGTCGATCCTGGGCACCACGGGGATCGTCGTGCCCTATTCGTGCAGCGCCTGGATCGCCTCCATCCACCGCGGGGTGGACGTGGCCCGCGCCGCCGGGCTGGGCCACGTCGCCGCCTGCACCGGGGCGACGTCGGAGGCCGCGGCGGTGCGCCGCCACGGGCTGCCGGACACCGCGCTGATCGACATGGGCGATTTCGCCGGCGGCACGCTGAAGTACCTGCGCCGCCACCCCGTGGCACGGCTGACCCTGGCCGGCGGCTTCGCCAAGCTGGGCAAGCTGGCCCAGGGGCACCTCGACCTCCATTCCAAGCGCAGCGCGGTCGATCTCGGCTGGCTGGCCGGGCGGCTGGCGGAGCTCGGCGCCGGGGCGGCGCTGGTCGCCGCGGCGCGCGAGGCCAACACCGCCGCCCAGGTGCTGGGTCTGGCCGGCGACGCCGGCCTGCCCCTGGGCGACCGGGTGGCGGCGCTGGCCCAGGGGGTGGCGCTGGACGTGCTGGACGGCGCGCCGGTGGCGGTGGAGGTGGTGGCGGTCGACCGCGCCGGCGCGGTCGCCGGGGTGGCCGGCTGGCGCGGCCCCGCTCACGACCCCATCCCGCGGTAGCGCCGGGCGTGCGCCCCGTCGTAGAGGGCGCTGCACCGGAAATCCTCCGTCCCCAGCACCCGGCCGACCAGGATCAGCGCGGTGCGCTCCATGGGCGCCGCGGCGACCCGCTCGGCGATGGACGCCAGGGTGCCGGTGACCGCCCGCTCGTCGGGCCAGGACGCGCGATAGACCACGGCGGCCGGACAGTCCGCGCCGTAGAACGGGGTCAGGCGCGTGACCACCCGGTCCAGGACGTGGACCGACAGGTGGATGGCCAGGGTGGCCCCGGACGCGCCGAACGCCTCCAGCGTCTCGTTGGCCGGCATGGCCGAGGCGCGGCCCGCGGTGCGGGTCAGCACCAGGCTCTGCCCCACCTCCGGCAGGGTCAGCTCGCGCCCCAGCGCCGCGGCCGCCGCGGCGAAGGCCGGCACGCCGGGGGTCAGGGTGTAGGGGATGCCCAGGTCGCGCAGGCGCCGGGTCTGCTCGCCGATGGCGCTGTAGACCGAGAGGTCGCCGGAGTGGAGGCGGGCGACGTCCTGGCCGGCGTCCTCGGCGCGCACGAACTCGGCGACGATCCCGTCCAGGGTCATCGGCGCGGTGTCGATCACCCGCGCCCCGGGCGGGGCGTGGGCCAGCACCTCGCGCGGCACCAGGGAGCCGGCGTAGAGGCAGACCGGGCAGGCGGCGATGAGGTCGCGGCCACGGATGGTCAGCAGGTCGGGCGCGCCGGGGCCGGCGCCGATGAAGTGGACGGTCATGTCGGGGTCTCCGGCTGGGCCAGCGCGCAGGTGGCGCGGGCCGAGGCGATGCGGGGCAGCAGCAGGCGGGCGCCGGGGCCGGCCCCGGCCAGGGCCGCGGTCTCCGCCACCGAGGGCAGGCCGACGGCGGCGGCGACGCGGGGCGAACGGGTGAGGGCGCGGTCGGCGACGGCGGCGAGGGCGGCGTGGGGCAGCGGGCGCAGCGGCAGGCCGAGGCGCTCCGCCGCCTCCACCAGGCCGGGCTCACCGGCCCGGGTGTCCAGGGTGACGAGGACGGCGTCGCGCCGCTGGCCGGCGTCGAGCCCGGCGGCGGCGAAGGCACGCTCCACCAGCGCCACGACATCGGCGGCCGCGACGCCGCTGCGGCAGCCCACCCCGGCGGCGATCATGGCTTGTCGGCCCGCCACAGGGTGACCGGCGACAGCGGCCGCCAGCCGAGGAAGCCGCCCAGCGGCTCGGCCCGGCTGAGGGCGGCACGGGTCAGGCTGCCGCCGACCCGGCGGGTCCAGCCGGCCAGCACCGCCTCGCCCTCCACCGTCACCGCGTTGGCGCACAGCCGGCCGCCGGACGGCAGGGCGTCCCAGCAGCGCTCCACCACCCCGGGCACGGTGAGCCCGCCGCCGATGAACACGGCGTCGGGCGGCGCCAGCCCGTCGAGCGCCGCCGGGGCGGGGCCGCTCACCACGTCGAGCCCCGGCACGCCGAAGGCGGCGGCGTTGCCGGCGATGCGGCCGGCGCGGTCGGCCCGCGCCTCCACGGCGACCGCCCGGTTGGCCGGGTCGGCCAGCAGCCATTCCA
Organism: Azospirillum sp. NS33; assembly: GCF_059703765.1. Taxonomy (NCBI): domain Bacteria; kingdom Pseudomonadati; phylum Pseudomonadota; class Alphaproteobacteria; order Rhodospirillales; family Azospirillaceae; genus Azospirillum; species Azospirillum sp. NS33. The sequence goes on along the minus strand of NZ_BAAKJB010000039.1, from coordinate 12,699 downwards.
CGGCGACCGAGCCGGAGCCGGAGCCGACGTCCCACAGCCGCTCGCCGCGGCGCGGCGCCAGCAGGGACAGGGTCAGCGCCCGCACCTCCCGCTTGGTGATCTGCCCGTCGTGGTCGAACCAGTCGTCGGGCAGGCCGGGGCTGCGCGGCAGCACGCGGGCGCCGGGGTCGGCGACGCAGGCGATGGCCAGCGTGTTGAGGTCGGCCGTGCGGTCCTCGGTCCAGGCGTCGGCGCGGCCCTCGACCACCCGCTCGGGCGTGCCGCCAAGATGCTCCAGCGCCACCAGGCGGGAGGCGCCGAAGCCCCGCCGGCACAGCAGCGCCGCCACCCGTGCCGGGCTGGTGCCGTCCCAGCTCAGCGCCAGCAGTCGGGCGCCCGGCTGGAGGTGGGGGATCACCAGCTCGGCCGGCCGGCCGTGCACCGACAGGCACACCGTGTCCTGGAGCGGCCAGCCCAGCCGGGCGGCGGCGAGGCTGAAGGCCGAGGCCCCCGGCACCACCCGCATCTCGCCCCCCGGCACCACCCGGGCGAGGGTGGCGGCGACGCCGAACCAGGACGGATCCCCGCTGGCCAGCACGCAGACCGGCCGGCCGCGCCGGGCCAGCAGGGCGGGGATCGCCTCGGCCAGCGGCGACGGCCAGGCCAGCCGCTCCTGCCCCGGCGGCGGGGGCGGCGCCAGCGCCAGGTGGCGCCGGCCGCCGACCACCAGCTCCGCCCCCGCGACCAGGGCGCGGGCGGCGGGGGCCAGGCCGTCCCAGCCGTCCTCGCCGATGCCGACGACGGACAGCCAGCGCTGCGCGGCGGCGGCGGATGTGCTAGTCATGGCGCCCCCCGACGAGCCCCAGCGGTCCAGCCATGAAGGTCCTCATCCTCGGCGGCACCACCGAGGCCACGGCGCTGGCCCGCGCGCTGGTGGGCCACCCCGTCCTCGCCGCCACCGTGTCCCTGGCCGGGCGCACCGCCCGGCCGGTGCTGCCGCCCCTGCCGACCCGCATCGGCGGCTTCGGCGGCAGCGACGGCCTCGCCGCGCATCTCGCGGGCGCCGCGGTCGGCGCGGTGGTCGACGCCACCCATCCCTTCGCCGCGCGCATCTCCGCCAACGCCGAGGCGGCGTGCGCCCGGGCCGGGGTGCCGCTGCTGGTGCTGCGGCGCCCGGCCTGGACGGCGGGGCCGGGCGACCGCTGGCTGGGCGTTGCCGACATGGCCGCCGCCGCCGCCGCCCTGGGGCCGCTGGGCGAGCGGGTGTTCCTGACCATCGGCCGGCAGGAGCTGGCCCCCTTCGCCGCGGCGCCGGAGAAGGCCTATCTGGTCCGCGCCGTCGACCCGCCGGATCCCCCGCCGCCCCTGCCGCGCTGCACCGTCGTGCTGGCCCGCGGTCCCTTCGACGTGGCCGGCGAGGCCGCCCTGATGGACGCCCACGCCATCGACGTGGTGGTCAGCAAGAACAGCGGCGGCGGCGCCACCGCGGCCAAGCTGGAGGCGGCGCGCCGGCGCGGCATCCCGGTGGTCATGGTGGAACGGCCGCCGGCCGGCACCGCCCCGGAGGTCCACACGGCGGACGCGGCGCTGGCCTGGCTGGAGGAGCGGGCGGCGGCGCACGGTCACGCCCCGGCGCGGTAGCTGCGCGGCGTGTAGACCCAGGGCGGCGCGCCGTCGCGCGCCACCACGCGGGTGTGCGAGGCGCCGACGATCACCACCGTGCGCATGTCGGCGTCCGCCGCGTCCACGGTGGCCAGGGTGGCGATGGCCAGCCGCTCGTCGGGCCGCCCGACCGCCCGGCCGAGGATCACCGGCGTGTCCGGCGCGCGCACCGCGCGCAGCGCGTCGAAGGCGGCGGCGAGCTGCCAGGGCCGGGCCCGCGACACCGGGTTGTAGAGGGCGATGACGAAGTCGGCCTCGGCGGCCAGGCGCAGGCGGCGCACCACCACCTCCCACGGCTTCAGGTTGTCCGACAGGGAGATCGCGCAGAAATCATGGCCGAGCGGCGCGCCGGCCCGCGCCGCCGCCGCCTGCATGGCCGAGACGCCGGGGCACACCCGCACGTCCACCGCCCGCCACGCGGGCTCGACGGCACCGCCACCACCGCCGTCGAGCGCCTCGAACACCGCGGCGGCCATGGCGAACACGCCGGGATCCCCGCCCGACACCACCGCCACGCGCCTGCCCGCGGCGGCGAGGTCGAGGGCGAGGCGGGCGCGCGCCAGCTCCTCCCGGTTGTCGGAGCCGTGGCGCAGCTGGGGTCCCGGCCCGACCCGGTCCAGGTAGGGGCCGTAGCCGACCAGATCGGTCGCCGCATCCAGCTCCCGCCGGGCCTCCGGCGTCAGCCAGTCCACGGGGCCCGGCCCCAGCCCGACGACGGCCAGCCAGCCGGCCGGCGCGCCGCCGCTCACCGCCGCTCCCCGCGGCCGGGGACCAGCACCATCGAGAAGTAGGGGGCGCCGTCCTCCGGCGCCTCGGCCAGCCGCACCACCCGCTGCTCGCTCATGGTGCCGCGCTCCACGTACCAGGCGCGCTCCGCCAGCCCGGCCGCGGCCACGGCGCGGCGCACCTTGGGCAGGTTGTGGCCCAGCTTCATCACCACCGCGGCGTCGGCGGCGCGCAGCGCCGTCTCCAGCGCCGCCTCGTCGAGCGTGCCGGGGATGATCGACAGCACGTCGTCGCGCATGGTCAGCGGCGACGGCAGCAGCGCCGCGCAGCCGGCCATGGAGGTGACGCCGGGCACCACCTCCACCGGGAAGCGCGGGGCCAGACGCAGGAACAGGTGCATGAACGAGCCGTAGAAGAACGGATCGCCCTCGTTCAGCGCCACCACCGAGCGGCCGGCCGCGAGATGGCCGGCGATCGCCTCGGCGGAGCGGTCGAAGAACGCCTCGATCTGCCGGCCGTAGTCGGGATGGTCGATCGGCAGCTCGGTGGTCACCGGGTAGACCAGCGGCAGCTCCACATGCTCGGCCGTCAGGACGTCCCCGGCGATGCGCCGGGCGTGGCCGCGGCCGCCGCGCTTGCAGAAATAGGCGACGACGGGGCAGGCGCGCAGCAGGCGCACGGCCTTCAGGGTCATCAGCTCGGGATCGCCCGGCCCGGTGCCGATGCCGTAGAAGGTGCCGGGGGGTGGGGTGATGCTCATTCCGCCTCGCTCGCCAACGCGTTGACCGCGGCGGCCGCCATGGCGCTGCCGCCGCGCCGGCCGCGCACGGCCAGATAGGGTATGGTGGCGCCGTGGCTGGCCAGCGCCTCCTTGCTCTCCGCCGCACCGACGAAGCCGACGGGGAAGCCGAGGATGGCGGCCGGTCGCGGCGCCCCCTCGTCCAGCATCTCCAGCAGCCGGAACAGCGCGGTCGGCGCGTTGCCCACCGCCACCACCGCCCCCGCCAGGTGCGGCCGCCACAGCTCCAGCGCGGCGGCGGAGCGGGTGTTGCCGATCTCTTGCGCCAGCCCCGGCACCGCCGGGTCCCGCAGGGTGCAGAGCACCGGGTTGTCAGCGGGCAGGCGGGCGCGGGTGACCCCGTGGGCCACCATCGCGCTGTCGCACAGCACCGGCGCGCCGGCCGCCAGCGCGGCCCGCGCCGCGGCGGCGACATCGGCGGAGAACATCAGGTCGCCCGCCACCTCGACCATGCCGCAGGCGTGGATGATGCGCACCGCGACCGGCTTCAGGTCGTCGGGCAGGGCGGACAGGTCGGCCTCGGCGCGGATGATGGCGAAGGACCGGCGGTAGATGGCCGCCCCGTCCCGGATGTAGTCGTAGGGCGGCTCAGGCAACGGGACGGTCCTCCGCGGTCAGCAGGCGGTCGAGGTCGGGGGCGAGGCGGGCCAGGGTGGCCGCCAGGGGTTCCGCGCCGTGGCGGCGGGCGAGGCAGAGGCGCTCCAGCGCCGCCACCACCGCCACCGCCCCGGCCGGGGACAGGCCGGGGCGCAGCGGCGTGGCGCCCGGCGCCGCCTGCACGGCGACGTCGTAGAGCCCGTCGCGGGCGGTCAGGGTCAGCGGGGCGGCGGCGGGGTGGGCGCAGCCCTTGGCGCAGCCGGAGACGTGGATCGCCGCGCCGGCGCCCACCAGGGCCGGGGCGGCGGCGCACAGCGCCAGGGCGTCGGCGTGGGTGTCGGTGGTGCCGACGTCGCAGCCGCCGGCGCCGCTGCACGCGGTGAGCGCCAGGCGCGGGTCGGCGGGGTCGATGATGCCCCCGGCGGTCCGCGCGGCGGCCGCGGCCTCCGCCCCGGCGCCGGCCAGCAGCAGGGCCCGCCAGGGGGTGAGGCGCAGCTCTCCGGCGCCGGCGGCGTCGGCCAGCCGGGCCAGCGCGTCGAGAGCGGCGGCGTCGAGTCGGCCGAACGGAAAGGCGACGCCCAGCCAGCCGGGCTGCACGCCCAGCACCGCCCGCGGCCCGCGCGGCGGCGGGGCGGTGGCGGCCAACGGCTCGAGGCCGGGCACCCGGGCGCGCAGCGCGGCGGCGCCGACCGCCGCGACCAGCCCGGCCATGCGCCGCGGCGGCTCGGCCAGGGTGGCGCGCAGCTCCAGGAAGGCGAGGGCGGCGCCGGCGCCGACCGCTGCCACCGCGGCGGGCGTGCACAGGCCCAGTGCCGCGGCGTCGCCCAGGGCGCCGCCGGCGGCGACCCGCAGGCGCGGCCCCTGGGGCGTCGCGACGGCGTCGAAGCGCAGATCGGTGCGGGCGTCGGCGAGATGGCCGCGGCCGCCGCCGTCCACCACGAAGCCGAACTTGGGCGGCAGGCGGTGCAGGGCCGGGTCGGAGGCCAGCCGCGCGTCGAGGGCGAGCGCGCAGGGCCGCACATCCAGCACCGCGTCGCCGTCCAGCCCGGCGGTCGGGCTGGCCAGGACGTTGCGCACCGCCTCGCTGGCGGTGTCGGCGGCGACGTAGCCGAGCCCGGCGAGCGCCGCCGTCAGCGCCGGCATGGCGGCGGGCGGCACGCCGCGGATCTGCAGGTTGCCGCGGTGGCTGAGATCGATGCGGCCGTTGCCGTGGCTGTCGGCCAGCGCGGCGATGCCACGGGCCGCCCCGGCCGGCAGCACGCCGGCCGGCACCCGCACCCGCACCAGCAGGCCGTCGGCCACCGCCATCGGCGCCAGCACGCCGGGGCAGGCGCCGCGCCGGCGCGGCGGGTTGGCGCGGACCGGGGCGCCAGGGACCGGGGTGGCGCTCATGACAGGGATTCCTTGCGCTGGCGCAGCTCCACCGGGGTGGCGTTGCGCCGGGGGTGCCAGAGGCCGCGCGCCAGCGCCTCCTCCAGGCGGTCGAGGATGTGGGCCGCGGCCGCGGGGTTGGCCTCGCTGAGGAAGCCCCACACCGCCGCATCCTCCACATAGGCGCCGTGCAGGGCGTCGAAATGATGGTCGCCCACCGCCCGGGTCGTCGCGGCGAAGGCCAGCAGGGTGTCGGCCGTCACCGCCATTTCCGCGGCGCCCCGGTGGCCATGGCGCATCATGCCGGCGATCCAGCGCGGGTTGACGGCCCGGCCGCGCAGGGTGCGGGCGATCTCCTCGCCCAGGGTGCGGACGGTGACCCGCTCCGGCTCGGCGCTGTCGAGGTGGTAGAGGGCGGGGTCGGCGTCGTCCAGCGACGCGGCGGCCGAGAAGCCGCCCTCGAACTGGTAGTAGTCGTCCTGGGACAGCACGTCGGACTCGCGCTGGTCCTGGTGGTGGACCAGCGCGTCGGCGGAGCCGACGCGGCGCCGGAACCGGGCCGGCAGGGCCACCCCGTCCAGCCCGGCACCGTAGGCGTGGCAGCCGCCGTCCAGGTAGGCGGTGCCGAACGACGCCCGGTCGCGCCAGTCGCCGCGCGCCACCATGTCGGACAGCGCGGTGCCGTAGCCACCCGGCGCCGCGCCGAAGACGCGGGCGCCGGCGTCGCGCCGCGCCGCCGCGGCGTCCTGGCCACCGGCCGCCAGCTCGGCCGTTTCCTGCCGCACCGCGGCGGCCAGCGGGTTGACGTCGTCCCCCTCGTCGAGCGCGGCGACGGCGCGGGCGGCCTGGTCGAACAGCGCGATCTGCTGGGGAAAGACGTCGCGGAACAGGCCGGAGATGCGCAGGGTGACGTCGACCCGCGGGCGCCCCAGCACCGCGGCCGGCATGATCTCGATCCCGGTGACGCGGCCCGAGCCGCCCTCCCACACCGGGCGCACGCCCAGCAGCGCCAGGGCCTGGGCCAGTTCGTCGCCGCCGGTGCGCATGGCCGGCGTGCCCCAGGCGTCGACCACCAGACGGCGCGGCCACTCGCCGTGGTCCTGCAGGTGGCGGGCCAGCAGGGCGTCGGCCGCACGCCAGCCCAGCGTCCACGCGGCCGGCGTCGGCACGGCGCGGGGATCCAGGGCGAACAGGTTGCGCCCCGTCGGCAGGGCGTCGGCGCGCCCGCGCGCCGGGGAGCCGCCGGGGCCGGGGGCGACGAAGCGGCCGTCCAGCCCGGCCAGCAGGGCCGCCGTCTCCGCCGCCGCGCAGCCGTCGACCGCCGGGCCCAGCTCCGCCGCCACGGCGGCGAGGACGGCGGCGGTGGCGGCCCACGCCGGCGGGCACGGGCGGGTGCCCGCCACCAGCTCCACCGCCAGGGCGTCGAGGGCGGCGCGCACGTCGCCGACGGTGCGGCAGCGGGCGTCGGGCAGGGCCGGGCCGTCCCAGCGCGCGCCGGGGTCGGCGGTGAACAGGGTGCCGGTGGGCAGCCCGAGATCCTCGGCCAGGGCCCGCGGCAGGGCGGCGTCGGCGCCCGCGCCGCGGCGCCGCGGAAAGCGGGCGACCGCCGCCAGCAGCCGGGCCCGCGCCTCGGCCGCGGGGGCCGCGCCGAAGACGTGGAGCCCGTCGCGGATCTGCATCTCCTTGATGTCGCAGAGATGGGCGTCGAGGCGGGTCAGCACGGTGTCGTCGTCGTCGTCGGGCCGCAGGGCGCAGTCCGCCGCCACCCCGGAGCGCCAGGCGAGGTCGAGGATGGTGTCGCGCAGCACGCCCATCCGGCGCGGGTCGAGCCCGTCGGCCAGAGCGTACTCGTCGATCGCCTGCTCCAGCTCCTCCAGCGGCCCGTGCAGCCCGGCCTGGGCCGGCGGCGGGGTGAGATGGCCGACCAGCACCGCGCCGAGGCGGCGGCGCGCCTGCACCCCCTCGCCCGGGTTGTTGACGATGAACGGATAGAGGCAGGGCAGGGGCCCGCCGACGATCTCCGGCCAGCACCCCGCCGACAGCGCCACCGCCTTGCCCGGCAGCCACTCCAGGGTGCCGTGGGCGCCGACCTGGACGACGGCGTGGACGCCCAGGGCGTGCCGCAGCCAGAGATAGAAGGCGAGGTAGGAATGGCTGGGCGGGGTGGCCGGGTCGTGGTGCTGGGCGGTGGTGAGGGGGCCGTGGCCGCGGCTGGGCTGCACCGCCACCGCGACGTGGCCGCAGGGGACGGTGCGGAAGCGGAAGGCGCCGCCGGCGGCCAGCGGGTCGGCCGCCTCGTCCCCCCAGACGGCGGCGATGCGCGCCCGCGCGTCGCGGGGGGCGAGGCGGCGGTAGTCGGCAAGGCTCAGCGCCGCCGTCGCCGGTCCCCCGGTCAGGCAGCCCATCAGCGTGGCGCCATCGGCCGGCGGGGAGGTGACGGTGTAGCCCGCCCCGGCCAGGGTTTCCAGGATGCCCAGCACGCTGGCCGGGGTGTCGAGCCCCACCGCGCGGCCGACGCCGCCGCCGCCGGGATAGTCGGAGAGAACCAGGGCGAGGCGGCGGTCGGCGCGCGGTGTGCGCGCCAGCCGCACCCAGGCGGCCGCGCGGTCGGCGGCGGCGGCGACGCGGTCGGCGATCGGCCGGCTGGCGATCTCGGCGTATTCGAGGGCCGGATCGACGTCCAGCGGGGCCTTGAAGGCGACCGCCCCGGCGAGGATGCGCCCGTCCATCTCCGGCAGCACCACGTTCATGGCGAGGTCGGCGGGGCCGAGCCCGCGGACGGAATCGCGCCACGCCTCCTCCCGCCCGGTCGACAGCACCACTTGCAGCACCGGGACTCCGGCGGCGTCGAGGGGCGAGGCCCCGCCGTCCCCCGGGCGGGCCGAGAAGCCGGTGGCGTTGACCACCACCGCCGGCCGCAGCGCCCGCAGGGTGCGGGCCATCCAGGCGGCGGCGTCCGGCTCCTTCAGGGAGGAGACGTGGTAGAGGCGGGGGGCCAGGCCGCGCTGGGCCATCGCATCGGCCAGGGCGTGGACCGGGGCGAGGTCGCCGGCCTGAAGGTAGGCGCGGTAGAACACCAGCGCCGCCGCCGGCGCATCGGCGCCGGGGACGCCGGCTTCGGCTTCGGCTTTGGGGACGGGGGCGGAGGCGGGGGCGGCGGGGCGCCAGCCGTCGTGGACGCCGAAGCGCGGCACCGGCGCCGGCTGGGCGAAGGGCAGCGGCCGGCCGGCCAGGGTGGCGGCGCAGGCCAGCAGGTTCGCCATGTTGGCCGGCCCGCCCTCGGAGAAGTAGCGGTGCAGGCGCCGGGCCTCGGGGCCGGGCAGGGTGCCGTAGCCCTCCAGCCCCGGATCCGCGCGGGCGTCGCCGGGCAGCACCGCGAGGGGCAGGCCCGCCTCGCGGCACGCCGCCGCCACCGTCTCCAGCCCGTAGCGCCAGTACCCCGCACCGCCCATCAGGCGCAGCACCACCAGGCGGGCGTGGCGGACCACCCGCTCGACGTAGAGGTCGACGGACAGGGGGTGGCCGAGGGCGCCGAGGTTGGCGAGGCGCAGGGTGGGCAGGCGGTCGCGGCCGGCCGCCCACGCCGCGGCCAGGGCGCCGAGATCGCTGTCGGAGAAGGAGAGGACGACCAGGTCCGCCGGGCTGTGGGCGAGGTCCACCGCCTGCGGCCCGGCGTCCAGGTCGTCCTGGCGTGCGGCGAGCAGGTGCATCGGTCAGCCGGCGAGTGCCGCCTCCACCGCCGCCCGGTCGATGCCGGTCTCGGCGATCACCACCAGCCGGCCGTCGCGCGGCTCGCCGGCCCGCCACAGGCGGTCGAACCGCACCTCCAGGCGGGCACCGACGCCCTGCACCAGCAGCCGCATGGGCTTGCCCGGGACCTCCACGAACCCCTTGAGGCGCAGCACCCCGTGGGCGGCGGCGACGCCGCGCAGGCGCAAGGCCAGGGCCTCCGCGTCCGGCTGGGGCGCCAGGGCGACGACGAAGCTGGTGAAGTCGTCGTGGTCGTGGCCGTCCTCGGCGTCGTGGTGGCTGGGGCGGCCGTCCAGATCGTCCTCGGCCGCCGCGCCGAGGCCCAGCAGCACCCGCGGGTCGGCCCGCCCGCCGCCGGCGTGGACCAGCTTGGCCGGGCGGGGCAGCGCGGCGCGGATCAGCGCCTCCACCCGGCCCAGGGCGTCGGCGTCCACCAGGTCGGTCTTGGTGACGACGATGAGGTCGGCGCACAGGAGCTGGTCCTCGAACACCTCCTCGATCGGGGTCTCGTGGTCGACGGTGCCGGTGGCCGCGCGCTGGGCGGCGAGCGCGGCGGGGTCGGGGGCGAACCGCCCCTGCGCCGCGGCGGCGGCGTCGACCACCGTGACCACCCCGTCGACGGTGACCCGGGTGCGGATCGCCGGCCACTGGAAGGCCTTGACCAGGGGCTTGGGCAGGGCGAGGCCGGAGGTCTCGATGATGATGTGCTCGGGCGGGTCGGCGCGGCCCAGCAGGGCCTCGATGGCCGGCACGAAGTCGTCGGCCACGGTGCAGCACAGGCAGCCGTTGGCCAGCTCGATCACGTCGTCGTCGCGGCAGCCTTCGATGCCGCAGGCGCGCAGGATCTCGCCGTCGACCCCGACGTCGCCGAACTCGTTGACGATCAGCGCCAGGCGGCGGCCGCCGGCCTGCTCCAGCAGGCTGCGGATCAGGGTCGTCTTGCCGGCGCCGAGGAAGCCGGTGACGATGGTGGCGGGGACCTTGGATCGAATGGCCGGCGGGGCGACGGCCGGCGGAAAGGCGGCGTTCGACATGGACGGGCTCCTGCTCTCCGCCACACCCGGCGGGATGGATGGATTGGCGATGGCAGGTTTCCTGGCTCGCGGGTCGTCGCCCGCCCTCCGGCCTTCCCGGCCCGAGCGGGCCAGTGGCGTTGTGGAGAGAGAGGGGCTCGCCGCACACAGTTGCGGGGGCAGCCGCGGCCTCGGTCGGACGACCTCACCGCGTTCCCTGTTCCCCCGGACCACCCGGCCCGGAGGCACCATCGGCGCCCACTATGCAGCCCCCGCCGCGAATTGCAAGCACGCCACGGACGCGCGGCACCGCGGACGGTTTGTCCTCGATCCGGCCGGCGCCACCGGGGAGAGTGTCCGGCAGCGCGGAGGCGGCCGCGCCCGACGCCGGCGCCGGGTCGGACGGGGACGGCGGCGGACCGGCCGGATGCCGCGGCGGGCGGCGCCCCCGACCTGAGCATGGATCGCCCGGAATGGATCCGCTGAGCGACGCGATCGCGCTGCTCCGGCCAAGCACGGCCAATTCGCCCGGGCCAACGGCGTGGCCGTGCCCGCCCCGATCACCAAGCCGTCGGGCGGCGTCCGGCCCGGCGCAACCTGCGGACCCGATGGTTTTGCGTGGTGTCCGAGCCCGCCCATGGGGGGGCGGAGCTCGGGAACCCTGCTCAGGACCGCCCCGGCCCGGGCGGAGCGGCCGCGCGCAGCACGCAGCCCAGCGGGGGCGACGGACCGACGCCTTCCCGCCCGTGGCGGATCGACGTGGCGCCGTCCGGCGACCGCTCGAGGACGAGGTCGCGATAGTCCACGATCGCGGGATGGGTGAGCGCGATCGGCCGATGGTGGGTCGCGGTGACCACCAGCACCATCGCCCCGGCGCGTTCGGCGGCGGCGATCCCGGCCGCCGAATCCTCCAGCACGAGGCATCGGTCCGCGGTCGTGCCGAGCCGTTCGGCGGCGCGCTGGAAGCCGTCGGGAAACGGCTTCCCGCGCGCCACGTCCTCGGCCGTGACCAGGAGCGGCGGGGCGGGCAGACCGGCCGCCGCGATCCGGCGCACGGCGAGCTCCCGGGGCGCCGAGGTGACGATCCCCCACCGCCCCGGCGGCAGGGCGTGGAGGAACGCGGCCGCCCCGGCGATCGCCTCGACCCCGTCGGCGTCGTCGATCTCCGCCTTCGTGATCGCGGCGGCCTCGGAGTCCGGATCGACGCCGGGCAGCCCCAGCCTTCGGATCGTTTCGACCGCCTGGACGCCGTGGATCGTCGGCAGCAGGGCCTCGCCGTCGACGCCATGCCGCTCCGCCCAGGCCCGCCAGATGCGCTCGGCCGAGGCGATCGAATTCAGGATCGTCCCGTCCATGTCGAGGAGGACGGCGTCGATCGGACGCATCGGCAACGTCGGCCCCATCCCGTCCACATCCCTTTCCGCCGGCCGCCGGCCGCGCGCCAACACCCGCGCCCGCACCCGATTGGCGCGGACGCTCCGACACCAGCGTACCCGCACCGGCCCGCGCTGGGCAGTTGGAAAACAAATCCGGACGCCCGGCTATCGATCGTCCGGTCCTCGGGACTGTCAACGGGCCATCCCCACCGGCCGGCTTCCTTTTCCGGGCGGCGCGGACGCCGTCGCGCTCCATCGCTCCCTGTTCGGCTGAGCCGTCGAAACAGGACGAGAAACGTCGTATCACACCGCACGTTCGAACCCTTGCGTTCGGTGAGCCGCCAGCCAGGAGCGCATAAGGTTCATCCCTGTTCTGTTTTCATTAAGCCGCCCCGGCTTGCTTCGACTGCCGGCGGCATGCAGGAAAGCCGACCATCTTTTTCTCGTCTTCGTCCCACAATGCGCAGGTCGTTGCCTTGAGCCCGCTGAGCAGCGTCAATGTCGGCGCGGTGCGGAGCAAGGGACTCTTGTTGTGGCACTCCTCCAGGCGGTAGTTGGGCACGCGGGGACTGAGGTGGTGGACATGATGGAAGCCGATGTTTCCGGTGAACCATTGAAGAGGCTTTGGCAACTTCAGGTACGACGTGCCCCGGAGGGAGGCGTCCATGAAACGCCAATCCGCCTGCCTGGCCCAAAGCGTGTGCTCGAAGCGATGCTGAAGCGAAAAGAGCCAGACACCGATGATCGAGGCGATCACCATGATCGGCAGGTGGACCATCAGAACGTTTCGGAAACCCAGGGCAAGGCCGAGGATCACCACCACACCGACCAGTGCCAGATTGGTCATGTGCACGCCCAGCCGCTCCCGACGCCAGGAGCGGGGCGCGTCGAACGGAAACCGGTAGAGCACCAGGAAGACAAGAGGCGGGATGACAATGAAGGAGACCATCGGGTGCCGGGTCAGGCGGTACGCCAGTCGCCTTGCCCGAGGCAGGCGTTCGTACTCGCGGACCGTGAGGCAGCTGGAGTAGATGTCCAGCCCGCTGAGCCGGTGATCGAGGTTGTTCCAATTGGCATGATGACCGGCATGCTGGCGGCGCCAACTGAAGTAAGGCGTCAGGGTGATCAGGCTGCTTGCCAGACCGAGAATGGTGTTCGCGCGGTGAGAGTGAAAGAACGACCCGTGACCGCAATCGTGCTGGATGATGAAGATCCGCACCACGAACGCCGCCGCTGGCACCGCCAGGGCAAGGGTGATCCAGTACGACAGGGCTAGAGCATTTTCCGGTCGGCCGGAATCGAAGGGGGATTCCCACCGAGGCTGAAATCTGATTCAAGATGTGGGCTGGTGAAGGAGGCCAGCCCGCATGACAGCACCTCTTTCCCTGGATTTGCGTGAGCGGTTGATCGCGGCGGTGGACGGCGG
>NZ_BAAKJB010000038.1:0-61458 GCF_059703765.1 Azospirillum sp. NS33 | reverse complement strand
GGCCGCCGCCCAGGCTCCGGCGGCCCTCGCGGCGGCGGGGCCGGCGGCGGCCGCGGCCTCCCCCCTGGCCGCGCCGCCGCCGATCCGGGCGGCCACCGCACCCGACGCCCGGGTGACCATGACAGCGGCTCCGGTGCCGGCGCTCGTGGAGGATTCCCGCGCAGGGCCGCTGCCCCGCGTCGGTGCCAGCGGGCGCACGCCGGCCGAGGTCTACGCCCGTCCCTTCCCGGCCGACGACCCGCGCCCGCGGATCGCCATCATCATGTCTGACATGGGGCTGTCGGGCGTCACCACGGGCAACGCCCTGCAGAACCTGCCGGGCGCGGTGACCCTGGCCTTCGTGCCTTACGGCGAGCGCCTCGACACCTGGGTCGAGAAGGCGCGCGGCGACGGCCACGAGGTGATGCTGTCCCTGCCGATGGAGCCCGAGGGCTTCCCGCGCAACGACCCCGGCCCCAACGCGTTGCTGAGCGGTCTCGCCGCCGAGCGCAACCAGGAGCGCCTGCTGTGGTCGCTGGCCAAGGCGGTCGGCTACGTCGGCGTCACCAGCAGCAGCGGCAGCAAGTTCACCGCCAACGCCGCGGCCATGAAGCCGCTGGTCGACACCCTGAAGGCGCGCGGCCTGCTCTACGTGGATCCCGGGACGGCGCCCGCCAGCAAGGGCCCGGCCCTGGCCGCCGAGGCCGGCGTGCCGCGGGCGCGCGTCGACCGGGTGATCGACCGCGACCTGTCGCGCGGCGCCATCGACGACCAGCTCAAGGAGCTGGAGCGCCTTGCCAAGGCGCAAGGGGCGGCCATCGGCATCGGCTTCCCCTACCCGAGCACCATCGAACGCATCAAACTATGGGCGGCCGGGCTGCAGGACCGCGGCGTCGTGCTGGCCCCGGTGTCGGCGGTGGTGAACCGCCAGAAGGGACTGGGCGGATGAGCGGCAAGAGGAAGACGGCGGGCAGGAGGACGGCGACGGCCAAGCAGACCGGCCGGCCGGTGGAGCGCACGGCGCTGCCCTACCGGCCCTGCGTCGGCGTGATGCTGCTGAACGACCGCGGCCAGGTGTTCGTCGCACGGCGGCTGGACACCCGGGACGCCTGGCAGATGCCCCAGGGCGGCATCGACGACGGTGAGACGCCGCTGCAGGCCGCCCTGCGCGAGCTGAAGGAGGAGATCGGCACCGACCGCGCCGAGATCGTCGCCCAGACCCGCGGGACGCTGCGCTACGACCTGCCGGACCACCTCGTGGGCAAGGTCTGGAAGGGCCGCTGGCGCGGCCAGGAGCAGGTGTGGGTGGTCGCCCGCTTCACCGGCAGCGACGCCGAGATCGACCTCGCCACCGAGCATCCCGAATTCGACGATTGGAAATGGGTCGACACCGGCGACCTCGTCCGCCTCATCGTCCCCTTCAAGCGCGACGTCTACCAGGCGGTGCTGGCGGAGTTCGCGCCGGTGCTGGCCGAACTCCAGGCGGGCTGAGCGCCCGCCCCGCCGGCCGGGGCCGCCTAGGCGCCGGAGCGCGCCAGCCGCTTGGCGCGGCTGTCGAGGAACCACCAGGCGGCGCGGTTGGCCAGCGCGTAGAAGCCGGTGTGCGGCTTCAGCCCGCACGCCTTGAAGATCATCGCCATGGCCCGGTCGAGATGCTTGGGCCGGTAGCAGGCGTAGGCACGGCGCATGTAGGCGGCGTTGCAGGCCTTGTGCTCGTAGGGCGCCCCCTCCGGGGCGTTGGCCGCGTGGTAGGCGTAGGCCAGCTCGTCGTCCTCGGATTCGCCGATGCGCGACAGGGCGACCCACAGGCGCCGCGGCTTCGACAGCCGCTCCTTCTCCTGGTAGCGCTTGGCGTGGTCGTAGAAGATCTTGTAGTGGCGCAGCTCGTCGGCGGCGATGAGGCGGCAGATCTCGCGCAGCATCGGCTCCTCGGTGGAGTCGCCGATGGCGGCGTAGTAGGAGCTGGTGCCGGTCTCCACCATGCAGCGCGCGATCAGCTCGCCGCTGCGCGATCCCCGCACCGAGGTCGCCAGGTCGATCGGCACCTGGTAGCCGTCGCGGAACCGCTGGACCGCCCGTTCGAAGTCGAACGCCGGGTCCACCAGCGTGGCCCATTTGCCCAGGGCCCGGCCGTGCTGGACCTCCTCGACCGCCCACTCCCGCGCAACCTCCTGGAAGCCGGGATCGTCGTGAAACACGTTGCAGAGATAGGCGGTGTAGTCGTCCGCGTTGAACTCCACCAGGGCCGCCGCCTTGATCAGCGGGACCAGATCCGGGTCGACCTTGCTGTGATCAAGGCTGTCCCACGGGAGATCCTCGTAGTTCCAATGCAACTGCGCCATGTCCCTGCCGCACTCCTAGACCGGAATCGACTGCGCGCCCCGCAAAGGGGGCGCGCTGTGCCGTGAACAAATGTATCGCCGGGTGCCCGCAATGCAACGCCGAAGCCGGACCGCAGACCGTGCCCCGGGCCGCACCGGACGCGGCATGTGGCCCCGATGCCACAGCCGCGCGGGGCGCCCCGGCCGCCGTCAGTGGGCAGCGGCGGCGGCGGACGCCTCGACCTTGGCGCGGGCGATGGCCAGCCGGCCCTCGACCGCATCGCGGTCGGCGTCGGTCTTGGCGTCGTCCAGATCCTCGGAGAGGTCGGCCACCTCCTTCTCCGCCTTGGCACGGTCGATCGCGCTCACCGGCACCGCCTGCTCGGCCAGGACGGTGCAGCGGGTCTCCGTCACCTCGGCGAAGCCGCCGGCGACGAACACGCGCTCGATGATGCGCTCGCCCTCGTAGATGTCGATGACGCCGGGGCGCACCATGGAGATCATCGGCGCGTGGCCGGGCAGGACGCCGAAGTCGCCTTCGCTCCCCGGCACCACCACCATGTCCACGGGCTGCGCGTTCAGCAGCTTTTCCGGGGAAACCAGTTCGAATTCGACTTTATCGGCCATCGCAGTCCTGCCCCTTCAGCCGGTCCCCCGCCCGTCCGCTGGGAACGGCGCGGGGGCGGCGTGTACGCTGTTGCCAGACGGGTGGCCCGTCGCGGTCGGCGGCGCGCCGGAACGCGCCGCCCGCCCGCTCAGGCCGCCTCGTTGGCCATCTTCTTGGCCTTGGCGACCGCCTCGTCGATGGTCCCGACCATGTAGAAGGCGGCTTCCGGCAGGTGGTCGTAGTCGCCGGCGACGATCCCCTTGAACCCGCGGATGGTCTCCTCCAGCGACACCAGCACGCCCGGCGAGCCGGTGAACACCTCGGCGACGTGGAACGGCTGCGACAGGAAGCGCTGGATCTTGCGGGCGCGGGCGACGACCAGCTTGTCGTCCTCCGACAGCTCGTCCATGCCGAGGATGGCGATGATGTCCTGCAGCGACTTGTAGGTCTGCAGGACGCGCTGGACGTCGCGGGCCACCTGGTAGTGCTCCTCGCCGACGACACGCGGGTCGAGGATGCGCGAGGTGCTGTCCAGCGGGTCGACGGCCGGGTAGATGCCCAACTCGGCGATCTGGCGCGACAGCACCGTGGTGGCGTCGAGGTGGGCGAAGGAGGTGGCCGGAGCCGGGTCGGTCAGGTCGTCGGCGGGCACGTAGATGGCCTGCACCGAGGTGATCGAGCCCTTCTTGGTGGTGGTGATGCGCTCCTGCAGCGCGCCCATGTCGGTGGCCAGGGTCGGCTGGTAGCCCACCGCCGAGGGGATGCGGCCGAGCAGCGCCGACACCTCGGAGCCCGCCTGGGTGAAGCGGAAGATGTTGTCCACGAAGAACAGCACGTCCTGGCCTTCCTCGTCGCGGAAGTACTCCGCGACCGACAGGCCGGACAGGGCGACGCGGGCGCGGGCGCCCGGCGGCTCGTTCATCTGGCCGTAGACCAGGGCCACCTTGGAGCCCGGGCCGTCGAGCTTGATGACGCCCGACTCGATCATCTCGTGGTAGAGGTCGTTGCCCTCGCGGGTGCGCTCACCGACGCCGGCGAACACCGAGTAGCCGCCGTGCGCCTTGGCGACGTTGTTGATCAGCTCCATGATCAGCACGGTCTTGCCCACGCCCGCGCCGCCGAACAGGCCGATCTTGCCGCCCTTGGCGTAGGGGGCCAGCAGGTCGACGACCTTGATGCCGGTGACCAGCACCTCGGATTCGGTCGACTGGTCGACGAAGTCCGGGGCCGGCTTGTGGATCGGGGCGACCGCCTTGTTGCCGATCGGGCCGCGCTCGTCGATCGGCTCGCCGATAACGTTGATGATGCGGCCGAGCGTCTCGGGGCCGACGGGGATCGAGATCGGGGCGCCGGTGTCCGTCACCTCCTGGCCGCGGACCAGGCCGTCGGTGCCGTCCATGGCGATGGCGCGCACGGTGTTCTCGCCCAGATGCTGGGCCACCTCGAGCACCAGGACCTTGCCCTCGTTCAGGGTGTGGAGCGCGTTCAGGATCGCCGGCAGATCGCCCTCGAACTGCACGTCGACGACGGCGCCCAGCACCTGGGTGATCCGGCCGCCGGCGTTGGTGGAAGCCGGGGCTTCGGTCTTCTTAGCCATGGGGTAAAGCTCCCTCGGAACTCGATTATGTCAAAAAGGACCGTTCGGTCTGCCGTACGTCAGATCGCCTCGGCGCCGGAGATGATCTCGATCAGCTCCTTGGTGATGTACGCTTGGCGTGTGCGGTTGTAGGTCAGCGACAGGCGGTTGATCATGTCGCCGGCGTTGCGGGTGGCGTTGTCCATCGCGGTCATCCGCGCCCCCTGCTCGCTGGCGGCACTCTCCAGAAGCGCGCGGTAGACCTGGATCGACAGGTTGCGCGGCAGCAGCTCGGCCAGGATCTGCTCCTCGTCGGGCTCGAACTCGTAGACCGCCTTGGCCTCGCCGTCGGCCGCGGCCGGGGCGGCGCCGCCGTCGACGGCGAACGGAACGAGCTGCTGGAGGGTGACGACCTGGGCGATCGCCGACTTGAACTTGTTGAAGACGACGGTGCAGACGTCGAACTCGCCGGCCTCGTACATCTCGTTGATCTTCTTGGCGATGCCGTCGGCGTCCGCGAAGGACAGGCGGCGCCGGCCGATGTCCTCGTAGGTCTCGACGATCAGCGAGGCGAAGTCGCGGCGCAGCTGGTCGCGGCCCTTGCGGCCCACCGTCATCACCTTCACCGTCTTACCCTCGCGCTGCAGGCGCACGATGGTGCGCCGCGCCTCGCGGACGATCGAGCCGTTGAAGCCACCGCACAGGCCGCGGTCGGATGTGATGACGAGCAGCAGCTGGACCTGGTCGGAGCCGGTGCCGGTCATCAGCTTCGGGCCGTTGCCGGTGCCCTGGACGTTGCCGGCGAGCGAGGTGAGCATGCGGCCCATCCGCTCGGCGAAGGGCCGGGCCGCCTCGGCCTGCTCCTGCGCGCGGCGCAGCTTGGACGCGGCCACCATCTTCATGGCCGCGGTGATCTTCTGCGTCGACTTGACGCTGGCGATCCGGTTCTTGAGATCCTTGAGGCTAGGCATGCCGGCCCTTCATTTCCGCAAGAGGTCTGCAAACCAGCGCCCGGTCCCAGCGGGGACCGGGCGCGGCGGCAACGATCAGACGAACACCTTGACGAAGGCGTCGAGGAAGGCCTTCAGGCGCTCCTCGGTCGCCGGGGTGATCTGCTTCTCCGTGCGGATGGTCGACAGGATGTCGGCCCCCTTGGAACGGACCTCGTCGAGCAGCTTCTTCTCGAAGCGGGTGACGTCCTCGACCCGGACCTTGTCGAGGTAGCCCTTCACGCCGGCGAAGATGGCGACGACCTGCTCCTCGACCGGCAGCGGCTGGTACTGGCCCTGCTTCAGCAGCTCGGTCAGGCGGGCGCCGCGGGCCAGCAGGCGCTGGGTCGAGGCGTCGAGGTCCGAGGCGAACTGCGAGAAGGCGGCCATCTCGCGGTACTGGGCGAGCTCCAGCTTGATCGAGCCGGCGACCTGCTTCATCGCCTTGATCTGGGCGGCCGAGCCGACGCGGCTGACCGACAGGCCGACGTTGATGGCGGGGCGGATGCCCCGGTAGAACAGCGCCGTCTCCAGGAAGATCTGGCCGTCGGTGATCGAGATCACGTTGGTCGGGATGTACGCCGACACGTCGCCGGCCTGGGTCTCGATGATCGGCAGCGCCGTCAGCGAGCCGGCGCCGTTGGCGTCGCTCATCTTCGCCGCGCGCTCGAGCAGGCGCGAGTGGAGATAGAACACGTCGCCGGGGTAGGCCTCGCGGCCCGGCGGGCGGCGCAGCAGCAGCGACATCTGGCGGTAGGCGACGGCCTGCTTCGACAGATCGTCGTACACGATCAGCGCGTGCATGCCGTTGTCGCGGAAGTACTCGCCCATGGTGCAGCCGGTGTACGGCGCCAGGAACTGCAGCGGGGCCGGCTCCGACGCCGTGGCGGCGACGACGATCGAGTACTCCATGGCGCCGGCGTCTTCGAGCGCCTTGACGATCTGGGCGACGGTGGAGCGCTTCTGGCCGACGGCGACGTAGATGCAGTAGAGCTTCTTGCTCTCGTCGTCGCCCTGGTTGATCGGCTTCTGGTTGATGAAGGTGTCGAGCACCACGGCGGTCTTGCCGGTCTGGCGGTCGCCGATGATCAGCTCACGCTGGCCGCGGCCGACCGGCACCAGGCTGTCGATCGCCTTGAGGCCGGTCTGCATCGGCTCATGCACCGACTTGCGCGGGATGATGCCAGGCGCCTTGACCTCGACGCGCTTGCGCTCGACGTCGACCAGCGGCCCCTTGCCGTCGATCGGGTTGCCCAGGCCGTCGACCACGCGGCCCAGCAAGCCGCGGCCCACCGGCACGTCGACGATGGCGCCGGTGCGCTTGACGGTGTCGCCTTCCTTGATGCCGCGGTCGTCGCCGAAGATCACGACACCGACGTTGTCGGTCTCGAGGTTCAGCGCCATACCCTTCAGGCCACCGGGGAACTCGACCATCTCGCCGGCGCGCACGTTGTCGAGGCCGTGGACGCGCGCCACGCCGTCACCGACCGAGAGAACCTGGCCGACCTCGGCAACGTCCGCCTCGGTCCCGAAATTCGCGATCTGCTGCTTGAGGATCGCAGAGATCTCTGCGGCGCGGATATCCATCAGACTGTTCCCCCTGAGGCCTTCATGGCGAGTTGCAACTTGTCGAGCTTCGTGCGCACCGAGGTGTCGACCATGCGCGACCCGAAGCGGACGATCATGCCGCCGATCAGCGCGGGGTCCACCGTCACGTCGACCGCCACCTTGGCGCCCGCGGTCTTGCGCAGCGCGTCGGTCACCGCCTGCACCTGGGCGTCCGACAGCGGACGCGCGGCGGTGACATGGGCGGTGCTCTCGCCACGGCGGCGCGCCAGCTCGGCGAGGTAGCCGTCGATCATCCCGGGCAGGGCGAACAGCCGGCGGCTCTTGGCCACCAGCCCGACGAACCGTTGGGTGAGGTCCGAGACGCCGGCCTTCTCCAGGACCGCCGCCATGGCGCGGCCCTGGTCGGCGCGGCTGATCACCGGGCTTTGGACGAGGCGGCGGAGGTCAGCGCTCTCGGCCAGGATTTGTTTCAGGGTGGTCAGATCGCTCGCAACCTGATCCAACGCCTTGCTTTCGTCCGCAAGCTCAAACAGCGCCGTGGAGTAACGGCCCGCGAGTTCGGATACGCCTGTACCTTCGGATGCCACCTGATCCCTCGAATTGAGTTCGGTAGACGGTGAGTTTTCAGGGCCTTAGAGTGCGGGTTACCCCGGCCGCGGCGGCCCTTGCCGCGAAAGCGAGCGGTCCAATATCACAGGATAAGCGGAGGCGCAACCGGCCTTGGACAGTAGGTGTGCAGGCTTTCCACCACCCGGATGGAATCCGTCAACACCGCCAATGCGTTCGCTCGCTCGGCCAAAAGACGCGCACGGGCGCGCCTGTGACTTCGGCACGATGGCCGCGGCGCCTTAAGGCATGGTTAACGGTTCGGGAGCAGGGTCGGAAGCCTTTTCGCCCGATGCGTGCACCCCGACCCCGTGTGGCCCGTATGACCGTCCTCGCCTTCACCGCCGCCCGCTTCACCCCGGCCGACCTCGCCGTGTTCGAGCGGGTGGCCGAACCGAAGCTGCGCCAGGGCCATTGGGCGGGGATCGTGCGGGAGTCGGGGCGGGACTTCGACCGCCTGCTGGTGCTGCTGCCCGGCGTCGACCGCCCGGTGTTCCGCTTCGAGCGCGACCGCACCGGGGCCTATCACCTGCACTTCAACGACCGCTCCGGCTGGTACGCCATCGGCACCGGCGGCAGCGCCGCGGAGTGCCTGGCGATCTGGCGGCCGCGCCGCGCGGCCGAGCGCACCGTGCGCGTGGTCTGATGACCGCGCCCGCGGGGCGGCCGGCGGAGTCGGCGCGTCCCGCCGGGCGGCGCGGCTACAGGAAGCTATGCTACAGGAAGCTATAAGGATCCACGTCGACCTGGACGCGCACGGCGGAGGGCACGGCGACCCGCTCCAGCCAGCCGGCGATGAGGGGCTGCACCGCCACGCCGCGGGGTGCCTTCAGCAGCAGGCGGCGGCGGTGGCGGCCGCGCAGCAGGGCGAGCGGCGCCGGGGCCGGGCCCAGCACCGCCACCGTGTCGCTGCGCGGCGCGGCGCGCCCCAGGGCCATGGCGGTGCGGTCGACCAGCCCCTCGTCCTCGCCCGAGACGATCAGCGCCGCCAGCCGGCCGAACGGTGGCATCGCCGCCTCCTGGCGCATCTCCGCCTCCAGGGCGTAGAAGCCGTCGCGGTCGCCGGCGGCCAGGGCCTGCATCACCGGATGCTCGGGCATGAAGGTCTGGAGATAGACGGTGCCCGGTCGCTCGCCGCGGCCGGCCCGGCCGGCGACCTGGTGGAGGAGCTGGTAGGTGCGCTCGCCCGCCCGGAGGTCGCCGCCGGACAGGCCGAGGTCGGCGTCCACCACCCCCACCAGGGTGAGCATCGGGAAATGGTGGCCCTTGGCCATGACCTGGGTGCCGATGACGATGTCCAGCTCGTGCCGGGCGATGCGGTCGATCATCACCTGGATGGCGCGCGGACCGGTCAGGGTGTCGGAGGCCATGACGGCGGCCCGCGCATCGGGAAAGAGGTGGGCCACCTCCTCGGCGATGCGCTCGACGCCGGGGCCGCAGGCGGCGAAGGGGTGGGCGTCGCCGCACTCGGGGCAGGTCTCGGGCAGGGGCTGGGAGAGGCCGCAATGGTGGCATTGCAGCTTACGGGCCAGCCGGTGCTCCACCAGCCAGGCCGTGCAGTTCGGGCAGCGCAGGCGGTGGCCGCAGGTGCGGCACAGGGTGAGCGGGGCGTAGCCGCGGCGGTTGAGGAAGAGCATCGCCTGCTCCCCCCCGGCCAGGGTGTCGGCCAGCGCCTGGCGCAGGGTCGGGGCCAGCCATTGGCGCGGCGGGGGGCGGTCGGCGCGCAGGTCGACCAGCCTCACCTCCGGCAGCAGGGCGCCGCCGTGGCGGGCCGGCAGGACGATGCGCCGGTAGCGGCCGGCGTCGGCGTTGACCTTGGTTTCCAGCGCCGGGGTGGCGGAGGCCAGCACCACCGGCACCCGGCCGAGGTTGGCGCGCGTCACCGCCATGTCCCGGGCGTGGTAGATGGCGCCGTCCTCCTGCTTGTAGGCGCCGTCGTGCTCCTCGTCGACGACGATCAGGCCGAGGTCGGGGAACGGCAGGAACAGGGCCGAGCGCGCCCCCACCACCACCGGCAGCTCGCCGCGCGCCACCGCCCGCCAGGTGTCGCGCCGCGCCGCGCCGGTGAGCTCCGAATGCCATTCCGCCGGCGCCGCGCCGAAGCGCCCGGCGAAGCGGTCGAGCCACTGCGCCGACAGGGCGATCTCGGGCAGCAGAACCAGCGCCTGGCGGCCGGCCGCCAGACAGGCGGCGATCGCCTCGAAATACACCTCCGTCTTGCCCGAGCCGGTCACCCCGTCCAGCAGCAGGGCGGCGTAGCGGTGCCCGCTGACCGCCGCGCGCAGGGCGTCGGCCGCCGCCGCCTGGGCGCCGGACAGGGCCGGGCCGGGGCGCCGCCAGTCCGGGCGCGCGGCCGCCGCGCGCGGCGCCAGCAACTCCGCCTCCAGCACGCCGGCCTCGGCCAGCCCGCGCACCACGGTGACGCCGCACCCCGCCTCCTCGGCCAGTTCGGCCGCCGGACGCGGCGGCCCGTCCTCCAGCAGCGCCAGGACGCGGCGCCGCGCCTCGGTCACCTTGACGCCGTCGGGCACCGGGCCGGCGGCGCGGCGGTAGACCAGCAGCGGCCGCGGCGGCTCCAGCGCCGCCGGGACGCTCACCGCCATCTTCAGCACCATGCCCGGCTGGGTCATGGTGTAGGAGGCCACCCACTCCACGAAGCGGCGCTCGACCTCCGGCATGGCGGGCGCGTCGAAGCGGCGCACCACCGCCTTCAGCCGGCCGGAGTCGACGGTCCCGGCGCCCTCCCCCCACACCACGCCGATGACCCGGCGCGGGCCCAGCGGCACCTCCACGTAGTCGCCCGGCGCCAGCTCCATGCCCGGCGGCACGCGGTAGTCGTAGGCCTCGCGCAGCGGCAGCGGCAGCAGCACGGCGACGCGCCGCACCGCGGGAGCCCGGTCCGGAGCCGGGGCGGAACTGGCAAGCGGCGCGCTCATAGGCTAGACTGCCGCCAAACGACGGCCGGGCCGCCGCCCCCGGGGGGCGGACCCGACGCCCGACCGCGACGCACCGCACAGCATGGACATGGACTCGTCATCATGAAGTTCTTCGTCGACACCGCCGACATCGCGGAGATCCGCGACCTCGCCGACACCGGCCTGCTCGACGGTGTTACCACCAATCCCTCCCTGGTCGCCAAGTCCGGCCGCAAGTTTCTCGATCTTGTGGCCGAGATCTGCGACGTCGTCGACGGCCCGGTGAGCGCCGAGGTGGCCGCCACCGATTTCGAGACCATGCTGGCGGAAGGCCGCCACATCGCCAAGATTTCCGAGCGTGTCGCCGTCAAGGTGCCGCTGACCCCGGCCGGCCTCAAGGTCTGCAAGAACCTGTCCGACGACGGCCGCATGGTCAACGTCACCCTGTGCTTCTCGCCCGCCCAGGCGATCCTCGCCGCCAAGGCCGGCGCCACCTTCGTGTCGCCGTTCGTCGGCCGTCTCGACGACATCGGCCAGGACGGCATGGGGCTGATCGACGAGATCTGCGAGATCTACCGCAACTATGAGCATTTCCGCACCGAGGTGCTGGTGGCCTCCATCCGCAGCCCGCAGCACATCGTCAAGGCGGCGCTGCTGGGCGCCCACGTGGTGACCGCGCCGCCGGCGGTCCTGAAACAGCTCTTCAACCATCCGCTGACGGACAAGGGGCTGGCCCAGTTCGTCGAGGACTGGAAGAAGACCGGCCAGACCATCCTCTGACGGCGCCCCCGCCGCGACAGACGCGCGAAAGGAGCGCGACGCCCATGGCCCCGGAGCCCGGACCGACCCGCAAGATGCCGGACACCCTCACCGCCGAGGACGTCAGCGCCTATCTGCGCGCCCATCCCGACTTCCTGGTCCAGAACGCCGAACTGGTCCACCACCTGACCCCGCCGTCGCTCGACCGCGGCCAGGGGGTGGTGGATCTGCAGGCGTTCATGGTGGAGCGCCTGCGCGGCGAGGTGCGGCGCCTCAAGGACCAGCAGCGCGAGCTGGTGGTGACGACCCGGGCCAACCTCAACAGCCAGAACCGCATCCACGCCGCGGTGCTGTTCCTGCTCGACGCCCAGAGCCTGGAACACCTGGTGCAGACCATCACCACCGACCTGGCGGTGCTGCTGGACCTCGACGTCGCCTGCCTGGTCGTCGAATCGAACGGGCAGGACCTGCCCCACGTCCACCGCAGCGGCGTGCGCGTGGTGGAGCCGGGGACGGTGGACCAATGGCTGGGCAGCCGCGACGTGGCGCTGCACGCCGACGTGCCGGGTGCCGAGGAGATCTTCGGCCCGGCCGCCGGGCTGGTGCGCTCCCAGGCGCTGATCCGCCTCCAGGTCTCGCGCGAGACGCCGGAGGGCATCCTCGCCTTCGGCTCGCGCGAGCCCGACATGTTCCACGACGGCCAGGCGACCGAACTGGTCGGTTTCCTGGCCCGGGTGGTGGAGCGGGTCATCCGCTCCTGGCTCGACCTCCCCGCCTGACGGCGGCGGCGGCGGTGTCGAGCGCAGCCCCCGGTTTCTCGGCCCGCGAGGACGTCCAGGAGGCGCTCGTCCACTGGCGGCGCTGGCTGGAGGTGGAGAAGGGCATGTCGCCGCACACCCTGGACGCCTATGTCCACGACGTCGGCGTGTTCCTCGCCTTCCTCACCGGCTACCACGGGGCGCCGCCGTCGCTGAACGCGCTGGGCGACCTCAAGGCCATGGATTTTCGCGCCTGGCTGGCCAAGCGCGCCGCCGACGGGCTGGGCTCGGCCAGCCGGGCGCGCGAGATGGCGGCGGTGCGCAACCTGTTCCGCTGGCTCGACCGCTCCGGGCGGCTGCACAACCCGATCATCGGCGTGCTCAAGACACCGCGCGCCAAGCGGCCGATGCCGCGCCCCCTGAGCGTGCCCGACGCCGCCACCCTGCTCGACGCCGCTGGCGGCGAGCCCGAGGCGCCGTGGGTCGGGGCGCGCGACCGCGCCCTGTTCACCCTGCTCTACGGCTGCGGCCTGCGCATCTCCGAGGCGCTGGGGCTGAGTCGCGGCGAGGCGCCGCTGGGCGACACCCTGCGGGTGCTGGGCAAGGGCCGCAAGGAGCGCATCGTCCCGGTCCTGCCGGCGGTGGCGGCGGCGGTGCGCGCCTACCTCGACGCCTGCCCGCACCGTGCCGGGTCCGCCGCGCCGCTGTTCGTCGGCATGCGCGGCGGCCGCCTCAACCCCGCGGTGGCGGCCCGCCAGATGCAGCACCTGCGCCGCCTGCTGGGGCTGCCGGACAGCGCGACACCGCATGCGCTCCGCCACAGCTTCGCCACCCATCTGCTGGCCGGCGGCGGCGACCTGCGGGCGATCCAGGACCTGCTGGGCCACGCCTCCCTCTCCACCACCCAGCGCTACACCGACGTCGAGAACGAGCAGCTCTTCGCCGTCTACGCCGCCGCCCACCCGCGGGCGCGCGAGGGCTGATCCGCCCTCAGCCGGCGGCGGGGCATGGCGCCCGGGCGGGGGCGCGGTGGACCGCCACCACCCCGCCGGCGAGCAGCGCCAACAGCATCCCGGCGTAGACATCGGTGGCGGCCACCAGGCCAAGACGGTGGGTGAGGGCGCCCGCCGCCAGAACCGGCAGGCTGAACGCCAGGTAGCTCTCGATGTAGAAAGCGGCGAGCAGGCCCGCCCTCTCCTCGGGCGCGGCCAGCGGCATGACCGTGCGCAGAGCGCCGAGGAAGCTGGCGCCGAAGCCCGCCCCGGCGACCGCGGTGCCGACCAGCAGCAGCGTCACCTCCCCGGCGTGGACGCCGGCCAGCAGGCTGGCCAACCCGACGCCCAGCGCCAGCGGACCGCGGGCCAGCAGGACGCGCGCCGGCGCCTGGCGGAACCACAGGATGACCGCGGCACCGCTCAGCGTCAGGGTGGCCACCACGATGCCCCCGACCAGGGACGAGGCCGTACCGGCCACCACCCGCACCAGGGTCGGCACCAGGGACAGGAAGAAGCCGCCGAGGCCCCACACCGCCACGTTGATGGGCGTCACCCGCAGCAGCGCGCTGCGGGCCGGCGCCGGAACCCGCACCACCGGCTTGAGGGACGCCCAGGCGCCGGGCCGGAACGGAGCGGTCTCCGGCATGCGCCAGACCAGGACGGCCTGGACCGCCGCCGCCACCAGCAGCAGCAGGTAGACCAGCCGGGTCGGCTCCGGTGCGAACGCCACCAACGCCGAGGCGCCAAGGATGCCCACCGCCATCCCGAACAGGGGCGCCACGCTGTTGACCAGGGCGCCGCGGGTCGGACTGCCGTCCACCAGCGCGGCGCCGAGCGCGGTGGTGGCGATGCCGTTGGAGACGCCCTGCACGACGCGGGCCGCCAGCAGCGTCGGAACCGCGTCGGCGACGAGGAACAGACCGAGCGCCACCGCCTGGAGGGCCAAGGCCACGAGGATCAGCGGCCGTCGGCCGAGATGGTCGGACAGCGACCCCACGGTCAGCAGCGCCGCCAGCAGGCTGAAGGCGTAGACCGCGAACACCAGGGTCAGGACCACCGGGGAGAAGCCCCACATGTTTTGGTAGACCCCGTAGAGCGGAGTCGGGGCCGCCGAGGCGGCAAGCAGGGTCGCCAGGGTCACCGCCTGGACGACGGTGCCGCCAGCGGCCACGGGGGCGGGTTCGATCGCCGTCGACATGGGGTGTCGGATCCCTTAAAGCAAATGATGTGCTTTAGGTAGATGGACCACTCCGCCACTAAAGCAAATTATTTGCGTTAGTGGCCCCAAGGCGTGGTGGTGGCGCGGTCGGGAGGATGGGGATGGAGGGACGGGAAGCGGTGCCGCGGCCGGGTGGTCGCAGCGCCCGGGTGCAGGCGGCGGTCCACGCGGCGGTGCAGGAGCTGTTGGCGGAGGTGGGACGGGACGGTCTGACCATTCCCTTGATCGCCGGCCGGGCCGGGGTGACGCCGTCGACGATCTACCGCCGCTGGGGCGACCTGCAGGACCTGCTGGGCGACGTCGCGGTGGAGCGGCTGCGCCCGGACGCGCCGCCGCCGGACCGCGGCAGCTACCGGGCCGACCTGCTGGCCTGGCTGGAGCAGTACGCCGACGAGATGTCCTCCGCCCCGGGGCGGGCGATGATCCGCGACGTGCTGGCCAGCGACCCGCAGGCGTCCCGCCCCTGCCAGTGCCTCGACTTCACCCGCGCCCAGTTGGCGACGATGACGGCGCGGGCCGCCGCCCGCGGCGAGGCGGCACCCGATGCCGACACCGCCCTGGACGCCACGGTGGCCCCGGTCATGTTCCGCATCCTGTTCGGCGCCGCGCCCGTGTCGTCCAACCACTGCCGGGACCTGGTGGACCGTCTGCTGGGCCGGTCCCCGGCTGGCTAAGCCGGACCCCGGCCGGGTGGTTCCGAGAGGGCGTCCGGCCCGCCGGCCGGCGGCGCCGCGTCCCCCGGGCCGGCCCGCCGCCGCGCCCGCACGTCGCGCACCGGCGGCTGGCCGAACAGCCGGCCGTATTCCCGGGTGAACTGGGACACGCTCTCATAGCCGACCGCGAAGGCCGCGGCGCCGGCGCTCGCCCCCTCGGCCAGCATCCGCCGCCGCGCCTCGATCAGGCGCAGCCGCTTCTGGAACTGGAGCGGCGACAGCGAGGTCACCGCCCGGAAATGCTGGTGGAAGGACGACCGGCTCATCCCGGCGACCTCGGCCAGCCGTTCGATGCGCAGCGGCCGCGGATACTCGGCCCGCAGCACGGCCACGGCCCGGGCGATCCGCCCCTCGCGGCCGTCGGGCCAGCCGAGGCGTCGGATCGCGCCGCCGTGGCGGCCGGCCAGCAGCCAGTGGTGCAGCTCGCGCACCATGGAGTCGCGCAGCACCGGCAGCGAGGCCGGCCGGTCGAGGAGCCGCATCAGCCGCAGCGCGGCGTCGATCACCTCGGCGTCGGTGGCGTCGAGTCGCACCGGCGGGTGGTCGTCCTCCGCGCCGCCGCCCCTCCCCCCCGCCAGTTCGGCGATGACCGCGGCGTCCAGTTCCAGCACCAGGGACAGATAGGGGGCGGCGGCGCTGGCGCGGGTGATCCGGCTCACGGTGGGAACGTCGGCGGTGATCAGCAGCGAATCGCCGGCGGAGAAGTCGAAGGGCCGCGTCCCCATGGTGACCTGCTTGCCCCCCTGCAGCACCAGGCAGACGAGGGGCCGCGCGATGTCGAAGACCAGCTCGCTGGGCGCCGTGGCCCGGACCGTGGTCAGACCCGGAACGGGCGTCGCGGCGATGCCGCGGCGGTCGGCATGGGCCTGGGCGTGGCGGCGGACGGCGTCGAGCAGCGTGGTCATGGGGCGAGCCTACTCCAACGGCGCATCAAAACACCCCGCCCGGACGATCGGGCAAGGATGGTCGAGCTTCCGGCAACCCGGCGCGGCCCGCCCGACCGACATTGGGGCCGTGTCCGAACCCAAGGAGCCATCCATGACCACGACCCCCGCACCGGCCCCCCTCACCCTGGTCACCGGCGCCAGCCGCGGCCTCGGCCGCAGCACCGCCCTGGCCGTCGCCCGCCGCGGCGGCGATGTGGTGATCACCTACCGCAGCGGCGCCGCGGCGGCCGAGGCCGTCGTGGCGGAGATCCACGGCCTCGGCCGCCGGGCCGCCGCCCTGCCCCTCGACACCGCCGACAGCGCCGGATTCGCCGGCTTCGCCGAGCGGCTGCGCGCCGCTCTGCGCGACGGCTGGGACCGGGACACGCTGGATCACCTCGTCAACAACGCCGGCCACGGCGACATGGCGCCCTTCGGCGCGACCACCGAGGCGCAGTTCGACGCCCTCTTCGCGGTGCACGTCAAGGGGGTGTTCTTCCTCACCCAGGCGCTGCTGCCGCTGCTCGCCGACGGCGGCCGCATCGTCAACCTGTCGTCCGGCCTGACCCGGCTGTCGTTCCCCGGCTTCGCCGCCTACGCCGCGGCCAAGGGCGCGGTGGAGGTGCTCTCGGTCTACCTGGCCAAGGAGTTGGGCGCGCGCGGCATCGCCGTCAACACGGTGGCGCCGGGCGCCGTCGAGACCGACTTCCTCGGCGGCGCCGTGCGCGACACCCCGGACCTCAACCGCCTCTTCGCCGGCATGACCGCGCTGGGCCGGGTCGGGGTGCCCGACGACATCGGACCGGCGATCGCCGCCCTGCTGTCGAGCGACGCCCGCTGGGTCAACGCGCAGCGGATCGAGGTGTCGGGCGGCCAGGGCATCTGACCCGGGCGGCCGCGGGCGGACCGGCCTCAGCGCCGGCGGCCCAGCGTCCGGAGGGCCAGCGGCCCCAGCGCCACGACGACGCCCAGCGACGCGAAGGCCAGGCCCCAGGCGACCACGGCGTCGCGGCCGCCCGCCGTTTCCAGCACCAGCCCGAAGGCGATGGGGGCGGCGAAGGCGGCGGCGAATCCGAACAGGGAGTGCATGGCCATGGCCGCCCCGCGGCGCCCGGCGGAGGACGCGCCGACCATGCCGACGGTGAGCGAGGCGCTGTCGCCGGTGACCGTCACCACATAGGCCAGCGACAGCGCCGCCACCGCCCAGAACGGCAGCGCCGCGGCGAAGCCGATCGCCGCGGCGATGGCCGCCGAGGCCAGCATGACCACGGTGAGCACACGGTCGCGCCCCCAGCGCAGCGCCGCCTCGTTGCCGAGGATCGAGGCCGGCACGCCCAGCAGGAGCGCCACCGTGACGAGCGCCGTCACCGCCCCCGGCACCTCCCCCGCCCCGGCGCCGGCGGCGAAGGCCAGGAAGGCGGCGATCCAGCCGCGGTAGCCGAACAGTTCCCAGCAATGGGCGGCGTAGGCGAGGATGTAGCCCATGGCCGGGCGGTTGCGCAGGACCGGGCGGAAGTCGAACAGGGCCACGGCGTGGCCGCCGCCGTGGCCCTGGTCGGGCGGCGGCGGGGTCGGCGGCACCAGGGCCAGGGCCAGTGCGAGGGCGCCGGCCACGGCGGCGGTGGAGAGCCCGAAGGCGAGCGGCCAGCCGCCCGCCTGGACCGCCAGCCCGGCGATCAGCGCCGACAGCGCCGAGCCCACGCCGTAGGTGGCGGTGTAGAAGGACATGCAGCGGGCCTGGCCCGGCCCGGCGACATGGTCGGAGAGGATGCGCAGGCCTGGCATGTAGGTGCCGGCCAGGCCGATCCCGCCCAGCGCCCGGAACAGCATCCCCGACCAGAATCCGTCGACCAGCAGGGCGTAGCCGGCGCAGCCCGCCGCGGTCAACGCCGTCGACAGGACGTAGATGGTCCGGCTGTCCACCCGGTCGGTCAGCGCCAGCAGCACCGGCACCGCGGCGACGTAGCCGAGATGGGCGACGCCGGTCAGCCACCCCGCCTCGGCCGAGGACAGGCCCCACTCGGCCATGAACACCGGCAGCAGCGTCGGGACGGTCATGGTGCCGGCCATGCCCAGCGACTCCGCCAGACAGAGCACCAGGGTCAGGGCGGCGGGCGAGAGCGGCGCGCCGGCGGGGCGGGAGCGGGCCATGGAGCGCGAACGGGCCGGCCGCCCCCGGGCGGAAGGCGGCCGGCCCGGCCCCTTACATGTGCAGCGGGCGGCGGTCGACGGCCAGCGCGGCCTCCTTGGTGGCCTCCGTCAGGGTCGGATGGGCATGGCAGGTGCGGGCCACGTCCTCGGCCGAGGCGCCGAACTCCATGGCCAGCACCAGCTCCGAAACCATTTCCGAGACGTTGGGACCGATGAGGTGGGCGCCCAGCACCTTGTCGGTGCGGGCGTCGGCCAGGATCTTCACGAATCCGTCGGTGGCGTTGATGGCGCGGGCCCGGCCGTTGGCGGTGAACGGGAACTTGCCGGCGTTGTAGGCGATGCCCGCCGCCTTCAGCTCCTCCTCGGTCCGGCCGACCGAGGCAACCTCGGGCCAGGTGTAGACGACGCCGGGGATGACGTCGTAGTTCACGTGACCGTGCTGGCCGGCCAGGATCTCAGCCAGGGCCACCCCCTCCTCCTCGGCCTTGTGGGCCAGCATCGGCCCCTTGACCACGTCGCCGAGGGCGTAGACGCCGGGCACGTTGGTGGCGAAATGGGCGTCGATCTCGACCCGGCCGCGCTCGTCGGTCTTCACCCCGGCGGCGTCGAGGCCCAGGCCCTCGGTGTGGGCGCGGCGGCCGATGGCGACCAGCACCACGTCGGCCTGGATCTCCTCGGCGGCACCGCCGGCCGCGGGCTCCACCGTCAGGGTCACGCCGCCCTCGCCGGTCGTCGCCCCGGTGACCTTGGCGCCCAGCTTGAAGGTCATGCCCTGCTTGGCGAGGATGCGCTGCATCTGCTTGGACAGCTCGCCGTCCATGGTCGGCAGGATGCGGTCGAGGTACTCGACCACCGTGACCTGGGCGCCCAGCCGGCCCCAATGCGACCCCAGCTCCAGGCCGATCACCCCGCCGCCGATGACCACCAGGCGCTTGGGCACCTCCGGAAGGGAGAGCGCGCCGGTCGACGACACGATGGTCGTCTCGTCGATGGTCAGGCCGGGCAGCGGCGTCACCTCGGAGCCCGTGGCGATGACCACCGCCTTGGAGGCCGTCAGCGTCGCCGGCGCCTCGCCCTCCACGGCCACGGTCTTGGAGTCGACCAGGCGGCCGGAGCCCTTGATCCAGGCGATCTTGTGCTTCTTGAACAGGAACTCGATGCCGCCGGTGTTGGATTTGACGACGTCGTCCTTGTGCTTCATCATGCCGGGCAGGTCGAGCTCCACCCCGGCGACCTTGACGCCGAAGCGGGCGAGGCCGTGCCTGGCCTCCTCGAACTTCTCCGAGGCCGAGAGCAGGGCCTTGGACGGAATGCAGCCGACGTTCAGGCAGGTGCCCCCCAGCGCCGTGCGCTTTTCAACGCACGCGACCTTGAAGCCGAGCTGGGCCGCCCGGATCGCGCAGACATAACCGCCGGGACCGCCGCCGATGACGACGACGTCATAAGTGCTCTCAGCCATTGGGCTTTTCCTTCCGCCGTTCTTGTGCTGGTGTTGCCGGAAGCCCACCCCGTGCGTGGGGGAGGAACGCGCCGGGTTTTATGCCCCCCCGCGCTGCAACGCGCAACGGTCAACTGGGCAGGGCGGACCAGCCCCTAGCGCCCCCGAACGGGCAGCCGCACCGTGAAGGTCGAGCCCTGCCCGTCGGCGCTGACCACCCCGACCGCGCCGCCGTGGAGGTCGACCACCTGCTTGACGACGCTGAGGCCGATGCCGGTGCCGGGGATCCCGGCGGTGCGGCTGGTGCGGAAGAACCGCTCGAACAGGTGCGCCTGCTCGGCCGCGGGCACGCCGAGTCCCTGGTCGGTGACGCTGACCACCACGGCACCGTCCTCGGTGGCGCCCCGCACCTCGATCAGCGGCGCGTCGGGGGCGTACTTCACGGCGTTGGACAGCAGGTTGGTGAAGACCCGCTCCAGCAGGTCGGGGTCGCCGACGACGGTTTCCGGCAGCTCCGACACGTCGCACAGGATGCGGTGCCGTGTCGCCACATCCTCCTGGCGCCGGCTGGCGTCGAGCAGCAGCTGCCGGAGGTCGAAGGGGCGGGGCGCGAACTGGACGTGCCCCTCGTCGAAACGCGCCGCCTCCAGCGTGCTGTCGACCACCGCCGACATGCGCGCCACCGCCGCCCGGATGTTCGCCATGCGGTCCGCCAGCTCCTCCGGCGGGATGCGCTCCACCCGCCGCTGCACCCGCTGCGCGGCGGCGTCGATGATGGTCAGCGGCGTGCGGAAATCATGGGAGGCGATCGACACGAACTGGCGTTGCAGGCGGTTGATCTGCCGCTCGCGGTCCAGCGCGACCTGGAGCGCCGCCTCCGTCTCCTTCGCCGCGTCGATGTCGATGATGCAGGCCACGCAGGCCGGCACCCCGTGGTAGGGCAGCAGGGACGCCGACACCGACGCCCAGAACGTCCGGCCGCTGGAGGAGCGCATGCGGACCTCCAGCCCGTTGACCACCCCCCGCTCGCGCACGCGCGCCAGGAACCGCAAGCGTTCCGCGGGATCGGCGTAGGTCGCGACGATGCTCGTGCCGACCGCGGACTCGCCGGCCTCGGGAAAGCCGAACAGGTCGCGGGCGCGCTCGTTGTGGAACAGGATGGCGCCATCGGGATAGCGGGTGATGAGGATCGGCACCGGCGACAGGGACAGCACCCCGAACAGCGCCTCCTCGCTGCCGCGCAGGCCGCGCTCCAGGTCCTTGCGCTCCGCCGCGTCGGTCCGGTCGGCCGGGTCGGCGGGATCGGCCGGGTCGGCCGCGCGGCCCGGCACCGGCCGCCCTTCCACCAGCACGCCGATGCGCCCGTCGCCGAGCGGCACGCCGGAACAGGCGCACTCCACCACCTGCGCGGCGCCGCACGGGTGCAGCGTCCACCGGTCGCTGCGCCGCGCGCCGCGCCGGGCCGCCGCCAGCAGGGCCGGCAGGCGCGCCCGCGCCGCGCCGCACAGCGCGCTCAGGCCGGCGGCGCGCAGCTCCCGCCCATCCGCCGCTCCCCACAGCCGCAGCCCGGAGTCGTTGGCCCACACCACGGCGTCGCGCTCGGCATCGATGATCCAGATCGGCGTGGCCAGCCGGGCCAGCGCGGCCAGGAGGGAGGCGTCCGGTCTGGTGCAGGGGCCCGTTGCCGCGGTCATGCGCCCTCGCGGCCGGAGGCGACGCCGCCCGGCCAGGTCCGCAGGAAGCGCTGGACGGCGGCCAGGGGCATCGGCCGGGCAAGGTGGTAGCCCTGCACCGCGTCGCATCCCATCCGCGCCAGCCACGCCAGCTGGCCGGGCGTCTCCACCCCCTCGGCGACGGTGGCCAGCCCGACGGCGCGGGACAGGCCGATCACGCTCTCGACGATCCGCTGGTCGACGGCCTTGGTGTCGACGCCGCGGATGAAGGACTGGTCGATCTTGACCACGTCCAGCGGCAGCTCGCGCAGATAGGTGAAGGAGGAATAGCCGGTGCCGAAATCGTCGACCGCGACGCGGTGCCCGCCGGCGCGCAGATCCTGCAGCACCGCGCGGACCAGCGGCAGGTCGGCGATCACCGAGGTCTCCGTGATCTCCACCTCCAGCAGGGCCGGGTCGACGCCGTTCTCGTCGACGCAGTGACGGACCTTCGCGGCGTAGCCGCCCTGGAGATCCGCCACCGAGGCGTTCACCGCGATGGGCAGCGCCATGCCGTCGTCCTGGAGCCGGCGGATGGTCCGCACCGCCTCGCCCAGCACCCAGTCGCCGATCGGACCGATCCGGCCGGTCCGTTCGGCGATGGGGATGAACAGCGCTGGCGGGATGGCGCCGAGTTCGGGGCTGCTCCAGCGGATCAGCGCCTCGGCGCCGACGACCCGCCGGTCGCGGAGCCGCACCTTGGGCTGGAAGCACAGGAAGAACTCATCGCGATCGAGCGCGTCGAGCAGGCGCCGGTCGACGTAGAGCGAGCGGCGCACCGCGTCGACCGCGGTGTCGTCGATCACCACCATGGTCCGGCCGCCGGCGCGCTGGGCGAAGCGCACCGCCAGCAGGGCGTCGTCCAGCCGGTCCTGCAACGGCGCCGCCGGCAGGTCGTCGCCGGTCACCAGCGCCACCGTGGCCGGCACCGTGGGGCAGCCGACCCGGCTGCCGACGGCGCCGAGCGGCAGGTCCACCAGCCCGGCGGCGGCCCGGCGCAGCCAGTCGTCCGGCACGGTGCCGGGCAGGATCGCCGCGGCCAGGTCGGGCGCCAGCCTCCGCACCACGATGCGGTCCGCCGGCACCGGGCCGGCACCGAGCGCCGCCGCAAGGGCGTGGGGAAGCGCCTCGCCGACGACCGGGTCGATGCGGTGCGGGCAATCGAGCGACACCAGCACCAGCGCCACCGGCCCGCCGGCGCCCTCCAGCTCCGTCACCAGGGCGCGCGCGTCCACCTCGGTGCGGGACGCGGCGGCGCCGCCGCCCAGCAGCCGGGCCACCTGGGCCTCCAGGGCCTGCACCCGATCCTCGGCCACCCGCCGGGCGTTGGTCAGCCGGGTGCGCACCGTGGCCAGCAGGAGGTCGAAGTCGATCGGCTTGACCAGATAGTCGTCGGCGCCCAGGGTCCGTCCGTTCAACTCGTTGCCGCGGTCGCCGTAGGCGGTCAGGAAGACGAACGGCACGCTGCCCGCCGGGCCCGGCCAGGACCGGACCGTCTCCAGCACCTGGAAGCCGTTCATCCCCGGCATGCTGACGTCGCACAGGACCAGGTCCGGCGGCGCCGCACGGATGCGGTCGAGCGCCGTGGCCCCGTCCGCGGCCTCGGCGACGACGAATCCGGCGTCTTCGAGCTCCTCGACGATGAAGCGCCGGATCTCGCGCTCGTCCTCGACGCACAGGATGGTGGGGCTCATGCCGCCTCCGGGGGGTTGATGTCGGCCCGCCGCGGGGTCTGGGGCAGGCGCAGGGTGACGGTCGTGCCGCGGCCCACGGCGCTGTCCACGCCGATGGTCCCGCCATGGGCTTCGAGAAGGGTGCGGACGAGGTGCAGGCCGAGGCCGGCGCCGTGGCTGGCGACCGCGGCGCTGCCGCGGGCGAAGCGGTCGAAGATGCGCGGCAGGTCCGCGGCGGGAATGCCGCCGCCGTGGTCGGTCACGACGATGGCCGCCCACCCCGCGTCGGCGCCGACCGCCACCGCAACGGCGGTGTCGGGCGGCGAGTAGCGCAGCGCGTTGTCGAGCACGGCGACGCAGGCGATCCGCACCATGGCGGTGTCGCACACCGCCGGCACGGGGCCCGGCGCGGTGACGGTCACGGCCCGGCCGGGGAAGGTCCGTTCGACGGCGTCGCAGGCGTCGGCCACCACGCCGCCGACATCGTCCACCGCCGACAGGCGGATGGCCGCGGCGTCCTCCTCGAGCCGCGTCACGTTGAGCACGCTGTCGACCACGTCGGTCGTGCGCTGCACGGCGCGGCGCAACGTCCGCCCGCTTTCGACCAGCCGCTCCGGAGTCAGCCGTTCGGCCCGCCGCTCCAGCGCCTGGCCGACGCCGTCGATGATGGTCAGCGGCGTCCGGAACTCGTGGGACACCACGTCGATGAAGCGGCGCTGCAGCTCGCTGACGCCGCGCTCCCGCTCGAGGGCGGCGCGCACCCGCTTTTCGGACCGCACGAGTTGGTCGTGGGCGGTGCCCAGCCTGTGGCCCATCTCGACCAGCCGGCCGCCGACCGTATTCAGTTCGCTGACGGCGAAACGCGGCGGCACCTGCTGGTAGGCGCCCTCGCCGATGCGGGTGATCAGCGCGGCGATCGCCTCCAGGGGCCGGGCGACGCGCTGGCTCATGACCCGGGCCCGCCGGTAGAGGACCGCGAAGAAGACCGCGTAGAAGCCGAGCAGGATCGCCACCATGGCGAAGCCCACGGTCGACAGCTCGCCGCGCAGCGCCGCGGCGTCCGCCAGGATGGCCGAGCGCGGGGCGATCACCAGCAGGTTCCAGCCGGGGCCCGGCACCCGCGACCACGCCGCCACGTTCGCCCCGCCCAGCTCCAGGTCGACCACGCCGCGCTCGGCCCCCCGCAGGGCCGCGGCCAGGCCGCGGGTGTCGGGCCGGCGCAGGATGTTGAAATCGTCGGGCTTGAAGACGTTGCTGCGGATCGCCTCGTCGTAGTGGTGGGTCGTCCTCTCGCGCAGACCCCAGTCGCCTTCGCCGCGCGCCGGGAGTGCCAGGATCGTGCCGTCGCGCCCGACCAGGAGCGCATAGCCCTGCCACGGCAGGTCGAGGTCGAGGATGCGGTCGACGATGGTCTGGATCGTCACGTCGATGCCGACCACGCCATCCAGCCGGTCCTCCCCGTGCACCGGCGCGATCGACGACACCATCCAGCCGCTCCCGGCCGGGTCGATGTACGCGTCGGTCCACACGGCCTCGCGGTCCGGGTTGTGCGCGTCGTCCGCCTCGTAGTAGAAATTGAAACTCGGGATGTCCATTTTCGGTGCGTACTGCGACAGCACATCGAAGTAGGGGTAGATCCTGTTATAGGAATCGTGGCTATTGAAGTAGATCTGGGCGATGAGCGGTGAGCTGTCCTTGATGTGCTTCATCAGCGGGTCGAGCCGGGCGGTGCGCCGGACCATCTCGAACTGCTCCGGGCCGATCGGCACGATGCCGCTGTAGAAGGACGCGGTGGTCCCGATGTCGCGCACGGTGTGGTAGACACCGTCGGGCGACAAGGCGTACCGGTCACCCTCCGCGGCGGGTGGCTCGAAGGGCGTGTCCAGGGCCTGCCGGGTCTGCGCGGCATAGACCCGGGTCAGGTTGGCGACCCCCTTCAGGGTCTCGCCGATCGCAACCGCCTCGCGCTGGGCGATCCGTTCCATCTGGTCGGTGGAGATCCGGCCGATCGCGGCGGCGTTGCGGTCGTAGATGACCGCGTTGCCGATCCAGTAGACGGCCAGGAAGCCGACCTCGATGGCCAGGAGCGGAATGATCGCCGTGCGGATGTAGGACCGCCACAGCCACTGGGCCAGCGGCAGGGCACGCTCGGTCGTCGCCGCGGCGTCGGTCATCTCTCGGGGCTTCCTGTTGCCTGGACGGGGACGGCGGCCCCGCTGCCGCCGCACCCCCGCGCCAGAAGCCCTTTGTCACAAGTATAAATAAAAATTTGGTGAACAACGCCTCAATGCAACGCCGCGCGCCGATCCGACGCGGCAAGATGCCGCGCCGGTGCGCCAGCCGGCCCGCCGGCATCCCCCCCGATGTATTGCCGCCCCCGGACACGAGGCGGCGCGACGGCGGGTCCTTGCCCGGTCGTTGATTGTTTGTTGCCGCTCCGCTTTGCAAATATGTCTTCGCGCCGTGGCCGGCCCGCTTCCGGGATCATCCGGCGACCGCCGGGCGCCTCCCTCGGCGATGACGGCCACACCACGCCCCGCTCAGGGTGACGGCCGGGATGTTTCGCTCTAGGCCACCCAGAACGGCTTGGCGATCTCCGCGCGCACCGTCGCCTCGTCCAGGCCGATGTCCGACCAGAGATGGGCGTCCATGCGGGCCAGCGCACGGCGGTAGCGCCGCCGCTCCCGCCAGACGGCGATCGGCGGCAGCGCGGCCGACAGCCATCCGCCGACGCCGCCCCACCGCCCCAGGCGATGCGCTTCGCTCATGTCCACCATGTCGCTCCATCCTTCGACACCTGTTGTCGCATCGGAGGTTCGGGGAATCCTGCCCCCGCGACAAGCCAATGCTTCTCATGCTATGCATGAGTCTCACTCATCCATGGACCCGGCGGCATGCGGCGCTCCCTTCCCTCCCTGCACGCGCTCCGTGCCTTCGAGGCGGCGGCGCGCCACCTCAGCTTCTCCAAGGCGGCCGACGAGCTGTGCGTGACCCAGGGCGCGGTGAGCCGGCAGATCCAGGCGCTGGAGGAGGGAATCGGGCTGCCCTTGTTCCGCCGCCTGACCCGCCGCGTCGAACTGACGGCGGCGGGTGAGTCCCTGCTGCCCGTGCTGACGGACTGCTTCGACCAGATCGCCGGCACCGTGGGGCGGCTTGCCGAGCGGGGGCGGGACCTGCGCATCTCGGTGGCGTTCACCTTCGGCACGCGCTGGCTGATGCCCCGCCTGCAGCGCTTCCAGGCGCGCCACCCCGACGTGCGCGTCCGGGTCACGGTGGCGTGGAACCACGGCCCGGATTTCGACCCGCGGGCGTTCGACGCGGCGATCGCCTTCTGCCGCGAACCGCCGCGCGGCCTGGCCGGCGTCGAGGTTCTGGCGGAGCGCCTGACCGTGGTCTGCGCCCCGGCCCTGGCCGACCGGCTGCGCCGGCCGGCGGAGCTGGAGCGCGTCGCCCTGCTGCACGGCTGCGAGGACGGCTCCGACTGGACCGCCTGGCTGCGGGCCGCCGGCCTGCCGGAATTCGAGAGCCTGCGGCACGCCCCGGTGTTCGGTGCCATGGACCCGGCGCTCAACGCCGCCGCCGCCGGGCTGGGGGCGACGGTGGCCGACCAGCTGCTGGCCGCCGACGACCTCGCGGCGGGCCGACTTGCCGCGCCGTTCCCGGAGATCGCCGCCTCGATGGGCGCCTATTGGCTGGTCCACCCCGAAGGGGCGGGCGACCGGCCGGCGATCGCCGCCTTTCGCGACTGGCTGCTGGAGGAGGCCGGCGGCGCCCACGCGGACGGGGGCGCCGAAGCGCCCCCGCCGCACCCGCGCCCCGGAACGCTCCCCGTCACTCCTGGATGAACGCCTTGTTGTAGGAGTTGGCCAGCGGCGAGAGGATGTAGTCGAGCGGCGTGCGCTCGCCCAGGATGATGCTGGCCTCGACCGGCATGCCCGGCTTGACGGTGAGGTTGTGCACCTCATGGGGGTCGGAGTCGTCGAGGCGGATGCGCACGAGGTAGTAGTCCTGGCGCAGCGCCGGATCGGTGACCCGGTCGGCCGAGACGTACTCGACCCGGCCGTCCAGGGACCCGACGACGCGGCTGTCATAGGACGTCAGCTTCACCTTCACCGGCAGGTCCAGCGCCACCGACTTGATGTCCTTGGGCGTCACCCGCACCTCGGCCAGCAGGTCGCGGCTGTCGGGCACGATGTCGAGGATCGGCTCGTTGCCGGCCACCATGCCGCCGGCGACGGGGTTGGCGTGCATCACCACGGTGCCGGCATCGGGCGCCTTGATCTCGCGGGCGGCCAGACGGTTACGGGCGTCGCGGATCTGCTCGGCGAGGCGGGCGACGTCGGCGCGCGCCTTTTCCAGGTCGACCAGCACCTTCTCGCGGAAGTCGTTGCGCCGCTTCACCAGGTCGGCCTGGGCCTCCACCGATTCCTGGCGGATCTTGGCGATGTCGGCCTGAAGCTCGTGGTCGCGGCCCTTGAGGCGCGCCTGCTCCTTCTGCTGCTCCACCAGCTTGGTGCGGGTGGCGTTGCCGCGCTTCAGCAGGCCTTCGGTGATCTCCAGGTCGTCGGCGATCAGCGCGATCTCGCGGGCCAGATAGCCGCGCTGCTCCTCCAGGCTCCTGGCCTCCTCCGCCAGGGTGGCGACGCGCTCCTCGATCAGCTCCTCCTCGGTGCCGAGCTGGGCGCGGCGCACCTCGAAGAGCGTCTTCTGGTTGTCGACGGCCTTGGCCACCGCCGGGTCGTTGGCCCGGCCCTCCGCCAGCTCCTGCGGCCACTCCACCGCGTCGTGGTCCAGCAGCTCGGCGGTCAGCCGGGCCCGGACGGCCAGGGCGTCGCGCCAGCTCGCCTGCAGCATCTCCAGCCGGGTCGCCGCCTCGGTGGCGTCCAGGCGCAGCAGGACCTCGCCCGCGGCCACCTGGTCGCCCTCGCGCACCAGCACCTCGGCGATCTCGCCGCCCTCCTGGTGGCGCACCACCTTGCGTCCGGTTTCCGGGGCCAATGCGCCGGCCGCGGAGACGGCGGAATGCAGCGGCGCCAGGGAGGCCCAGGCGGTCATCCCGCCGAAGCCGACGGCCAGCACCGCGCAACCGCCCAGCAGCAGCGACCGGACGCCGGTGTCGGGGACGAGGCCGCGCATCTTGCTCAGCGTGCTCATGGTCTGCTCCGGTTCGGGTGGGGTTCAGGTGGGGTTCGGGTGGGGAGACGGGACACGCGGCGGCGATCAGCCGGCGGCCGGGACGGCGGCACGCCGCCCGCCCTCCACCGGGTGCAGGTGGCCGACGGCGCCGGGGTTGCCGGCCTCGGCACGGCGCGGCGTGACGTCCATGGCCATGCCGTTCTTGAGGACGAACACCTTGTCGGCGAGGTCGATGAAGGCGGGCTGGTGGCTGAGGACGACGGTGGTGACGCCACGCTCCTTGGCGTCGGCCAGGAAGCCGCGGACCACCCCCATCCCCTCGTCGTCCAGCCCGGCGGCGGGGTCGTCGAGCACCATCATGGCCGGGCGGCCGAAGCCGGCGCGGGCCAGGCCGACCAACCGGGCAACGGCGCCGCTCAGCGGCATGGCGCCGTCGTCCACCGGGGTGTCGTAGCCCTGGGCCAGCCCCTCGATCCAGGCGTGGATGCCGGCGCGCCGCGCCGCCTCGGCGATCTCCTCGGGCTCGGCGTCGTCCAGGAAGCGGGCGATGTTGTCGCCGATGGTGCCGGGCAGCAGGTCGACCTGCTGGGGCAGGAAGCCGACGGCGGTGCGGGGGTCCTTTGGGTTGAGCGCCGCCACCGCCAGGCCGCCGAGGCGCAGGGTGCCGGCCGACGGCGCCTGGGCGCCGGCCAGCAGGCGGGCCAGCACCGACTTGCCCGAGCGGTTGGCGCCGACGATGCACACGGTCTCGCCCGGCTCGGCCGCCAGCGACACGGCGCGCAGGATCGGCTTCTGGTCGCGCGGCGAAACGTAGAGAACGTTCTCCAGGGTCAGGCGCTCCGGCCCGACGGCGACGGCGACCCGCTCCGGCTCGCGCGCCAGGCGCTTGAGCACCGGGGCCAGCCGGCGCCACGCCTGCAGCGACTTCAGCACCTGGCTCCAGGCGCCGGCGGTCTGCTCGACCGGGGCCATGCCGCGGGCCACCAGCATGGAGGTGGCGATCATGCCGCCGAAGGTCAGATGGTTGTCGATCACCAGCCAGGCGCCGGTGCCGGTGACGGCGATCTGCAGGATGTAGCGCACCCACTTGGTCACCGCGCTGACGGTGGCGGCGCGTTCGCCGGCGCGGCCGGTCAGCGCCGCCGTGGTCAGGCTGTCGCGCATCACCGCGTCCAGCACCGCCGGCCCCATGCGCAGGGCGCGCACCGTGCCGGCGCGGGCCTGCACCGCCTCGAACAGGCGCTGCGCGCGGCCGGCGGGCTGGCGCGCGTCCTCCGCCAGCTCCTTGCCGGCGAGGTGGCCGACCCAGCCCAGCAGCAGCAGCACCGCCATCGCGCCCAGCATCAGGCCGCCCAGCACCGGGTGGATCAGCCAGATGCCGATGACGTACAGCGGCGTCCAGGGCAGGTCCATGGCCGCGGCGACGGCCGGCCGGGTCAGCGTCGCCTTCACCTCGGCCAGATCGGCCATCGGCTGCGGCTCCGGCCGGCCGCGCCCGGCGGCCTCCAGCACGTCGGCGCCGAGCCGGCGTCGCCACGCCACCTCCAGGGCGTTGGCGGCGCGCGCCAGAAGCCGGGAGCGCACCACCTCCAGCAGCGCCATCATCGACAGCACCAGCACCGTAATCAGGGTCAGCATCGCCAGGGTGTCGACGTTGCCCGACGGGATGGCCCGGGTGAACACCTGCAGCGAATAGAGGGGCACGCCGAGCATCAGGACGTTGATGGCCGCACTGAAGACGAAGGTTGCGACCAGGATCCGGACAAAATACCGGCTGCCGAAGACCGGGCGGTCCTCGCCGGGGGTGGCCGTCGGCCGGGTCTTGGGTGGCATTGAAGCTCCTCCGATTGACGCCGCGCCACGTCGGGGGTGGTCGCGTTGGGAGGATTGGGCGCTTTCGTGGTAAACGAGGTATTAAGATTGCCGGACGTCACAAGCTTGCCACCAAAACGTGCCCATTTGCGTCGCAGCGCAAAAACGCACATATGGAGGGACAGCAGCGCCACCGCGGCCGGAGCCCCGTCATGAGCCTTCCCTTCGTCCTCACCCCCGGCACCCTGACGCTGGCCGAGCTGCGCCGCCTCGCCGGCCCGGGCACGGCGCTGCACCTGGACCCGGCCTGCCGGGCCGGCATCGCGGCGGCGGCCCGCACGGTGGCCGCCGCGGCCCGGGGCGACCGCGCGGTCTACGGCGTCAACACCGGCTTCGGCCTGCTGGCACGCCAGCGCATCCCGCCGGACCAGGTGCGCGAGCTGCAGCGCCGCCTGGTGCTGTCCCACAGCGCCGGCACCGGCCCGGACCTGCCGGCCGCCGCCGTACGCCTGGTGCTGGCCCTGAAGGTCAACGCGCTGGCCCGCGGCCATTCCGGGGTGCGCGGCGAGGTCATCGACGCGCTGGTGGCGCTGCACGCGCACGACGTGCTGCCGGTGGTGCCCGCCA
Source organism: Azospirillum sp. NS33 (assembly GCF_059703765.1). Classification (NCBI taxonomy): domain Bacteria; kingdom Pseudomonadati; phylum Pseudomonadota; class Alphaproteobacteria; order Rhodospirillales; family Azospirillaceae; genus Azospirillum; species Azospirillum sp. NS33. The sequence continues at coordinate 30,977 of NZ_BAAKJB010000038.1, read as the reverse complement.
AGGGGTCGGTCGGGGCCTCGGGCGACCTGGCGCCGCTGGCCCATCTGTCGGGCGTGCTGATCGGCGAGGGTGAGGCCGATGTCGGCGGGGAGCGTCTGGCGGCGGCCGACGCGCTGGCCCGGGCCGGGCTGCGCCCGCTGGAGCTGGAGGCCAAGGAGGGGCTCGCCCTGCTCAACGGCACCCAGGTGTCGACCGCGCTGGCCCTGCTCGGCCTGTTCGCCCTGGAGGACGGCTTCGCCGCGGCGCTGGTCGCCGGCGCCCTGAGCCTCGACGCCGCCATGGGCAGCGACAGCCCGTTCGACCCGCGCATCCACGCCGCCCGCGGCCAGCCCGGCCAGAGCGACGTGGCGGCGGTGCTGCGCCGCCTGCTGGCGGGCAGCGGCATCCGCGACTCCCACCGCGGCGAGCACGGCACGGTGCAGGACCCCTATTCCCTGCGCTGCCAGCCCCAGGTCATGGGGGCGGTCCTGGACCATCTGCGCTTCGCCGCCGGGGTGCTCGAGCGCGAGGCCAACGCGGTGTCCGACAACCCGCTGGTGTTCCCCGATCCCGACGGGGGCGGGGACATCCTGTCCGGCGGCAACTTCCACGCCGAGCCGGTGGCCCTGGCCGCCGACGTGCTGGCGCTGGCCATCGCCGAGACCGGCGCCCTCTCGGAACGCCGCACCGCGCTGCTGATGGACTCCGCCCTGTCGGGCCTGCCCGCCTTCCTGATCCGCGAGCCCGGGCTGAACAGCGGCCTGATGATCGCCCAGGTCACCGCGGCGGCGCTGGCCAGCGAGAACAAGCAGCTCGCCCACCCCGCCAGCGTCGACAGCCTGCCCACCTCGGCCAACCAGGAGGACCACGTCTCCATGGCCACCCACGCCGCCCGCCGGCTGCTCGACATGGGCGACAACCTCGCCGGCGTGGTCGCCGTGGAGCTGATGGCGGCGGCCCAGGGCGTCGACCTGCGCGCCCCGCTCGCCACCGCGCCGGCCCTGGCCGACGCCCTGGCCCGGCTGCGCCGCCGCGTGCCGGCCTTCGACCAGGACCGGCGGATCGCCCCCGATCTCGCCGCCGCCAAGGCGCTGATCGCCGAGGGCGCGTTCCACGGCCACGCGGGCCCGGGCCTGCTGCCCAGCCTGCCGTGACCGCCCGGGGCGGGGCGGGCGGGCCTCAGGCCGCCTCGGTCAGCGACAGGCGCGGCCGCGCCTCCAGGGACTGCACGGTGAACGGGCTGCGCACCCCGCCGCTGAACAGTTCGGCGCAGGCCAGCGCGGTGCGCACCCGCTCCCCGGCCGGCAGACCGACGGTGGAGGCGAGCGAGCCGAGCGCGTAATCGGCGCCGCAGCCGATGGCGTGGTAGCCCCGCACCGCCTCGCCGACCTGATAGTCGCACTGCACCGAGAACAGCCGCCCGGCGTAGGCCACCAGGAAGGTGCCGCCGCTCTCCACGTCGTTGGAGCGCTGGGCGTAGCCGCCGTCCTTCAGGCACGCGCGCACGGCGTCGACGAAGTCGACGACGAGGTAGCGGAAGACGTCCGCCCCGTCGGCGCGCGGCGGCGGTGCCAGCGTGTAGGCCAGCAGCTGGCCCATCCGGAAGGAGTTGGTGAAGCCGATCAGCATGTCGCCGTTGCGGAAGACCTTGGTGTCGGCCCGCACGGTGATGTCGAGGCCCGACACCCCGGCGCTGTCCCCACCCATCCACACGCGGTCGCCATCGACCAAGCCGACAATGCACGTCATTCCCGATCCCTCGCTTGCTGATCGCCCGCCGCCCCGCGGGGGCGTGGGACGAGGGTCGCGCGGCTCCGTTAACGACCCTGCGCAGCGGCGGCCGATCTCACGGAAATCGCACACGCCTGCCAGGCCGCCGGCGGCCGGTCGGGTCGGGTCAGGATTCGAGTGCCGTCGTCAAGACCTCGCGCAGCTCCTCGGGCTGAAGGGGCTTGCGCAGCATCCAGCACTTGGGCCGGTCGGCCCCGGCGAGGGGGGAATCGAACGTCTCTCCGGTCAGCACGACCGCCGGCACGTCCCGGCGGTAGAGCCGGCGCACCCGCTGGATCACGTCGAAGCCGCTGGCGTCGCCCGGCAGCCGCAGGTCGGTGAGGATCAGGTCGGGTGGGACGGTCATCTGGTCGAGCCCGGCGATGACCTCGCGCAGGTCGGCGGCCGCCACCACCTTGCACCGCCACGCCTCCAGCATCATGCGCAGCCCGAACAGCACCATCTCCTCGTCGTCGACCACCAGCACGGTGCGCCCCGACAGGCCGTCGGTGGCGCGTTCGACCGCCACCGCCACCACCGGGGCGGCGGCGGCGGCCCGGCTGAGCGGCACGCTCACCGCGAAGACCGAGCCGCGGCCGAGGTGCGAGCGCACGTCGAGCGGCAGCGCCAGCAGCCCGGCCAGCCGCTGGACGATGGCCAGGCCGAGGCCGAATCCCCGGGTGCGGTCGCGTTCCGGGTTCTCGAGCTGGTGGAACTCCTCGAAGATGGCGGTCCGCTGCTCCTCGGGGATGCCGAAGCCGGTGTCCCAGACCTCGATCCGCACGCCGTCGCCACGCCGCCGCATGGCCACCAGAACGGTGCCGGTGTGGGTGTAGCGGATGGCGTTGCTCAGCAGGTTGCGGACGATGCGTTCCAGGAGCACCGGGTCGGTGTGCACGCACGCCGGCGACAGCCGGGCCTTCAGGGTCAGCCCCTTCTCGGTGGCCTGGGGCCGCGCCTCCTCGATCAGGTTGGCGATCAGGCCGTCCAGCGCCACCTCCGCCGGCTTGGGCGTGAGCTGCCCGGAATCGAGGATGGAGATGTCGAGCAGCGCGTGAAGCAGCCGCTCCCCCGCCTCCAGCGCGTTGCTCAGCTTCTCCACGGTGGCGGCGGCCGGGCTGGCCTGGCCCACCTGCTGGTCGAGCACCCCCAGGAACAGCCGCATGGCCTGGAAGGGCTGGCGCAGGTCGTGGCTGGCGGCGGCCAGGAACCGCGCCTTGGCGGCGTTGGCCCGTGCGGTCTCCTCGCGCGCGGCCGAGCGCACCCGCTCGCACTCGTCCTCGAATCGGCAGGACAGGTCGTCCGCCATCGCCGGCTCCGCCGCGGCGTAGACGCCGACCACCCGGCCGCTGTCGAGGACCGGGACCAGGCGGAGGGTCAGCGGAGCCAGCAGCGCCGCCGCGTCCACCCGCACCGGCAGCCCATCGTCACCGGCCCGCGCCGGGTCGGCGTGCAATGCCGCCAGCGCCGGCCCCAGCGCAGCCCAGCCGCCGCCCCAGAACAGGGACGGCGCCGCACCGGGGTCCGGAGCCTCGGTGGCCAGGCAGCGGCGGAACGCGTCGTTGCAGGAGAGTGTCTGGCCGGGGCCGGCGAACACCAGGGCCGGTGCCGGATTGGCCCGGCAGATGCGCCGGGCGTTCTGCAACGGCTCGGGCCAGAGCGGCGCGAGCGCGGCAGACGCGTTCAGGCCGGCGTTCAGGTTGCGCTTGGCGGAACGGTCCACGAATGCCCCTTCTCATTCCCACGTCCCCGAACGCGAGCCCCCGCCCGGGCGTCGATGGACCACATCCCGCCACTCCGGTCCCATCCGTCCGGGCGCAACGGACCGCCATAAATTAAATGTTGTCTTGGCTTCCGCAAATCCATCATTGGGAGTACAGGGGCAGGGTGGGCCTAGGTCGAACGTATCGCCATCCCGTGTCTCGCCTGGCCAAACAGCCGGGATCAACGGAGAAAGCAATCCTCCACAAAAAACGTGCGGCGGAGCAGCGATAGAACCCGCACCTTGAACACGTCCAGTGGCTGTGACTTTCCGACAAACTCGTCGGCACCGGCGGTGAGGCACGAAACCAGAAGCTCGGCGCGGTCCTGGCTGGTGTGGACGAGGATGTCGAACAGCCGGCAGCGCTCGCGGCGGAAGCGGTCGAAGGCCTCGCACAGCTCGGTGCCCGTCACCCCGGGCATCACCAGATCGACCACCACCACGTCGAAGTCGCCGGTCTCCAGGGCGTCGAACGCCTCGCGCGGGCCGCCGGCGACGGTCACCCGGCAGCCCTCGTCCTCCAGTTCCAGGCGCAGGAACTCCCGGTAGGTGACGCTGTCGTCCACCACCAGGATGCGGCCGCGGCGGAACACCGTGTCCGGCGCCGGCCGCTCGCCCGAGGCCATCGTCCGGGGCGGCCCGTCCGATGCCGCCCCGGGTGCCGCCCCGGGTGCCGCCCCGGGTGCCGCCCCGAGGTCCTCGACGATCCGGCAGACGGCGGCGACCACCGCCTCCGGTTCCGCCCCGACGATGCGGTGGACGCCGCCGGCGGAACCGCCGTCCCCGTCGCCCAGCAGCACCACCGCCAGGGCGGACGGGCCCGGACTCTCGGCGCGCAGCGCCGCCACCAGGGCCTCGGTGTCGGCGCCGGCGGCCACGGTGCGCAGGTTGACCACCACCACGGCCGGGTCGATCCGGCGCAGCTGGGACAGCGCCGCCTCCACGGTGTCGACGCCGACCACCTCAAGCCCCCGCTCCTCCAGGCGCAGCCGGTAGAGCAGGCTCTGGGTCGCAGAGGAGTCGACAAGGACGATCGGACCGGCAGGCATCAAGACCCCGTGTTCGGCAAAACGAGTTCATTGAGACGGGCCGCGATCTTGTGCAGCGGCAACGCCTCGACGACGGCTCCCAGGGCGACGGCAGCCCCCGGCATGCCATAGATGACGGCGGTGGACGCGTCTTCGGCGACAGTGTAGCCGCCGGCCCGATGCAAGGACAACAAACCATCCGCGCCATCCTCGCCCATGCCGGTCAGCAGAACCCCGATGCCGGCCGCCCCGTAGCTGGCCGCCATGGACGCGAACAGCACGCTGCCCGACGGTTGCTGCCCGCACACCGGGGCACCGCGGCGCAGGCGAAGCGTGCCCATCTCCACCTCGAGGTGGTGGTCGCCAGGCGCGACGTGGACGTGGCCCGGACGCGGCTCCATCCGGTGCTCCGCCAGAACCACCGTCTGCGGGCAGACGGTGTCGAGCCAGCCGGCGAAGCCGGCGACGAAGGCGGCACCGATGTGCTGCACCACCAGGATCGGCAGGGGGAAGTCGCGGGGGAGCCCCTTCAGCACCTTGACCAGCGCGTTGGGCCCGCCGGTGGAGGCGACCAGCCCGACCGCCCCGTAGGTGCGCTCCACCGCCTCCGGGTGGGGCGGCGGCGGGGCGGCGGCCAGCGGCTGGGCCGCGGCACGGACGCGCTGGCGGATGACCCGCACCTGGCTCATGGCGACGAGCTGGGTGCAGAGATGGCGGGCGACCGCGTCGTAGTCGGCGCGGCTGACGCTGCCCGGCTTCTCCACCACCGCGAGCGCGCCGGCGCGCAGGGCGTTCATCGAGATGTCGGTGCTGGCGTCATGGACGTCGTTGGCGACCACGACGATCGGCACGGGGTGCTGGTTCATGATCCGCTTCGTCGCCTCGAATCCGTCCATGCCGGGCAGGCGGATGTCCAGCGACACCACGTCGGGGGCGATCGTTCCGATCAGCCGCAGCGCCACCTCGGCCGAGGAGGCGACCGCCGCCACCTCCAGGCGCGGGTCCTGGCCAATGATGTGGACGAGCAGTTGCTGGACGACGGGGGAATCCTCGACGACCAGAACCCTGACCTTGCGCGCGATGGTCGATGCGTCGCTCATAGCAGGCGGCGGATGCCTTCCAACAGTTCCCCCTGGTCGAATCGCGTCTTGACGATGTAGGCGTCTGCGCCGAGGCGCAAACCCCTCTCCCGGTCCTCGTCGCTGTCGCGCGAGGTGACGAGGATCACGGGGATCGCCGCCGTGGCGGGGTCCTCCTTGACGACCTGCAGCAAGGTGAAGCCGTCCATGTGCGGCATCTCCACGTCCGACACCACCAGGTCGACCGGCGTCTCCCGCAGCCGCTCCAGGGCGTCGCGCCCGTCGACGCACAGCACCACCGTGTAGCCATGGGCCTCCAGGATGCTGCGCTCCAGGGTGCGGGTCGTGATGCTGTCGTCGACCACGAGGATGGTGGGCGGCGGCGGCGCCTCGCCCCGCTGGGCGACGAAGACCGCCCCGCTCTCGGCGTGCTCGCCCAAGGTCGCGGGGTTCACCACCAGGACCGGCGTGCCGTCCTCCATCAGCACGGTGCCGACGAAGCGGTTGGCGTCCAGGCCGACCTCGTCGATGGAGGAGACCAGGCCGTCGCGGGCCGTGACGAAGGAATCGACCACCAGCGCGACCGTGCCGGTGCCGCTGCGCACCACCGCGATCGGCAGACGCTCCGGCACCCCCTCGCGGTCGCCGAGGCCGAGATGGGCGGCCAGCGAGGCGACCGGCAGGTCCTGGTCGTCCAGGTGGACCATCGACCGTCCGGCCACCGTGAAGACCCGGTCCACGTCCACATGATGGAGGCGCGCCACCGCGCCGCCGGGCAGCGCGAGCACGTGCCCGCGCACCTCCACGAACAGCAGCCGCTGGGTCGACAGCAGGATCGGCACGGCCAGGGAGACGGCGGTGCCGCCGCCCGCGCGCGGCCCCACGGTCAGCGTGCCCTGGAGGCGACGCACCGCCTCGCGCACGATCGACAGGCCCATGCCGCGGCCGGAGATCTCGGTGACCGCGCCGGCGGTGGTGAAGCCCGGCTCCAGGACCAGGCCCGACAGCCGCTCCGGCGTCGCGTCCGCCTCCTCGTCGACCGCCAGGAAGCCGCGCTCCACCGCGATGCGGGCGATCGCGGCGGTGTCCAGGCCGCGGCCATCGTCCTCGATGGCGACCACCAGGTGCCCCGCCTGGGCGCTGGTGGCGAGGGTGATGCGGCCGGCCGCGCGCTTGCCGGCGTCGAGGCGGACCTGGGGCGGCTCGACGCCGTGCCCGACGGCGTTGCGCAGCAGGTGGACCACGGGGTCCTTCAGCCGCTGCAGCACCTCGCGGTCCGCCTCGACCGCCAGGCCGAGCAGTTCGACCTCGACCTCCTTGCCCTGGGCCCGGGCGATCTCGCGGGTCATCCGGCCGAGATCGCCGAACTGGGTCTCGGCCGGGACCATGCGCAGGCGGCGGACGTCGTCCTGGAGGGTGTCGCCCCACAGCCTGAGGGCCCATTGGCTGCTCTGGTGGGTTCGCCCGGCGCGTCCCAGCAGGTCGGCCGCGGCGCGCAGCCGGCGCTCGAACCCGTCGAGCTGGCCGGCCATGCCCTGCGACGCCCGCGCGTTGCCGCGCTCCACCCCCCGCCGCAGGCGCCGCCAGTGGTGTTCCAGAGCCTGCCACTCCTGGCGCAGGCGCTTGAGCTCGCCGGCCACCTCGGCCTGGCGCTCGAGCTCGGGAAGGAGCGCCGCGGCGGTGTCCACGAAATGGCCGAGGGTGGCGGCGTTGATGCGCACCAGGTGGGGCGTCGGCGCCGCCTCCGTGGCGGCGGGCGGCCGGCCGGGCGGGCGGGCGGGCGCGGCCGTCTGGGCGCTGGCCGTCTGGGCAGCGGCCGTCTGGGCAGCGGCCGTCTGGGCAGCGGCCGTCTGGGGCGCGGCCGTCTGGGGTGTTGGCCGGGGGGCGGCCCGCGGGACCGCGTCGGAGCGCCGCGGCGCGACCGGCAGCGCCGCTCCGCCGCCGAGGTCGTCGAGGGCGTCGGTCAGCGCGGCCGGGGCGTCCATCGCGGCGCCCTGCGCGGCGGCGGCGGCGACGTCCTCGATGGCGTCGAGGGCCTGGAACAGCAGCCCGACCACCGGCTCCGCCAGGGCGACGCGGCCGGACTGAACGGCCAGGAACACCGACTCCATGCGGTGGGCCACCGCCTCCACCGCCGGCAGGTCGACGGCGCGCGCCGCCCCCTTGAGGCTGTGGGCGCGGCGGTGCAGCTCGTCCAGGTCGACCGGCTGGCCGCTGTCGCGGGCCGCCCGCAGCGCCTGGCGGATCTCCGCGAGATGCTCCTTGTGTTCGAGATCGAAGGCGGCGAGGAGCCGCTGGCGGATGTCCGTCACACGCGGTAGTTCCTGACCGCCTCGACCAGGCCCTGGCCGAGGTCGTTGAGGTTCGCCGCCGCGCCCTCGAGCTGCCGGGTGCCGGCCGCCGTCTGGGTGCTGGCCTGACGGATGTTCTGCAGGGCCTGGATCACCTGCTCGAGCCCGATCTGCTGCTGGTTCGTGCCGGCGACGATCTGCTGGAAGGCCAGCACGCTCTCCTGGATGTTGTCGGCCATCTGGCGGATGGTGGTCTGGGTGGCATCGCTCTGGCGCTTGCCGGCGGCCACCCGCTTCACCGCCTCCTCGGTCAGCATCACCGAGGCGTTGATGCCCTGCTGGATCTCCGACAGGTTGGAGCGCACCTGGGCGGTGGCGTCCTTGGCCTGGTCGGCCAGGCTCTTGATCTCGGACGCCACCACCGAGAAGGTGCGGCCGTGCTCGCCGGCCGCGGCCGCCTCAATGGCGGCGTTGAGGGCGAGGAGGTGGCTGCGCTCGGCGATGTCGCTGACGGTGACGATGATGTCGCTGATGGCCTGGGTGCGCTCGGACAGCATGACGATGGTCTCCGCCACCGTCTCGGCCTGCTCGCGGATGGCGTCCATGGCCTGGATGGTGTCGTCCACCGCCTTCAGGCCGGAGTTGGAGGAGGCCGACGCGTTCTGCGCCCCGGCCGCCACGTCCTGGGCGCGCTTGGAGATCTGCGCGCCCGACGCGGTGATCTCCGACAGGGTGGCCATCGTCTCCTCCACCGCCGCCAGCTGCTCCGAGACGCTGGCCGCCTGCTGCTGGGTGGAGGCGCGGATCTGCGACGTCGCGGCGTGGACGTTCTCCGCGGCGCCGCGCACCCCCTGGGCGATCGACCGCAGCCCTTCGGCCATGACGTTGAGGCGGTCGCCCAGCACCGCCAGCTCATCCTTGCCGGGGATCGCGACGCGCCGCGTCAGGTCGCCCTCGCCGATCTGCCGGACGGCGGCGATGACCCGGCCGAGGCGGCCGGTAATCGAACGGCCGATCAGCAGCGCCACCGCCATGGCCGCCGCCAGCAGGCCGATGGTGGCGACCAGGGCCGACTGCACGATCTCCTCGTAGAGGTCGTCGACGCGGCTCTGCCCGGCCGCCGTGAGCCGGTCGAGGATCTCCTCCGAGCCCTCGACCTGCTGGTCGACGGCGTCGCGCAGCGCGGCGATGCGCGCCGTCGCGGTGCGCGCGTCCTCGACGCGCCCGGCCCCCAGCAGGTCGAAGATCTGCAGGCCCAGCGGCAGGGCCTCGTGGAGCTGGCGGTCCACCTCGGTGGCGAAGGCGTTGAACTCCTGCCAGATGGCCGCGCGCCGCTGCGAGGTGGTCTCCACCATCCGGGCGGCGGTCAGCCGCCTCAATTCGGCGATGTCGGCGAAGTTGGCGCGCGCCGCCTCCTCGTAGGCGCGGCGCAGCGCGGCCACGTCGAAGCTGCGCCCTTCGGCGCGGGCGAGCACGGTCTCCACCATCGCTTCGGAGCGGCGGCCGCGCAGCGTCGCCTGGGACGCGGCGATGCGCTGCAGCAGCTTCGCCGCCTCGACGTCCTGGGTGACGATCGTGCCGATCACCCGGAACGCGGTGTCGAACTGCCGGAACTGGTAGGCGATGGGGGCCAGGGCGAACGCGCTCACCAGGATGAACGCCAAGGCCAGTTTCTGCGCCACGCTGAATTTCATCGGATCTCAGTCCCCGTCCAGTTCCTTCACGATGGCCGCGCCGTCGAGCAGAGGAACGCCGTCCGCCCCCAACGCCGCCACGAACGACAGCACCACGCCCTGTGGCGGCCGCAACGACTCCGCCGGCCGCTCCTCCACCGCCTCGACGGCGCGCAGGCGCACCGCCACCGGCACCTTGCGGTGGCCGCGCAGCAGCACGGCGAAGCCGCCGGACCCGCCGCCAGACCCGCCGTCGAGTCCCGGCGGCGCCCCGCACAGCCGGTCCGCGTCGAACAGCCGAAGCACGCGGCCGGCAATGGCGATGAGCCCGAGCAGCGCCGGCTGGGCGCCGGGCACCGGGGTCCACCGCGACACCGGATGGACCCGGTTCACCTGGCCCAGCTCGAAGGCGTACCGCCCACCCGCTCCGCGGCCCAGCAGCAGGCGCACGGTCGCCCCGGCCCCCGGCCGGTCGCCGTCCGGCCGGCGCGCCAGCTCGGCGGTGCGGCGGTCCAGCAGGTCCTCCGTCCACGCCCCGCGCCCGGCGACCGCGTCGTGGAAGGCGGCGCGGTCGCGCGCCAGCCGGCGCCGCAGGGCGTCCCAGTCGATGCGCTCGGACGCGCCGGTCATGCCCGGCCCCTCCCGCCCGCCACGGCCCCGGTGCCGGCGCCGCGCCCGGGCAGCCACAGGTCGACCATGGCGGCGAGTTCGCGCACGCTGAGCCCGCGTCCGTGGGCCACCAGCTCGTCGGGGGCGTGGCCGACCAGGGTCATCCGGGCGTTGCGGAAGTGCCGCCGCGCCGGCTCCATCTGGCCGCGCCGCCAATGGACCAGCGCCAGGTGATAATGCGCCAGCGCCAGGCCCTGGTCGAGGTAGAGGGCGCGACGGAAGGCCGCCACCGGATCGCCCACGCCGAGGTGCTCCTCGATCAGGCCCCGGTAATAGTGGACGGCGGCGTGGGTCGGGCAGGCCTCCACCAGCGCCTCGCACGCGTCGAGCGCCTGGGCCCACTCGCCGCGGTCGGCGAGGTCCACCAGATCGTCCAGACTCGGCACGGCGGCGGCGGCGGTCGGGGACGGCGCGGCGGCGTCCGCCGCCACGGCGGACGCCGGCTCCGGTGCGGCCGGCGGCGCGGGTGGCGCGGCGGCGCGCGGCGGGGCGATCGGCACCGGCGGCAGCGGGATCGGCGGCAGCGGGATCGGCTTGCGGTACAGGGTCGCGCCCGGGACCGGGACGGTGGTGAAGGGGGACGCCAGTTCCAGCCCGGCCTCGGCGTGGCCGACGAACAGCCAGCCGCCGTCGGTCAGCACGTCGTGCAGCCCGCGCACCAGCCGCATGCGGGTCGGCTCGTCGAAGTAGATCATGACGTTGCGGCACAGCACGATGTCGAAGCCGGCCAGGCCGTCCACCCAGGAGGGCAGGCTGCCGGTGCTGAGGTTGAAGACGCCGAACCGCGTCCATTCGCGGTAGGCCCGCTTCAGCGCCCAGGCGCCGCCCTCCCCCGCCTCGAAGCAGGCGTTGCGGATGTCCGCCGCCACGCCGCGCAGCGCCCAGTCGCTGTAGACCGCGTCCTGGGCCTGGCGCAGGAAGGCGCGGTTGATGTCGGTGCCGACGATCGTCACCTGCCAGCCGTCCAGCGCCTGCGCGAAGTGACGTTTCAGCAGGATCTCGACCGAATAGGGCTCGGCCCCGGTGGAGCAGCCGGCGCTCCAGATGCGCAGGGTGCGCGAGGCGGCGTTGCGACGCAGGCACTCGGGAACGGCGACCGCCCGCAAGGCCTCGAACTGCTCGAGGTAGCGGAAGAAGAAGGTCTCCCCCACGGTGATCTCGTCGACCAGCGCCTGGAACTCGCCGGGACCGCCGGCGGCGTCCTCAAGCACCGCCGCGTAGGCCCCGGCGTCGGCCAGCGCCAGCGCCTCCAGGCGCCGCCGCACCCGCTCCGCCAGCGCCGAATCCTTGTCGGCGTAGTAGGCCAGGCCGGTGCGCTCGATCACCTGGCGCTTGATCCGGTGGAACGCCGGGTGCTGCAGCACCGACGCCGTGGCGATGGCTCGGCTCATGGCGACGCCCCCTCGGACGCCACGCCCGTGCCGGGCGCCTGCCAGGCCGCCATGCGCGCCGCGGCGAGGTCGCGCAGATCGGCCAGCCGCGCCTGCTCGGCGGCGCTGAGCAGGGCGTCGGCGTCGAGCAGATGCACCGGGCCGGTCCGGCGGGCCCAGGTCGCCCGCACACAGCGGTTGAACGAGGCGCCGGCATCGACCGGTGCCCAGCCGTCCGGCGGCACCTCCGCCACCTCGAGCACTCGGTGGACCATCAGGGCGAGCGGCCCGTCGGGCCGCTGGAGCATGAGAAGCGGCGTGTAGAGGCCGGGGTCGCGCCGCTCCAGCCCGAACAGAACGTCGAGCCGCAGGACCGGCACCGCCGCCCCCGCCGCCATCATCACGCCCGCGAGCACCGGCGGCATGGCCGGCAGGGTCATCAGCCGGGGCAGCGGCACCACGCGCCGCACCGCGTCCCCCGCCAGCGCCAAGCCGCGGTCGCCCACCTCGAACACCACGCATCGCGGCGCGGACACCGCGTGTTCTACCGTCATCACGCCTTCGGATCACCACGGGACACCAACACCCGGCGCACACGAGGTCCGCCGGAAACGCGCTTCCTGGCGATCCTAATCGCAAGCGCCGCCGCCACCCTATAACGCTTCCGGCCGGGTTTTGCGTTTCCCGACAGGGCTTTCGGCATAAGGCACGGCGGCCGCGCGCGGCGATTGGCGACGGTTGCCGGACAATTCGCGGCAATCTCGAGCCAAAGTGTCCTCAAACACCCGCACTGCCTCCTAAGAAAATGTTCGCAAGCCTTGTCGTTCCCGTCGCGGGTACGCATAATCCTGACTCGTCGACCAGGACAACAGCCAAGAAGCGGCCAAGAGGCGCCAGGGCCATTCGCGACGGCAACGGCAGCGATGCCTTGCGCCGCGGCACCGCAACGAGGCAGGAGGGTGGGGATGTGGGGGTGGCGCAGCCGGAACACACCTCGAAACGGCGTGTTGCCGAAGCCGGCTGCGGTCAGTTGGCCGACGAGCCGCCCCACCGGCCCGGCGCCGGCCCAGGCCCGGCCGCCGCACCCCGCCACACCGCCCGCCACACCGTCGGCCGCACCGCCCGCCGTCCCGCCCGCCAGGCTGCCGCCGCGCCGCCTGCGCCAGGCCCAGGAGGCCCACGACGCGGTGCGCGCCGCCGAATTGCTGCGGCGGACGATGTCGTACGGCACCGCCGAGGATCTGCTGGCGCTGCTTGAACCCTACCGCCGCCGCGCCGGGCTGCCCGCGGGCGGCGCCCCCCTCTACGGCCTGGCCGGGCAATCGCCGGACCGCCTCAACGAGATCGTGCTGCGCCACGCCTCCCCGGTGCTGCTGGACGTGATGCTGCCGGCCTGCCGCGAGCACCTGCACGACCGCCTGTTCGGCACCCTGGCGGCGGCCCACGGGGCGCCGGAGCCGGTGGAGGTGGAAGGGCTGCCCAGCGCCGTCGCCATCGCCATGGCCATGCGCACCCTGCTGATGACGCTGCGCGGGGCGGGACGCCACCATCTGCAGGCCGTGCTGGAGAGCGTGGAGCGGCAAAGCCGCACCCAGGTCGAGGCGATCATCCGCGCCGACCGGCCGGTGGCGCGTCCCGGCGGCGTGGCCGACCTGTCGCACGCCCTGCTGCGGCTGGAAGCCCAGCGCCTGGTGATGGAGGCGCTGGGCGCCGGACACGGGCCGCTGACCGAGGTCGCCTTCGAGACGCGCCGGGTGGCGCGGCTGGCGTTGCGTCACTGCGCGGCGACCCTGACGCGCTTCGTGGAGAACCGCAACCTGGTGTCGCTGCACGACAGCCTGACGGTGATCGCCGCCGTCGACAGCCTGATCGTGCTGTCCCTGCGCATGCTGGACAGCCTCCAGGAGCGCGAGGAGGAGCCCAGCCCCTTCGCCAAGCCGGCCGATGCCCAGGCCCTCGAGGACTATGTCGACGCCGCGACCCGCCTCGCCCACGCCGTGGTCGAGTTGCTGCACACCGTGCTGCCCGAACCGAAGTTCGACACCCTGCTGGTCGTCGCGCTGATCCGCAAGGTGAAGTGGTTGCACCGCTTCGCCGCCCGGCTCGGCGTCGGCCACGCCCAGCGCCCGCCGGCGCTGGACACGCTGTGCGGCTTCCTGGTCGCCCAGGGGGTGGCGCTGGCGCGGCGCACCGCGGCCCTGCTGGCCGCCGCCGTCGAACACCGCCCGGCCAGCCCGGAGGCCGCCGCCGACCTGCTGCACCGGGCCAACGAGGTGGCCCGGCTGATGCGGTCGATGGACCACGGCGCCGCCGCCAACATCCTCAACGGCCGCGCCGCCGCGGTGCGCGCGACCCTGGAGCGGGCCGCCTGAGCCGGGCCGGGCCCATGGCCCGATCCGGTGAAACCGGCTTGGCGTTCATCCCCGGGCGAGAGTCGCCGGACGGCGGCGCGGGCGCGCTGTATTAGTCCGTACATTGATTGTGGTCTTTGTCGGGTTCATCACAGCTGCGCCACCCTGACGCACCCTCCGTCGGGATCGCGACAAAGACAAACATCCCATGTTTTCCAATAGGTTGACTGAATTTTCGCGGTTGGCATGCTCGATGCATATCCGGGATCGGGACGCGGCGACCACCCGCGCCGCACGGGGCCAAGGGGCCCGGACACCGATCCACTTGGACACAGCATAGGAGCGAGCACCATGACCACTCCCGGTCTTCGCCAGATCGCCTTCTACGGCAAGGGCGGCATCGGCAAGTCGACCACGTCGCAGAACACCCTGGCCGCGCTGGTCGAGATGGATCAGAAGATCCTGATCGTCGGCTGCGACCCCAAGGCGGACTCCACCCGCCTCATCCTCCACGCCAAGGCCCAGGACACCGTGCTGCACCTCGCCGCCGAGGCCGGTTCGGTCGAGGACCTGGAGCTCGAGGACGTTCTGAAGGTCGGCTACAAGAACATCAAGTGCGTGGAGTCCGGCGGCCCCGAGCCGGGCGTCGGCTGCGCCGGCCGCGGCGTCATCACCGCCATCAACTTCCTGGAGGAGAACGGCGCCTACGAGGACGTCGACTACGTCTCCTACGACGTGCTGGGCGACGTGGTGTGCGGCGGCTTCGCCATGCCGATCCGCGAGAACAAGGCCCAGGAGATCTACATCGTCATGTCCGGCGAGATGATGGCACTCTACGCCGCCAACAACATCTCCAAGGGCATTCTCAAGTACGCCAACAGCGGCGGCGTGCGCCTGGGCGGCCTGATCTGCAACGAGCGCCAGACCGACAAGGAGCTGGAGCTGGCCGAGGCCCTGGCGGCGCGCCTCGGGTCCAAGCTGATCCACTTCGTGCCGCGCGACAACATCGTGCAGCACGCCGAACTGCGCCGCATGACCGTCATCGAGTACGCGCCGGACAGCAAGCAGGCCGACGAGTACCGCCAGCTCGCCACCAAGATCCATGCCAACAAGGGCAACGGCGTCATCCCGACCCCGATCACCATGGAAGAGCTGGAAGAGATGCTGATGGACTTCGGCATCATGAAGACCGAGGAACAGCAGCTCGCCGAACTGGCGGCCAAGGAAGCGGCCAAGGCCAGCGCCTGATCCCCGGATCCCTCGGCGATCCAACTGGCCCCATCCCCAGCCCACCCCCGCACCGGTAAGGGCGGGAGTGGGAGGGAGGGGCCCGGTCCCGCGCTGTGACGAGACGGCGCGAACGGAGAGTTCTTTCCAGGAGTCCGGCATCATGAGCCTGTCCGTGAATCAGGACGTCGACGTCAAGGGTTTGGTCGACAAGGTCCTCGAAGCCTATCCCGAGAAGACGCGCAAGCGTCGCGCCAAGCACCTCAACGTCCTCGAGGCGGAAGCCAAGGATTGCGGGGTCAAGTCGAACATCAAGTCCATTCCCGGTGTCATGACCATCCGCGGCTGCGCCTACGCCGGCTCGAAGGGTGTGGTCTGGGGGCCGATCAAGGACATGATCCACATCAGCCACGGGCCGGTGGGCTGCGGCTACTACTCGTGGTCCGGCCGCCGCAACTACTACATCGGCGACACCGGTGTCGACAGCTTCGGGACGATGCACTTCACCTCCGACTTCCAGGAGAAGGACATCGTCTTCGGCGGCGACAAGAAGCTGGCCAAGGTCATCGACGAGATCAACGACCTGTTCCCGCTGGCCAACGGCATCTCGATCCAGTCGGAGTGTCCGATCGGCCTGATCGGCGACGACATCGAAGCCGTCGCCCGGGCCAAGGCCGCCGAGATCAACAAGCCCGTCGTGCCGGTCCGCTGCGAGGGCTTCCGCGGGGTGTCCCAGTCGCTGGGCCACCATCTGGCCAACGACGCCATCCGCGACTGGATCTTCGAGAAGACCGAGCCGGTCGCCGGCTTCGAATCGACCCCCTACGACGTCACCGTGATCGGCGACTACAACATCGGCGGCGACGCCTGGTCGAGCCGCATCCTGCTGGAGGAGATCGGCCTGCGGGTGATCGCCCAGTGGTCGGGCGACGGCACGCTCGCCGAGCTGGAGAACACCCCGAAGGCCAAGGTGAACCTCATCCACTGCTACCGCTCGATGAACTACATCGCGCGCCACATGGAGGAGAAGTTCGGCATTCCGTGGATGGAGTACAACTTCTTCGGGCCGACGCAGATCGCGGAATCGCTGCGCAAGATCGCCGCGCTGTTCGACGACACGATCAAGGACAACGCCGAGCGCGTCATCGCCAAGTACCAGGCGGTCGTCGACGCCGTGATCGCCAAATACCAGCCGCGCCTGGCCGGCAAGAAGGTCATGATCTATGTCGGCGGCCTGCGGCCGCGCCACGTCGCCGACGCCTACCATGACCTGGGCATGGAGATCATCGGCACGGGCTACGAGTTCGCCCACAACGACGATTACCAGCGCACCACGCACTACATGAAGGAAGGGACGCTGATCTATGACGACGTGACCGGCTTCGAGCTGGAAGAGTTCGTCAAGGGCCTGCGTCCCGATCTGGTCGCCTCGGGCATCAAGGAAAAGTACGTCTTCCAGAAGATGGGCCTGCCGTTCCGGCAGATGCACTCCTGGGACTACTCCGGCCCGTACCACGGCTACGACGGCTTCGCGATCTTCGCCCGCGACATGGACATGGCCATCAACAACCCCGTGTGGGGCATGACGAAGGCCCCCTTCTGACCGCGCTTTGGGAATAGGAGCACCAGACCATGACGGATTTCCCCGTGTCCCAGAGCGCCGAGAAGGTCCTCGACCACTTCACGCTCTTCCGCCAGCCCGAGTACAAGGACCTCTTCGAACGCAAGAAGCAGGAGTTCGAATTCGGCCATTCCGACGAGAAGGTGGCCGAGGTCTCGGAGTGGACCAAGTCGCAGGACTACCGCGAGAAGAACTTCGCGCGCGAGGCGGTGACCATCAACCCGACCAAGGCCTGCCAGCCGATCGGGGCGATGTTCGCGGCCCAGGGCTTCGAAGGCACCCTGCCCTTCGTGCACGGCTCGCAGGGCTGCGTCGCCTACTACCGCACCCACCTCACCCGCCACTTCAAGGAGCCCAACAGCGCCGTCTCCTCGTCGATGACGGAAGACGCGGCGGTGTTCGGCGGCCTGAACAACATGATCGACGGCCTGGCCAACGCCTACACGCTGTACAAGCCGAAGATGATCGCGGTGATGACCACCTGCATGGCCGAGGTCATCGGTGACGACCTCGGCGGCTTCATCACCAACGCCAAGAACAAGGAGAGCGTGCCGCAGGACTTCCCGGTCCCGTACGCCCACACCCCGGCCTTCGTCGGCAGCCACGTCACCGGCTACGACAACATGATCAAGGGCATCCTCACCTACTTCTGGAACAAGGAGGAGGAGTTCGACGTCCCGAAGACCGCCAGCATCAACATCATCCCCGGCTTCGACGGCTACGCCGTCGGCAACAACCGGGAGCTGAAGCGGCTGGCGGCGGCGTTCGGCATCGACGTCACCATCCTCGGCGACGTGTCGGACACCTTCGACACCCCGGGCGACGGCGAGTACCGGATGTACGACGGCGGCACGCCCCTGGAGGCCACCGCGGCGGCCAAGCACGCCAAGGCGACGATCTCCATGATGGAGTACTGCACGGGCCAGACCCTGCAGTTCATCAAGGAGAAGGGCCACGACGTCACCAGGCTGAACTACCCGATGGGGGTCGCCGCCACCGACGAGCTGCTGATGAAGCTCGCCGAGCTGACCGGCACGGCGGTGCCCGACGCCCTGCGCCTGGAGCGCGGCCGCCTGGTCGACGCCATGGCCGACAGCCACGCCTACTTCCATGGCAAGCGCTTCGCGGTCTACGGCGACCCGGACTTCTGCCTGGGCATGACCCGCTTCCTGCTGGAGCTGGGGGCCGAGCCGGTCCACGTCCTCTCCACCTCCGGTTCCAAGAAGTGGGAGAAAGCCGTCCGGAAGCTGCTGGACGGGTCGCCCTTCGGCAAGCACGGCGAGGCCTACGGTGGCAAGGACCTCTGGCACATGCGCTCGCTGCTGTTCACCGATCCCGTCGACTACATCCTCGGCAACAGCTACGGCAAGTACCTGGAGCGTGACACGAAGATCCCGCTGATCCGCCTGAACTACCCGATCTTCGACCGTCACCACCACCACCGCTACCCGACCTGGGGCTACCAGGGCGCGCTGAACGTGATGGTGCGCATCCTCGACCGCATCTTCGAGGACCTGGACCAGCAGACCAGCGTGGTCGGGGTGACCGACATCTCCTTCGACCTGATCCGCTGATCGCAAACGCCTCCTCCTTCCCTTCCGGGAGGAGGCGCCCGCAATCGGCGAGTGCGGCCGGCGCCCGTCCCTGGACGGGCGCCGGTCCGCGTTTCCGCCCATGACGCCTCAACGGCTCCGCTCTGCCGTCCCGGCTGGACAGCGACGCGAAAGTTCGTACACTGCGCATCGTGAGGCGACCCTATGCCCGAGAGGTCGAGGGCACGACACGGAAGGGGCTGCACCCATGGCGCTTTCGACCGTTGGCAGCGAGCTGCTCAAGGGCCGGATCGCCGTCACCCCGGCATCCGCCGACGTCGACCCCGTGGGCACCGGGACCGCCCCGGCGCCGGGGTCCGCAACGGGCCGCCTGAACAGGCGGCGCACCACCCGCGTGGAAGGTGCGACTCCCCTGCCGGCCGCGCCGCAGGCCGACAACCCCAGACGCACGACGCCCCTCGGCACCCGGCGCGTCGGTGCGGGGGAACCGGCACCCATCACGCTGCGCGACCGGAAAACCCTTGCCGCCTTGCCGACACGGAACGGGTTGGAGCAGACCGCGGGACGGCCAAGGACCCAACTCACCTTCCTGTGCCTGACCCTACGCCGCGGCTCCCCCGCCTACGCGGCCCTGCTCGACCACATCCAGCGCTTCCACAGCACCCTTGAGAAGATCGAAGAGCCGACGCTCGGCGACATCGACTCGCTCATCAAAGACCTTCAGGGGTTGGACGCGGCCGCGGACGCCTGCATCACCGAGGGCGAACGGTCGCGCGCCGATGCGGTGGCGCGGCTTCGCGAGGGAATTGGCGCGCGGATCGCGATGTTCAGAGCCTTCCGGTCCGAACTTGACGCGCTTGGCGGGGCGTGGCCGGACGAGTTGAGCCTGAACGAGGCAATCGAATTTCACCAGGAGGGGTTCGGCCTGGCCGACGCCGCCCCGTTTGCCAGAGAGGCGATCCCCGCGCCCTTGGCGCGGGTCGCCGTCGACGGCAAGGTGAGCCGGGCCGACATCAGCCTCTTCCGCGTCAACCACCCGGTGGCCGAGGCGATCGACCTCGCCATCAAGACGAAGGGCGAGGGCGCCTTCCAGGCCGCCGGCTTCACCGACGCGGAGAAGGCGCTCCTCGTCGGCGCGGAGCTTGGCCTGGACATCGCCATGAACTACCGCGCCGCCAACGTGCCGATCACGGAAAAGACCCTCGTTGGCGCGTTCCGCCCGGTGCACGACGCGCAGGCGCCTGTGTTTGTTGGAAGTGGGCAGCACAACGCGGTCTACCGGGTGACCATCGTTCTTCCCGGCGCGGACCCCGGCGGTCCGGGCGAGACCCGGGTCGGGATCTTCAAACCGGAGGGTCCCGTTGGTGAGCTGCCATGGGCCGCGAGGGCCACCGGCATCGACCCCCGACAGCCACAGTTTGGCCAGCGCAACATCGCGACCGCCGCCGTGGCGAAGGCGCTGGGATTCGATATCGTGCCCTGGGCGGAGTTCGGCGTCCTGAGGGTGCCGACCCAGCAACGCGCCCTGAACGCCGCCAATCGTTTGGGGCTGGTGATGGGGGTGGCGCCGGGAAAGCCCTGCGACACGCTGAAGGCGGAGGTCCCGGCGACCGAATCCGACGAGCACCATCCCCTCTGGGCGGACCCGGTGCTGCGGCGGGAGCTGACCAAGCTCCAGCTGCTCGACGCCCTGCTGGCCCAGGGCGACCGCCACCGCGGCAACTATATGATCGACCGGGACGAGAAATCGGGGACGGTGCGCGGCGTCACGGGAATCGACAACGACCAGTGCCTCGGCGCGGCGATCAGGCACCCCAACGCGATGATCCCGGATGCCGGCGATCCCGCCAGGATCGGCTTCAACGGGGTGGGGCTGCCGGAGATCGTCGACACCGCGATGCACGACGCCTTCCTGGGCCTGTCGCCGGCCACCCTCGACGACGCGCTGCGGGATCTGGTCACGCCCGCGGAGGTGGCATCCGCCCAGCAACGCCTGATGGTCATCCAGGACCACCTCCGCGACCTTGAGGCGCGACACCTGGTCATCGCCACCGACGCGTGGGGATCGGACGCCGCCTCGGAACACCTGGTGAGTGCCGCCGCCAGCTATGTCGGCCGCGACCTCGCCTGACACGGCGGACGCCGACTTCAACTTTGAATCGTTTCGTCTCGCGGAGAACAACCCAAGGGCGGGTGGGCTGGACAGGGGTGGGATCGGTTTGTACACTCCCGATCCCGTCGGCGGTGGCCGGCGCGCGGGGAAGCCGTGGCGTGACGGCGCGGCGGCGAAGGAGGTGAGAGGCCATGTCGTTCTCGATGAGCAGTGTCCGCGGCCTCGACCCCAGCCATCTGCGCGACGATCGGGGCGCGACCGACACCGGCGGCGACCGGGCGATGGCGCCCAAGGCCATGCGCGGCAGCCAGAACGGCCGGGTGATCGGCGCCGGCGGCGCGTCACCCTTTCCGGTGCTGCGCAGCCTGTTTGCCGCCCGCACGCGCAACGCCACGCCTCTGGGCCAGCGGCGGGTCGGCGGCACACCGCCCGCCGGCACCGAGCTGCGCAACCGGGCGCGCTTCACGGCGTTTCCGACGCGCGCGCAGATGATCGGCCGGGCCGGGCGTCCCAAGGAGGACATCCGGTTCTCCTGCCTCGTCTTCCGCCTCACCCTGCACCGCATGTCGACCGGCTACAAGGACCTGCTCGGCAAGCTCGAGGCCCTTCAGCCCACCCTCGACCAGCGCCCCGGCGACCCCGCCCGCGACCTCCAGGACCTTGACCTGCACCTCCAGGAGCTGGACCTCGCGGCGGGAGCCTATGTCGCCCGGAGCGGGCACACGCGCACCGAGGAGGTGGCGGCGCTGCGCGAGCAGATCGCCACGCTGCGCACCGCCTTGCGCGCGGTGAGCGAGGATTGCATCCACGACGGCGGTTCCTGGCCGGGAAACCTGAGCGTGCGCGACGCCGTCGCGTACCGCCAACAGGGGATCGGGCTGGCGGACGCCAACGCCTTCGCCACCGGGGGCGTCGACCCGAAGGCGGCGCGGCACGCCATCGACCGCGGCGTCACGCGGGCCAGTGCCGCGCCGTTCCTCCAGAACGGCTTCACCCTCAAGGACGCGATCCGGTTGCACGACACCGGCGCGACCGCCGACGTGGCGGCGGAGTACCGCGCCGCCGGTCACAACGTGCGGGACACCTTGCGCCTTGTCGCCCGCAACGTGCCCCTGGCCGACCTCAAGCCCTTCGCCAAGGCGGGGTTCTTTGCGTCAAGCGCCGCCGAACTGGCCTGCGCCGGGGCGTCGGTCGAGGACGCCATCGCCTGCCGGGACCTGGGTTGCTCCATTTCCGACACGGCGCGCCTCGCCGCAAACGGTGTATCTCCCGATCAACTCAAGCCCTTCATCGACGCAGGGTATCACCCGTCCGGAGCGGCCACGCTGGCCAGCGCCGGCGTGTCGCTCAACAGGGCGGAGCGGTACAGCAAGGCGGGCTTCACCGCCGATGAAACGGTGGTGCTGGCGCAAGCCGGGTTGAACCGGGCAACCGGCAAATTGTACAAGGCGTTCGGCATTCCCCTGACGCCGCCGGCCATGCTTCACGACTGCGGCCCGACGAGCACCATCGAGCGGACGGGGCAGCTGGGAAAAGGGGCGTTCAACACGGTCGATAAGCTGACGGTCACCACCAGGGACGGACGGACGATGGCGGTCGCCTACAAGGCGCTGAAGAGCCTCGCCGAGGAGATCGGTCCCTACGGCCAACAGAAGATCATCCCGGTCGCGTCGAAGGCGATGGGCATCGATCAGCGACAGCCGCACTACGCGGAGCGCAACATCGCCGCGTCCGCGGTCGACCGCGCGCTCGGGTTCCATGTCCTGCCGACGGCCGAGATCGGCGTGCGCGAGCATGAGAGACCGGCCGGCGGGCGTGAACACAAGCTCGGTCTGGTGATGAGCATCGAGCCTGGAATGACCCGGAACGACATGCATGACCAGAAGATCATCGCGACGAAAGCGGACCTGAAAGCGCTTCGCAACGATCCGGTGCTGCAGCGCGATCTGGTCAAGCTCCAGCTCCTGGATGGACTCCTCGCCCAGGGCGACCGCCATGGGGGAAACTACATGATCGACTATGACAAGGAGACCAGGCAGGTGCGCGGCGTGAAGGGCATTGACAACGACATCTGCCTGGGGAAATCCATCAAGAACCCCAACGCCATGCTGCACGACCCCAAGAATCCGCGGACCGAGGCCTACCATTCGCTCAAGCTGCCGGACGTCGTCGACACCGCGATGAGCGACGCGCTTCTCTCCATGACGCCGAAGACGTTGGAGGAGACGCTGGGCGACCTGGTCACGAAGGAGGAGGTGGACGCCGCGAAGCAACGCCTCGTCGTCATCCAGGACCACATCCGCGACCTCGACGCCAAGGGCGCCGTGATCGCGCCGGACGCCTGGGGAACCCCCATCGCGGCCCGGCACCTGCAGGATCCCAAGACCAGCTACCTCGCCCGCGACTTCGCCTGAGATGGGGCTCCCGATGACTTCCGCATTGGCCCAAGCGCGGCCGCTCTTCGAGGACAGCGGCGCCCCGCTTCCCTCCGTCCCGGAGCCGCTGGCGGCCACGTTGGTGCGGCTGTCGGACACCGTGTTCGCCAGCCGGTCGACCGAGGAATCGCCCTACAGCATCGCCCACTTCGTTCACGAGGTGTCGACCACGGCCGTGCCCGACTATGTCCTGTTCGGGTTCGACGGGCATGGCATGAACTCCTGGGCCTACCACTACTTCCTGGTGCAGGGTCCCCTCGCCCTCTTTGCCCAATGGTCGTTCGGCGGCGCCTATGGCGATCCGGAGCGCCAGGCCGCGTCGATCCGCGAGCGCCTCGGCCAGGTGGCGCAGCTGCGCTCGCGCCTCGACCGGGTGTCCGCCCGCATGCCGCCGGCGCGGCGCCTGCTGGTCGTCTCCAGCGATTTCGCGGCGTCCGGTTTCGGCTGGCTTCGCACCGCTCCGGAGGTGGGCCAACTCGACTGGCACGCCGGCGGCCTCTTCACCCTCGGCGACGCGCTGGAGCACCTGGACGCGGTCGCGTCCGGCCAAGTGACCGTTCCATAGGAGAGAGAGCCCCATGACACCCCGCGACGCAGCGCGCGCCCTCGTCCGCCGGCTCGGCGCCGAGATCGGCATGCCGGCCCTCGACCTCGATGAGACCGGCTACTGCGCGCTGCGGTTCGACGACGCCATCTCCGTGCATTTCCAATGCGATGATGACAGCGAGCGCATCGTCCTGTTCGCCGATCTCGGCGCCGTGCCGGAGGAGAACCGGCAGCAGACCTACGAAGTCATGCTGCGTGGCAACCTGTTCTGGCGGGCCACCCTGGATGCCACGCTCGCCCTCACGGGCGAGGACCCGCCGCATGCCTTGCTGACCCTGCCCTGCGCCATCGCCGGCGTGCCGGCGGCGGGCCTCGGCGCCGTCGTGGAGCGCTTTGTCGACACGGCCGAGGACTGGATGGGCGTGTTGAGCGCCGACGTCCCCGCGGACCCGTCCGCACCCTCAGCTGAGGACCCGTCACACTTCATGCGGGCGTGAAGCGGTCGGTCCGTTCTCCCGCCCGCGCAAGGATCGGGTGGCGGGCGCGGTCCGCCGATGGCATCACCGAACGCGACGCCCGCGGCCCGCGGGGACCGTGCGGAGACGACCGACCATGCCCGGCGACGCCATCGACGACCCGCACTGGGCCGCCCTGCTTCACCGCGATGCCCGCGCCGACGGGCGGTTCTGGTACGCGGTGCGCACGACGGGGGTGTATTGCCGCCCGTCCTGCCCGTCCCGGCGGCCGAAACGGACCAATGTCACCGTCCACGCGACGCCGGCCGCGGCCGAGGCCGCCGGCTACCGTCCCTGCAAGCGTTGCCACCCCCGCGCCGGCAATGAAACGTCCAATACAGAGTGCGTTTTCCTCAAAAGACCGCAACAAGCGTGCGCCTGAGCGGCCACTCCACTGAATCGCGATATCACAGGTGACGCGACGGATTGCTCTGCCATAGTGGTGTCTCCGCGATGTCTTAACGAACCACAGGGAGACTGACATGAACAGGCATGCGGCCGACTGCACCCACCACGCCACCACCGCCCCCAAGGCGCGGCGCCAGTTCCTCAAGATCGCCGCGCTGGGCGGCGGAGCCATGCTGCTGGGCCTGCCCGCGTCGCGCGAGGCCGCCGCCGCGGGCGGCATCGAGGCGCTGCTGCTGAGCTGCATGGACTACCGCCTGGTCGACGACACGACGCACTACATGGACGGGCGCGGCCTGACCAACAAGTACGACCACGTCATCCTCGCCGGCGCCAGCCTGGGTGCGCTGACCGACCAGAAGGCGGCGTGGAACGCCACCTTCTGGGACCACGTCGACGTCGCCAAGCAGCTCCACAACATCAAGACCGTGATCGTCATGGATCACCGCGACTGCGGCGCCTACAAGGTCTTCCTGGGCACCGACTTCTCCCAGGACAAGCAGAAGGAGACGACCATCCACAAGGAGATCCTCGCCAAGCTGGGCGGCATGATCAAGGAGAAGCACCCGGACCTCGGGGTGGAGCTTCTCATCATGAACCTCGACGGCACGGTCGAGGCCGTCGGCTGAGCGGCCGGGCGGGGACCGCCTGACGGCGCCCCGCCCCTGTCCGACACCCGACAAAGTCGGCGCCCCGCCCCCCGCCATGTCGGGTTCCGAACAGGCGGCGCATCCATGGTTTCTCCAATAATATCAGACCGATAACGGGCCACCCCCTTCTGGCACGCACCATGCATCGTTTCGTCGCACACCAGCCGCGGGAGATGCATCGATGCTTCAGGAAAAGATCCAGGAGGCGTTCAAGGAGCCGGGCTGCGCGGTCAACCAGGCCAAATCCGACAAGGAGCGCAAGAAGGGCTGCACCAAGGCCCTGAAGCCCGGCGCAGCCGCCGGCGGCTGCGCCTATGACGGGGCGATGATCGTGCTCCAGCCCATCGCCGACGTGGCGCATGTGGTGCACGGCCCGATCGCCTGCCTCGGCAACTCCTGGGACAACCGCGGCTCGCGCTCCTCGGGTCCGCAGCTTTACCGCACCGGCTTCACCACCGACCTGTCGGAGCTCGACGTCGTGCACGGCGGCGAGAAGAAGCTGTTCAAGGCGATCCGCGAGGTCATCCAGCAGTACGACCCGCCGGCGGTGTTCGTCTACCAGACCTGCGTCCCGGCGATGATCGGCGACGACATCGAGGCGGTGTGCAAGCACGCCACGGCGAAGTTCGGCAAGCCGGTGATCCCCGTGGTGGCGCCGGGCTTCGTCGGCTCCAAGAACCTGGGCAACAAGCTGGCCGGCAACGCCCTGCTCGACCATGTGATCGGCACCGTGGAGCCGGAGCGCACCACCCCCACGGACGTCTGCATCGTCGGGGAGTACAACCTCGCCGGCGAGATGTGGCAGGTGACGCCGCTGCTCGACGAGATCGGCATCCGCGTCCTGTCGTCCATCTCCGGCGACGGCCGCTACGCGGAGGTGGCGAGCGCCCACCGCGCCCGGGTCACCATGGTGGTGTGCTCCCAGGCGCTGGTGAACATCGGCCGCACCCTGCAGGAGCGCTGGGGCATCCCCTATTTCGAGGGCTCCTTCTACGGCGTCTCCGACACCTCCGACACCCTGCGGACCATGGCCCGCATGCTTGTCGACCGCGGCGCCCCCATCGAGATCGTCGAGCGCGCCGAGGGCGTGATCGCCCGCGAGGAGGCGCGCGTGCGCCGCCGCCTCGAGGTCTACCGGCCGCGCTTCCAGGGCAAGCGGGTGCTGCTGTTCACCGGCGGCGTCAAGAGCTGGTCGATGGTGACCGCGCTGGAGGAGGCCGGGCTGACCATCATCGGCACCTCGACCAAGAAATCGACCAGGGAGGACAAGGACCGCATCAAGAAGATGAAAGGGGCCGAGTTCCACACCTGGGACGACCTGAAGCCACGCGAGATGTACCGCATGCTGCGCGACTCGGAAGCCGACATCATGCTGTCGGGCGGGCGCTCGCAGTTCATCGCGCTGAAGGCCAAGGTGCCGTGGCTGGACGTGAACCAGGAGCGGCACCATCCCTTCGCCGGGTACGACGGCATCGTCAACCTGTGCGAGGAGATCGACAAGACCCTGTCCAACCCGATCTGGCGGCAGGTCCGCCAGCCCGCCCCCTGGGATTGAGCGAGGACGCCGGCCATGACCCACATCCATCGCGTCCCCACCGCCGCCAAGGCGGCCGCCACCAACCCGCTGAAGATGAGCCAGCCGCTGGGTGCCGCGCTCGCCTTCCTCGGCATGGACCGTTGCCTGCCGCTGTTCCACGGCTCCCAGGGCTGCACCGCCTTCGGGCTGGTGCTGCTGGTCCGCCACTTCCGCGAGGCGATCCCCCTGCAGACCACCGCCATGGACCAGGTGTCCACCATCCTCGGCGGCTACGAGAACCTCGAGGCGGCGATCCGCACCATCCACCAGCGGATGGCCCCGGACCTGATCGGCGTGTGCACCACCGGCGTCACCGAAACCAAGGGCGAGGACCTCGCCGGCCATTTCGCCACCTTCCGCCAGCGCAACCCGGATCTCGCCGACCTCGGCCTGGCCTTCGTCAACACGCCCGACTTCGCCGGCGGGTTCGAGGACGGCTTCGCCGCGGCGGTCGCGGGGATCGTGGAACGCTTCGCCCAGCCCGCCGCCACGCGGGTGCGCAACCAGGTCAACGTGCTGGCCGGCAGCCACCTCTCGCCGGGCGACGTGGAGGAACTGCGCGACGTCATCGAGAGCTTCGGCCTGAAGCCGATCATCCTGCCCGATCTGGCGCTGTCCCTGTGCGGCCGCCAACCCGACGATTTCACCGCGCACTCCCTGGGCGGCACCACGCTGGACCAGGTGCGGCTGATGGGCACCTCGGCGGCGACCCTGGCGATCGGCTCGCACATGCGCATGCCGGCGGCGGCGCTGGAGCTGAAGACCGACGTGCCCACCATCCACTTCGACCGGCTGACCGGGCTGGAGGCCTGCGACCGCCTGGTCAAGACCCTGGCGGAGATCGCCGGCCGGCCCGTGCCCCAGCACCTGCGCCGGCAGCGCGAGAGCGTGGTCGACGCCATGCTGGACGGCCATTTCTTCTTCTCGCGCAAGCGCATCGCCGTCGCCCTGGAGCCCGACCTGCTGTTCGCGGTGGCCAGCTTCCTTGCCGACATGGGAGCCAGCGTCGTCGCCGCGGTGTCGCCGACCCAGGCGGCGGTGCTGGAGAAGGTGCCCGCCACCACGGTCATCGTCGGCGACCATTCCGATCTGGAGGCGGTGGCCCGTGACGCCGACCTGATCGTCTCCAACGCCCACGGCCGGATGGGATCGGCGCGGCTCGGCATTCCGCTGCACCGCATGGGCCTGCCGGTGTTCGACCGCCTGGGCGGCAGCATGAAGGTGACGGTCGGCTACCGCGGCACCCGCGACCTGCTGTTCGAGATCGGCAACATCTTCCTCGCCCGCGAGGTGGATCATCACGGACCCGGGCATGGGCACGGGCATGGGCTTGATCATGGGCCCGGCACCAGCTGCGGCGGCGACGGAGGCGGGTCATGCGCATGCAACGGCGGCTGACGGTGGTGGAGGGCGACCAGGGTGGGCGCGACCAGGGTGGGCGCGATCAGGGTGGGGCCGGGCGCCCCGGAGGAGGACGGATGAAGGTAGCGTTCTGCACGCAGGACATGCAGCACGTCGACGCGCATTTCGGATGGGCCAAGACCATCGCCGTCTACGAGGTGGACCGCCAGGGCTACCGGCTCCTGGAGTCCTGCCAGTTCGGCGGCTCCATGTACGAGGACGGCAACGAGGACAAGCTGATCCCGAAGCTGGAGGCGATCGGCGACTGCGCGATCATCTACCTCTCGGCCATCGGCGCCTCCGCCGCGGCGCGGGTCGTGGCCAAGAAGATCCACCCCGTGAAGGTCGAGGCGACGGACCGGATCACCGTGCTGCTCGACCGCCTGATCGAGACCATCAACGGCAACCCGCCGCCCTGGTTGCGCAAGGCGCTGGCCAAGGGCGAGCCGCGAACCATCGATTTCGACGACGAAGAGGATTGAGCGGCCATGTCCGACACACTGACCACGCCCGACGCGAACGCCCCCGCCAGCAGCGGGGCCGGCGCCGACATCGAGGACCTGTTCTACAAGATGCTGGTGATGCTGTTCCGCGCCGAGGACAGCTACGGCGCCTGGGAGGGCAAGAGCGACGAGACCATTCTCGCCCCGTTCGTGCTCGACCGCGAGGCCCGCGCCGCCATCCCGATGATGGGCGACCCCGACCCCGACACCCTGTGGCGGCTGGAGCTGTTCTACAAGGCGATCGGCATCTGCATCGAGAAGCTGACCGGCGTCATGGCGACGCCGATGCTGAAGATGAGCCACGAAGGATTCGGCCGGGTCGTCCTGATCGCCGGCCGGCTGGTGGTGGTGTCGCGCCACCTGCGCGACGTCCATCGGTTCGGCTTCCCGACGCCTGAGAAGCTGAAGACCGACGGCGCGAAGATCGTCCGCGAGGCGGTCGCGCTGGTGGAGAAGCATCCGGAGGTCGCCCGCATCTGATGCGGGCACCCGCCCCGCCCCCCCCTCAGGAGGCCCGACCCGTGACCGATCCCGCCGCCCTCAAGGACGAGATCAAGAAGCTGAACGCCCGTGCCACCCAGAAGAAGATGG
This sequence comes from Azospirillum sp. NS33, assembly GCF_059703765.1. Classification (NCBI taxonomy): domain Bacteria; kingdom Pseudomonadati; phylum Pseudomonadota; class Alphaproteobacteria; order Rhodospirillales; family Azospirillaceae; genus Azospirillum; species Azospirillum sp. NS33. The sequence goes on along the minus strand of NZ_BAAKJB010000038.1, from coordinate 1,869 downwards.
ATCTGCACGACCTGTCGGAGGAACTGCCCCAGAATTGGGAGCGCATCCTCGAGGTCGCCGCCGAGACCTTCGACGCCTACAAGACGCTGACCGAGAAGCGCGCCGCGCTGAAGGCGCTGGAACGGGCATGACCCGGCGCCGCCGACGCGCCCCGGCCCCCCCGACACCGACTGAAGGAGCGACGCCATGAGCGCCACCGTGACCGGCCTGACCCGTGGCGGCAACGCCTGGACTCCGAAATTCGTCGACGCCATCGACCAGGGCCAGTGCATCGGCTGCGGCCGCTGCTTCAAGGTCTGCGGTCGCGGGGTGCTGGAGCTGATCGGCATCACCGAGGACGGCGACATCGTCGACGCCTTCGACGACGAGGCCGAGAAGAAGGTCATGAGCATCAAGGAGGCGGGCAACTGCATCGGGTGCGAAAGCTGCGCCAAGGTCTGTTCCAAGAGCTGCATCCGCCACGACACCATGGCCCTCTGAGGATCGGCCCGGCACGGGACGGCCCGCGCGCCCCTCAGTCGGCGCGCCGGGTGCCCGTCACCCGCGCCCAGATCGCCCGATAGCGGTCGTAGACCGAAGCCTTGCAGGGCTTGACGAACTCCAGCCGCGCGGAGGGCGGCACGACGATCTCCGGCGCCTCCAGCAGGGCGGGGTCGAGATGGTCGTCGGCCCCCCGGATGGCCGTGGCGTAGCGGGTGTGGGCCGTCTGCAGGGCCGCGTTCTCGGGCTCCATCACGAACGCCATGAAGCGCTGCGCCTCCGCCGGGTTGGGCGCGCCCTTGGGCACCACCAACGCGTCGGTCCACACCGTCACCCCTTCGCGCGGGTAGGCGTAGCGCACCGTCGGCCGCGCCCCCCGCACCCGCATGGCGTGTCCGTTCCAGGCCATGGAGACGGCCAGCCGCCCGGTGTTGCGCAGAACCGGCAGGTCGTCGCCGCTCAGCACGACGTGGTCGCCGGCACGGCGCGCCAGCAGCGCCTCCACCTGGGCCAGGTGCCGGGGCTCCGTGCTGCACCGCGGCAGCCCGAGGTACCGGAACGCCATGGTGAAGACCTCCCCCGGGTCGTAGAGCATGCCGACCGGCCCGCGCAGTGCCTCGGGCGGGTCGAACAGCAGCCCGAGGGTGTCGATGTCGCCGTCGAACACCGCGCGGTCCACCAGGAAGGAGGTGGTTCCCCAGTGCCAGGGGACGGAGAAGCACGCCTCGGGATCATAGGCGGGGGCCCGCCAGGGGTCGTCGACGTTGGCGAAGGACGGCAGAGCGCGCACCGGCACGGCCTCCACCGCGCCGCGGGCGATCAGGTCGGGGATCGCGTACTCGGTGACCACCGCGAGGTCGTAGCGGCCGGGGTTCTCGCGCAGCCGGCGGTCGAGCGCCTGGACGGAGGGATAGGTCTCCACCGTCACATGGACGCCGGTTTCCCGCTCGAACCGCTCCAGCAGCGCCGGCGCCGTGTACTCCGGCCAGGTCAGGAGGCGCAGGTCGACCGCGGCCGCGGCGCCCGGCGCCAGCACGGCGATGGCCACAAGGCCGGCCGCCATCCGCCCCAACACTCCCATTGCCAACGATCCCCGTCCCAGCAGACCAGGCGGATTGTCCGTCCACCCCAACACCTGCCCGTGATACGCGGCCCGGGTCAACGAACGCCTGCCCCCCGCGGTGGAAAACCCGCCGCCGCCCGGTGTACACAAGACGGTCGGCGGGTGCGCGCACCCGCCGCCGGGGCGACCGGCGTCCCGGGCCGGACCGGGTGCCAGGAGCATGACCCCACGCCACCGCGCCGCCGCGCCGTCGGCCGCCGCCGGACCGGACCGCCCGCCCGCGCACCCGCCGGCCCGCACGCCGCCGCGCCGCGGCCCGCTGGCGC
>NZ_BAAKJB010000037.1:0-62273 GCF_059703765.1 Azospirillum sp. NS33 | reverse complement strand
GAAGAGGGCGACCGGAACGGCGGGTCGGCCGGGGACGGCCGGGGGGCGGAGCCGCGGCGCGGCGTCCCCCGCCTGCAAGGGCACATCGACGCCATCGATTCCGGGCGGGTCTATGGCTGGGCCTGGGACCCCGAGGCCTCGGAGGCGCGCATCCGGGTCGACATCCAGCACAAGGGCGAGGTGATCGGCACCGTCGCGGCCGACCGCTTCCGCCAGGATCTGGCCGACCTCAAGGTCGGCGACGGAAGCCATGCCTTCGTCTTCGACCTTCCGCCGGCGATCCGCGACGACGATTCCAGCGCCATCGCGGTGTACTTCACGGAGTCCCAGATGCCGCTGTCGCGCGGCCAGCCACTGGTGGTTCCGCCGTCCGACGGCGACCGGGTGGAGAATCTGGCCCACCGCACCGATCGCATCGAGGCGGCCTTGCAGCAGATGTTCCGCGTCGTGAACGTCATCCGGCGCGGCGACGACGATCCCTCCCGCGACGCCCACGGGCGCGACGTGACCGCCGTCAAGGCGCGGCTCGAACGCACCTCGATCGACCTCCAGGAGCTCACCGCACGGGTGGAGGCGGTCGAGCGGGTGGCGAACGCCGTGACCAGCCTCGTCGACCGGCTGGAATCGGACGTCTACGACCGCACCAGCCGGACCGAACTGGAGGACCTGCGGCGCGACCTCGTGGCCAAGGCCCGGCTCGGCGTCGTGGTCGGCGCGGTCGCCGTCATCCTGTCGCTGGCCCTTGGCTACGCCGTGTTCCGGGATACCCTGCCGATCCCGTTCTGAACCCGGCCGGCGGGGGCGGCGCCCCGTCGGTCAGGACGGCCCCGCCAGGATCACGTCCTGGTAGGTCAGGGCCGGGCCGGAGCCGATCCAGTCGCCGTACTCCACGCTGCGCACGCGCAGCCCGGCGTCCAGGAACAGGCGCTGCACGACCGCCTCGGGAAAGGCGATCGCCACCTCGGGGCAGGCCTCGGAATGCGCCCAGAACCGCGGCTGGCGGTGGTCGAAGGAGAGGCGGGTGGCGCCGGCCTCGACGGCGCGTTCCGACTGCGCGTTCAGCAGGAAGAAGGTGGCGAACACCCGGCCCCCCGGACGCAGCAGCCTGCGGATCTCGTGCAGGTACCACCGCACATCCTCCTCCACCATGTGGGTGAAGACGGAGGCCAGGAAGACGAAGTCGTAGGACGCGTCGTCGAAGGGCATCCGGTACCCGGCGACCGTGGCGCGGCCGAACGGGTTGTAGGCCGCGTTGCGGACGTCGGCGTGGAAGAAGCGGAAGTTCGGGTGGCGCCGGGAGATGTTGGCGGTGCACCAGTCGATGTGGGGCCCGTGCACGTCGATGCCGTCGTAGCGGCCCGGCGGCCGCAGGCTCTCGCTCAGCACGCGGGCGACCCGTCCGACCCCGCACCCGATCTCGAGAATGGCCTCGCCCGGCCCGAGGCCGCCGTGGGACACCAGCACGTCGCGGAGGGCGCGCCCCACGGCGACGAAATCGTCACCCCCACCGACCAGCATCGCCAACTCGGGAGGCGGCAGCGGGATGGCGTCGGGCTCGGACCCGCCGTCCGCCGTGGCGCTGCGGCAATCTTCGTCGTCGATCATCGGGAACGCACCTGTGCGCGGCAGTGGACGGCTGGAGGGCTCGACGGTTGGACCGGCGGTGGCGGGAGCATGCCCGCAAGGGACAACGCAGATCAAGCACCGCCGGCGGCCGTACGGCCGGGGCCGCGGTGTCGCCGTGCCGGCATGGGACCGGGGAGGGGATGGCGACACCGGTCCGCTCGCGCGCGCGCCGACCCCTCCGGACATCCTGTGGACAACCGGCGCGACGGCCGGACGACGAGTGGACTTCGGGGATGTGCGGCGCTGGTCGCAGCCGCGGACCCACCGGTTGGAATGGTGCTGCCGGAGAGGATTGAACTCTCGACCTCTCCCTTACCAAGGGAGTGCTCTACCACTGAGCTACGGCAGCCCCGCCGTGGGGTGGGCGGGTATATGCCACAGGGTTCCGGCGGGCGCAAGCCCTATGGGCAGAAAAAAACCGCGGCGTCCTCATGCCTGGGCGTCGGCCCGGGCATCGCTGGACGGGACGCCGTAATCGGGCACGATGGTGGCGAGGAGGGACAGCACACGGGCCGTGTCGCCGGCCCGTGCGGCGCCCTCCAGGTCGCTCAGCGCGCGGTTCACCAGGGCGTAGTCGATGAGCCGCGGCGCGGCCAGGAAGACCCCGTCGGCGGCCGTACGCGTGGGCGCCTCGGCCGCCGACAGGATCTCCTCGAACAGCTTCTCGCCGGGGCGCAGGCCGGTGAACGCGATGGCGACGTCGTGGTCCGGGCGCAACCCGGCCAGCCGGATCATCTGGCGGGCGAGGTCGACGATCTTGACCGGCTCGCCCATGTCCAGCACCAGCACCTTGCCGCGGGCCTCGCCATGGGCGACGCCATGGGCCGAAGCCTGGAGCACCAGCTCCACCGCCTCGCGCACGGTCATGAAGTAGCGCCGCATGTCGGGGTGGGTCACCGTCAACGGCCCGCCGCGGGCGAGCTGGCGCTGGAACAGCGGGACCACCGATCCGGACGAGCCCAGCACGTTGCCGAAGCGCACCGTCATGAACCGCGTCGGGGTGTCCGAGGAGTCCCGCGGCGGCAGCACGTCGAGGGCCTGGCAGTAGGTCTCGGCGAAGCGCTTGGTGGCGCCCATGGCCGAGGTCGGGCGGATCGCCTTGTCGGTGGACACGAAGACCATGGCCAGGCAGCCGGCCGCGCGCGCCGCGTCGGCCACGTTGCGGGTGCCGACGACGTTGGTCAGCGCCCCTTCCGCCGGGTTGGCCTCGACCAGCGGCACGTGCTTCAGCGCCGCGGCGTGGAAGGCCAGGGCCGGGCGGTGGTCCTGGAACAGCCGGGTGATGCGGTCGCGGTCGCGCACGTCGGCCAGCACCGCGTGCACGGCCAGGGCGGGGTGGCGTTCGCGGATCTCCTGGTCGATGGTGTAGAGGTTGAACTCCCCGGCGTCGATCAGCAGCAGCTCCGCCGGGGCGAGGGCGGCGACCTGGCGCACCAGCTCGCTGCCGATGGTGCCGCCGGCCCCGGTGACGACGACCCGGCGCCCGGTGACCAGGCCGGCGATGGCGCCGCGGTCGAGCACCGCCTGGGGGCGGCCCAGCAGGTCCTCCAGGGCGATCGGGCGGACCTCGACCTTGCCCTCGCCGAGGGCCGACTTGAACTCGGTCAGGCTGGGCAGGCGCGACAGGGTGAGCCCCAGCGCCGTGGCACGGTCGAGGAGGTCGCGCACCGCCGCGCCGCGGATGTCCCCCTGCTCCTTGGTCAGGATCAGGCGCTGCGGCCGGCCGGCGCGGCGGTCGAGGGTGGCGACGATGGTCTCCAGGTCGTCCAGCCCACCCAGCACCGGGACGCCGCGCACGGAGTGGCCGACCCGCCGGTTCTTGTCGTCGATCAACCCGACCACCCGGTAGGGCGTGCGCCCGCCGTGGCCCTGGGAGCGGATGAACAGCTCCGCCGCGTCGCCGACGCCCAGCAGCAGGACGGGGATGCGCGGCACCGCGCCGGCCTCGTCCTCCAGGCCCAGGCGCTGGTCCTTGAGGAGGCGGTAGGCGAACCGCGGGCCGCCCAGCAGGACGAGCTGCACGAACCACAGGATCAGCGGCACGGAGCGCGGCAGGTCGTGCAGGCGGGTCAGCAGGAACATCGCCAGCAGGAAGGTCAGCACCGCGACCGAGACGGCGCGCAGCAGCTGGGCCAGATCGGGCATCGAGGCGTAGCGCCAGATGCCGCGGTAGAGGCCGAACAGGCGGTAGACCACCGCCGCCACGGCGACCATCAGCGGCGCGCCCAGCGCCAGCGCGTCCGCGTAGTCGGTGAAGGCGAGGCCGCCGACCCGCAGGTAGAGCGCGACCACGAAGGCCACGCCGGTCATCACCAGGTCGTGGACGTAGACGACGAACGCCCGCGGCGATCGGATGCGCATCATGATGAACCCTGAGAACAGCGGCGTCGGCGGCTCAGCCGCGGCAAGATTTGAACCATTCGGCGGTGGCGCGCAAGCCGAAGGCGGTGTTGCGCGGCGGCCGCCACTGGATGGTACGGTGGATCAGGTGGTCCTCCAGCACCAGGGACCCGCCGACCCGGTCGAAGGCCGCCCGTTGGCCGGCCAGCCCGGCGGCCAGCCGAAGCAGGCCCGGTGCAACGCCGAACAGGCGCGGCCGCACCCCGATCTCCCGGGCCAGCCCACGCACCAGGTCGGCGGTCGACAGCGGGAACGCGTCGTGCAGGAGGAAGGCGTGCCCGGGCGCCGCCGGATGGGTCAGGGCCAGGGCGACGGCGTCGCACAGGTTCTCCACGAACAGCAGGCTGCGGCGGTTCTCCACCCTTGCCAGGGGCAGCGGCACGCCGCGCCGGATCAGCGCCATCAGGACACGGAAATTGCCGCCGACCCCCGGGCCGTACACCAGCGGCGGGCGTAGAATGACGGTCTCCAGGCCGCTGACCGAGGCGACTTCGGCGACCGCCCGCTCGCCTTCCAGCTTGGAGATCCCGTAGGGGGAGTGGGGCGCCGGCGCATCACGCTCGCTCACCGGCCCGTCCCGGCTTTCGTCGGCCACCGCCTTGATGGAGCTGAGGTGGACCAGGCGCCGGACGCCGGCCGCCGCCGCCGCCTCGGCGAGGTGGCGGGTGCCGGCGGCGTTGACCAGGCGGAAGGCGGCCAGCGGGTCGGCGGCGCGGTCGCGCATCACGTGCACCCGCGCCGCCAGGTGGACGACGGCGTCGACCCCGGCCAGCGCCGCCGACCAGTCGGTGTCCGGGCCGATGTCGCCGACCACCACGGTGCGCGCTCCCGGCACCATCCGGTCGGGCCGGCGCACGGCGGCGCGCACCGTATGGCCGCGTTCGATCAGCAGCGGGACAAGGGCGGCGCCGACGAAGCCGGTGGCGCCGGTGACCAGGACCGTCATGCCCATGTTGTTCCTCCCGGCGCGCTCACGCGGCGCCCTCACTCCGGCGGCTGCGCAAGGTGGTGGAGCAGGCGCCAGACCACCAGCGCCCCGGCCGGGACGACCAGCCAGTCGGCGCTCAGCGACAGCACCGCCAGCGCGGCCAGCACCGCGTCGGCGGCGAGCACGGCCAGCACCACGCGGTCGTGGCGGCGCCCGTTCTGGACCGCCTTCTGATAGGCGTGCTCGCGGTGCGCCTGCCACACCCGCTTGCCCTGCCAGCCGCGGCGCACCAGGGTGAGGGTGGCGTCGGCCAGGAAGTAGAGCGGCAGCAGCAGCGCCGCCTCCCAGGCCCCCGCGGCGGCCAGGGTCAGCAGCAGCCAGCCCAGCAGGTACCCCAGCGGCACGCTGCCGACATCCCCCAGGAAGACCTTGGCCGGGTGCCAGTTCCATCCCAGGAAGCCCAGCGCCGCGCCGCTCACCGCCAGGCCGTAGAGGGCCAGCGCGCCGTCCATCCCGGCCAGGGTGGCGACCAGGGCGAGCCCGGCGCCGACGCAGGCGGCCTCGCCGCCGGCCAGCCCATCGATCCCGTCCATGAAGTTGAAGAGGTTGACGAACCACAGCCAGGCCAGGCCGGCGAGCGCACGGTCCAGCCACCACGGCGCCCAGCCCTGCAGCACCATCGCGTCGCCCGGCAGCGCCGCCAGCCCGGCGGCGACGGCGGCGATCTGCGCCAGGAAGCGCGGGGCCGGCCCCAGGCCGCGCCGGTCGTCGGCCCAGGAGACGGCGATCAGCCCGGCGACGGCGCCCAGCAGCGGTGCCATGGCCTGGAGCGTCCCCGAGGCGGCGGCGACGACGGTCCACACCGCCAGCACCGTCAGCACCACGCCCCAGCCGCCGCCGCGCGGCGTCGGCACGGTGTGGCTGGAGCGGTCGTTGGGGTGGTCGAGGATGGCGCGCCGGCGCAGGTAGGCCAGCACCCGTCCGACCAGCAGCCACGAGGCCGCGAGCGACACCGCCAGGGTGGCGAACGGGGCCCAGGCCGGCACGCTCATAACGCCACCCCGTCGCTCGCCGCGCCCGCCCGGCCGGCCGCGGGGACGGCGGCGGGGAGGAGGCTGCGGTAAAGCTCCACGGTGCGGGCGCCGACCTGGTCGGCGGCCATGTCGGACAGCACCAGGCGGCGCCCCGCCGCGGCGAAGCGGTGCCGCAGGGCGCGGTCGCGGACCAGCGTGGCCAAGGCGCCGGCCAGGGCCGCCGGGTCGTCGGGCGGCACCAGCAGCGCGTTCTCCCCGGACCGGGCGACCTCGCGGCAGCCGGGCACGTCGGTGGCGACGATGGCGCGGCCGCACGCCGCGGCTTCCAGCAGGCTCTTGGGCAGCCCCTCGCGGCGCGAGGGCAGGGTGGCGATGTGGGCCCGCGCCCACACCGTGCGAACGTCGCCGACCTGGCCGGCCAGCTCGACCCCGGGCAGGGCGCGCCAGCGTTCCAGCTCGTCCGGGCGCACCGAGGTCGGATTCTCCGGGTCCGGCGTGCCGGCGAGCAGCAGCGTCACGTCGAGCCCCTCGGCGCGCAGGCGCTGGTGGGCCTCGACCAGCGGGCGCACCCCCTTGTCGGCGAGCAGGCGGCCGACGAAGCCGATGGTGACCGGCGGCTCCGGCGGTTCGGGCAGCACGGCGAAACGCCCGGTGTCGATGCCCGAGCCGCGGATCAGCCAGCACCGCTCCGCCTCAACCAGGCCGCGCTCCACCAGGAAAGCGCGGTCGTCGGCGTTCTGCAGCACCAGGACGCTGGCCGGGCGGCGCAGCACGGCGCGCAGCACCGGGCGCACCGCCGCCCCCGCCAGCCGTGCCTTCACGCTGCCCTTGCCGAAGGCGGAGCCGAGGCCCGTCAGCGCGTTGACCACCGCCGGCACCCCCGCCAGCCGGGCCGCCAGCCCGCCCAGCAGCACCGGCTTCAAGGACACGTGGTGCACGATGTCCGGCCGCTCGCGGCGGTAGAGGGCGGCGACCGCCGCGACCATGGACAGCGCCTCGGCGGGGTTCAGCGAGCGCCGCCGCCATGCCAGCGGCAGCACGCGGAACCCCTCGTCGGCGATGCGCGGCCCGTGGGCGTCCACCCGGGTCGCCACGGCGACGTCGAAACCGGCGTCGCGCGCCGCCCGGGCCATGGGCAGGCGGTGCGACCAGAAATACCAGTCCTCGGTGACGAGGTAGAGCAGCTTGGGCCGGGTGCGCTCGGACACGGGCGGGAACTCTCGGCGGGAACGGAAACGGCGGGGTGGCGGCGCCCCCCGGTCGCGTGGCGGTGTGGGCGTCTTATGCCCGAGCCGTGATCGCGACGCCAGCCTGCCGTGCGGGCGGGGCGGGGCGGGCCGCCCCGGCGCGGTTGCCAGGCGCGGCGCCATGGGATCTAATCCTGGCTCCCCCCGCCCCCCAGGGAGACTGACGGTGATGAAGCTGCGCTGGAGCGCCACCTCGCCCTATGTGCGCAAGGTGATGATGGTCGCCATGGAATGCGGCCTCGACGCCGCGATCGAACGGGTGGCCACCGACCCGTGGGCACCCGGAACCGATCTGCCGCAGGACAATCCGCTGGGCCGGGTGCCGACGCTGATCGTCGAGGACGGCACCGTCCTCTACGACAGCCCGGTGATTTGCGAGTATCTGGACAGCCGGCACGACGGCCCGCGGCTGTTCCCGGCGGAGGGTCCGGCGCGCTGGACGGCGCTGCGGCAGCAGGCGCTGGGCGACGGGCTGTGCGACGCCGCCGTGCTGCGGCGACTCGAGGCGCTGCGGCCGGACGGCGAACGGTCGGCCAAATGGATCGCCCGCCAGGGCGACGCGATGGTCCGCGCCTGCGACGCCCTGGAGGCGGACGCCGCGGCGCTGGCCGGGCCGCCCACCATCGGCACGCTCGCCGTCGTCGCGGCGCTGGGCTACCTGGACTTCCGCTGGGGCCACGAGGACTGGCGGGCCGGCCGGCCGGCCCTTGCCGCGTGGTACGCCGCCGCCGCGGGACGGGACAGCGCGCGGGCCACGGCGCCGCCCCCGGCCTGACTCCCGCCCCCGGCCTGACGGCCACCAAAGACGCCGCGACACCGGAGACCGCCATGGCGACCGAGCTCGACGCCGACCGCATCGTCGCCCTCCTGGGCATGCAGCCGCACCCCGAGGGCGGGCATTTCGTGGAAACCTACCGCCACGCCGATCCCGAGGGCGGGCGCGGCGCCAAGACCGGGATCTATTTCCTGCTGCGCCGGGGCGAGCGGTCCCATTGGCACACCGTCGATGCCGTGGAGATGTGGCACTGGTACGGCGGCGGTCCCCTCGAACTGGCGATCGCCGATGACGGCGGTGCGGCGGTGCGCACCCTGCGCCTGGGCATGGACCTGCTGGGCGGCGAGCGGCCGCAGGCGGTGGTGCCGGCCGGCGCCTGGCAGGCCGCCCGGCCGCTGGGCGCCTGGACCCTGGTGGGCTGCACCGTCGCGCCGGCCTTCCGGTTCGACGGCTTCCGGCTGGCCCCCGAGGGGTGGGAGCCGGGGAAGCCGCTTTGACGGGAGGAGGGGTCAGTGCCCGCGGTCGGGCCGGTCGGCGTGGTCACCCAGGCTCATGATCCCGACCGCCATGGCCACCCCGCCGAAGGTCGAGCAGACGGAGCCGAAGAACAGGTACAGACCCACGGCCATGCTGTCCGAATCCAGCAGCAACGTGCCGAGGCCGGCGACGTCGAACCACAGCATTCCCAGGCAGAACGCGAGGCCGGCCAGCAGGCCGGCGACGAGATGCCGTGCGAGGAACAGGATGGCGGGGCGGGCGTAGGGCTGCATGGGGCGACCGGCGGTGGATGGAACCGCGCCACTGTGGCGGCCCGCTACCCGCGGCGCATTGATCGATCTCATGCCGGTCGCGATTCGCCGCGGGAGCCGCTCCCGGGTGGACCGCCCGTCCAGGCGCTGCCCGTCAGGCGCTGGCGGTGCGGTGGCGGTAGACCCAGACCGACGCCGGCGGCAGGTTGCGGGCGATCCAGCGGAAGCGCCGCGCCACCAGCCCGAAGCGGCGGACCAGCCCGGGGTTGAGCGGCGAGAAGGGTCCGTACGTCAACTGCACGAAGACTCCGTGCGGCCCCATCGCCTCGAAGGCGCCGCGCGCGATGCGCATCTGCGCCGACAGCGGCAGGGCGATCAGCGGCAGCCCGGACACCACGGCGTCGCAGCCGGCCCAGCCCTCGCGGGTGGCGATCGCGCCGAGCCGCCGGGCGTCGCCCTCCACCACCGTCACCCCGGCATGGCGGTCGCGCAGGTGGCGTGCGAACACGTCGTCGAGCTCGAGCAGCAGGAGATCCTGCGGCGCGACCCCGGCCTTCAGCAGCGCCGTGGTGATGGGGCCGGTGCCCGGCCCCAACTCGACCACCCGGCGGCCCGGCCCGGCGCCGGCACCCTCGACCATGGCGCGGCACAGGTCCGTGCCGCTGGGGGTGACCGAGGCGACCTTCAGCGGCGCCTTCACCCAGCGCTCGACAAACAGCTTGCGTTCGGCGAATGCCATGTCCGTCTTCGTCATGCGATCCCTGTCCCGCGCTGGGCCCCGGCGATTCCCACATCATCGCCATGGCGCGGGATGATGATCCTCCGTACGCTTCACGTCCAGTGCCGTGATGGGGGCTCCCATCCAGCGGAAGGCGCGCCGGGCGGCCGGCGCGTGCCGGCGTGCCGACGGCCCCGGCCGACGGCTCCGGTCGACGGCCGCTCGGGCGCCCCGGCCGGCGCCGGGCGCCGCTCTTCGGGGCAGTCCACCCGGCCGAGGGCTCCAACATCGCATAAGTAAAATAAGTCCGGCATAGGGCGTTTTTCTCCGGAAGGTCCCTTCGGATCGGCAGCGGCGGCTTCCGGGGTATACCTCCTCTTCCGTGTTTATTGTGGTCCCTTGGGGCGGCACACTGGCCACGATTTCCAGCCGTGGTGTGGTTACGGGGTCCGTCGGCGGGGGCATGCCACCCGGCGCGACGCCTGCCCGGGCCTCGGCGTGACACAAGAGCAAGAGGGGTATGGCAGTGCGTGAGCTTCTGATCGCGGACTCCGCGCTAGAGGATCTGGCGTATCTTGTCGAGCGGCGGCGGCCCGGCGTCGAGGTCGTCCTGGTGTCGGCCGGGGACGATGGCCACGCCGCGCTGGCCGGCGCGCTTGCCGGGCGGCCGGCGGCGGTCCACCTGCTGGCCCATGGCGAGCCCGGGCTCCTGCGCCTGGGCGCCGGCGCCATCGACGCGGCCTCCCTGGCCGACCGCCACTGGCCCGCCGCACCGGGCACCGAGATCCACGTCCACGCCTGCGGCGTCGGCGACGGCGAGGCCGGCCGGGTGTTCCTGAACCGGCTGGCCGCGGCGACCGGCGCGACGGTCGCCGCGGCGTCGGGCCCGGTCGGCGACGCGGCGCAGGGTGGAGGCTGGGTGCTGGACCGGGCGACCGGGCCGGTGACCGCCGCCCCCCCGTTCGCGGGCCACGAGGCCTGGCCGCATCTGCTGGCCGTCACCGGGACGCCGTCCTCGGGCAACGACACCCTGATCGGCGACGACGCCAACGACGCCATCGACGCCCTGCCGGGCGACGACATCGTCCTGGGCGGCGGCGGCAACGACCTGCTGTCGGGCAACCAGGGCAACGACTATCTCTACGGCGGCGACGGCGACGACACCCTCGACGGCGGCGACACCTCCGACACCCTGGACGGCGGGGCCGGGGCCGACTACATGACCGGCGGCTCCGACTACACCGCCTTCGACCGGGTGACCTACGCGTCGGCCGGCACCCAGGGCATCGTCCTGGACCTGGAGACCCCGGCCAACAGCCAGGGCTTCGCCGCCGGTGACACGCTGGTGCGGATCAACCTGATCGAGGGCAGCGAGGGCGGCGACCTGTTCGTCGACAAGACCACACTGCTGGAGGGTGAAACCGGCAACAGCTATTTCTGGGGCCATGGCGGCAACGACACCCTGTCGGGTGCGGTCGGCAAGGACACCCTGGAAGGCGGCCACGGCAACGACTGGATCGACGGCGGCAGCGAGGACGACGACCTCTACGGCCACTGGGACAACGACACGCTGCTGGGCAACCACGGCTTCGACAAGCTGTTCGGCGGCGAGGGCGACGACCTGCTGGTCGGCCATGGCGGCGGCGACTCGATCTTCGGCGGCAGCGGCGCCGACACCGCCTTCGGCGGCGAGGAGCACGACTACATCATCGGCAACCAGGGCGACGACCAGCTCTACGGCAACTGGGGCGTCGACACCATCTTCGGTGGCCAGGATGCCGATTCGGTCTTCGGCGGCCAGGCGGGGGACGAGCTGTACGGCCAGCTCGGCAACGACCTGGTCTACGGCCAGCTCGGCAATGACACCGTCTTCGGCGGCCAGGGCGCCGACACCCTGTTCGGCGGCCAGGACGACGACCTGCTGTTCGGCAACGCCGGCAACGACACGCTGGCCGGCAACCGCGGCAACGACACCCTGGAGGGCAACGACGGCGCCGACACCTTCGTCTTCGGGCCCGAGGGCGGGGCCGACACCGTCACCGATTTCAACGCCGTCGCCGGGGACCGCTTGCAGACCGATCCCGGCATGACCTGGACCGTGGCGGACGGCGCCACCGGGGCGGTGGTGACGTTCGGCGACGGCGGAACTGTGACGCTGACTGGCATCCGCGCGGCGGACGTCACCGCCGACTGGTTCACGACCGGATGAGGCAGCGTTATGCGCGCTTGCGCATAACGCTGCCATGGGTACAATGCCCCTGACTCCGCCGGTTGTGCCGCACCCTTCCGCGGCCCGGCTGCGGCGGGGTTCGGAACCAAACTTCACCCCCGGCGCTTCGCCGGGGGTGTTTTTTCGGTCTGCCGCTGCCGCTGTGGCGGTGCGGTTGGACCCGTGCGTCACGGAGCGCCCGTTTCCCAGATCAGCGGCAATGGGGTTTCGACCAGTGACCGCTGGGCCCGGTCGGGGCGGGCACGATGATAGGACATCAGCCGCAGGCCGACCGAGGCACTGGGTCTGTCGGAGTAGGCGACGGGAAGGGTCGCACCGGACCGCAAGGCATCGGCGATGGCGCGGTCCCGGTTCTGCCGGTTCGTTTTCACGTCCTTCGAATCATCGTGTGACGTGTTCGCCGCGGTCCACACCGGCGCGACGGCGGTCCGGATGAGCGTCAAAAGATGCCCGTTCAGCGGACAACGACCCTCGTCCGCAAGCTGCTGCAACACCCTGGCCTCCTCGCTCCGGTAGCCCTGAGCGACGCAGCAGTCGCCGCCGTGCAACAGGATCCTGATGTCCGCGAATTCCGCCTGAAGCAGAGGCACCTCCCATTCGTCGGCGCCCGATGCCCACACACCGTCGATCAGGACGGGGTTCCATCCTCCGAGGTCGCACCAGGCGGAAATGGCGCCGGCCCACTCCCGGAACGTCCGTTGATCCGCTGCGTCGCCGAGAAAGTCCTCCAGGGTGACGAGCCCGGTCAGCAGCGCGAGGGCCGCGAACACGCGGGCGTCCTCATCCTTGTGGTGGGGCTCGCCCACGGCGGTGTACGGATGGAAATACTCCCCCGCCAGCGCCATCGCCGCGTCGATGGTGGCATCGTCGAGCGGGCTCCCGACCCGCCGGAATCGCCGGACGTAGCGCTGGAAGGCCCGGCGGCCGACCTCCTCAAACGCATCGTCCGCCAAGCCGCGCGGCAGGATCAAGGTGCGGTCGACATCGAAGACCAGGAACCGGGCTTCCATTCCAGGTGCCGATAGGGCCGCCTGGCACGCGTCCTGCAGTGTTTGCCAGGAATCGAAATACCGTATGCGGCATCCGTCCAGATGATCCTCACCCTCGTCGGGTGGAGGATACCAGTGGTCGCTCCTGCGGATGAACGCCTTGACGGTCACCCGTGGCGTCGCATCTTCCGGGAGGTGCCCCAGAAGCCGGGCCAGTTGCGCGTCGCCGCTGCCGTCGCCGACGCAGATGATTTCGACACGCTCCGTGTTGGGAGCGAGGGTCCGGGCGAGGCAGTCGCGCAACCATTGTGCGGTTCGCGGGCTTTGCTTGCGGGGAACGGTGCTTTCGCCAAAGAGCGGTTGCAAGGGCGACCAGCGGCCGTTGTCATATGGCCAGATCTCGCGGAATGCGATCCCGGGAACGAGCGCGGCCGGGGCGATACGGACGTTCGCATCCGGGGCGGCGTCCGCGCCCGCCTCGGATTCCGCGTCGGCGATCGCGGTGGCGACGCGCCAGATGTAGTTGCCCGCTTCCAATGAGAACACACTGGCCCCCCTTCTACAGAGACGTCCGCTGCGGCCTGAATGGGTTGAGAATGCGCTTCAGGTCGGCATATTTGGCCGCCTCGTAAGGCTGGAGGCAGCGGTCCGCTTCGGCGCGGTCGATCAGCGTGACCGCGTCCCGGCTCAGCGCCGACCGCTCGTCGTCGCTGTCGGCGTGCCACCAGGCCGCGGTGAGGAAGACGATCTGATACATGTAGGAACGCGCCGCCAGGGGCACGCCGGACCCCTTCAATGTTTTGAGAACATTGGAAAAAACGACCTCGGCGCCGGGTGCGGAGGCGGTCCCGACCGGGTGTTGCCACACAGCCTCCAACAGGAAGCAGGAGCAGATGTTGATGTGAATCTGCGCTTCCAGACGTTCGGCGATCGCCGGCGGCTCGGGGGGGAGCGTGCGCTCGAACGCGGACCGGAGCGCGACCAGGCGGTCCCAAAGATCGGCCAGCGGGGGGAAATCCGTCCCCCGTTCGTCCCGCCACTGGGGGTCGTCGCGCAGGAAAAGAGCGGCGTTGTGGTAAACAATCGATTGGGCGATTTCTTCGGATTCGAAGCGCAGGTCTTCGGGGGCGTTGGCCTCGCGTGCACCCTCGTACTCGGCCCGTGCGTCGGCGAGGGCGGTTCGGGCCTGGCGGAATTCCGCCGGCGTGCGGGCGTTGATCCTCTTGGCGAGAGCGTGGAACAGAAGCGCTTCCGTCCGGTTGTCGCCGTCCTGGGCGACGTGAATGGCCTGCTGGCAATAGGCCTCGGCTTGTCTCCATGAGCCGTGCAGGCCCAGAACATACGCCGTTGCCAGGCAGGCCTGGAACGGGGTGAGCTGCGCCATGCGCAGGAGGCCGCCGATGTCACGGCCATTGAGGGCCTCGGAAAGATCCTCGAGGTAATGAACGTCCGCGTCCTGCGGATCACGCAGCGCCATGGGCATGCGCCCGGCGAGGAATCCGGTTTTGCGGCGGCGGTCGTCCAGGTCCTGGAGGCTTTTCAGCAGAGTCCGGTGGACCAGGGAGAAGGCGTCGACGAAACCGACGAGGTTGACGGCGGTGCTGAACGCCCGTGCCGTTTCGTCGGTGACCGATTTGCGGATGGTGCCACTCTTCATGAGTTCCAGGACGCGCAGCGCGGCCTGGTTGGCCCGGGCGTCGCGCCGGGTGTCGAGCGTGTGCGACGCGATGTCCAGATTGATGGCACGGCGAAGCTGGATTTTCGCCTGCTCCAGCATGTCCCGCAAGAAATCGTCGTCGCGACCGGTCTCCCTCCGCAGAGCGGGCGGCACCTCGCAGCCGTCCAGGAAAAATGACACATGCAACTGTTCTTCAATCGTCTTTCTCGACTCCTCGTCCCCGATCTGCAGGAAGGGATAGGCGGATAACAGCGCGCACGGGGTGCTGAGCCGGTGTGGCTCCACGCCGAGCACGCGCTTCAGGTTGCCAGCCATGGTGGTGACAAAGCGTGCGGAGTCGCTGCGTGACGAGCGCTCTCCGCAGAAGCGCGGCATGAAGGGAAGAAAACGTGCGTCGCGGACGTGGATGTTGCGCCAACGGCCATTATCGGCCTCCGCGACCAAATGGGCCAGGGAACAGATGCCGCTGTCCATCGTGACGAGGATGGTGCGATGATTCGGTGCGGTGGTCGTGTTCGCGATATCCAGTTGGAGAAGCGCACGGGCGTCCCGGACATGGTTGATGACCGACGCATTCCCTTGGGCGGGGTGACGCATCGTGGCGAACGCGGCGAGCGCTGAACGCCACGCCTCGAACGTGCTCCGCCCCTCCAGCATGCGTTCCGACGGGGGGGCGGCTTCCCGGCGCAGATTGCTGAAAATCCGGTCGTAGAGGCGAGCCGAATCAGCGGAATCGCCCCGCAGAACATGCAGCAGGGCGCCGGCCTGCGATTCCAGCCACTCGACGAGGGTGCGCAGGTCCTCGCCCGTGAAGTCTTCCGGGGAGCGATTCTGCACGTTCAGAGGAAGTTGCTGAAGTCGATCGGCCTGCTCCAACGCCTGACGCTCCAGGGCAGCGAGGTCGTCGAGGATGTCCTTGGGAAGTTGCTTGAACTCGTCGTAGTGTGGAGTCAAGATTCGCAGCCGGACGTTGTCGGACTCGTCGTCAGAGTCCAGCTCGTCGATGAGGCGCGACGCGATGGCTTCGGCATAATGGCGGTGAAAGTCATCATCGCCATCGAACAACGCGACCTGGCGATGTTCATCGGCGGGGAACAGGCAGAATTCCAGGAGATTGCAGTCGAGAACGTAGGTGATACGCTTCTTCCCTTGGAGCCAGCGGAAGTCCGAGTCGATGAGGGCCATTCCGACCTGCATGCGCGCCAGCGGCTGCTCAACCGAACGGACCCTGCGAGCGCCTTCCATTTTCACGTCCCTGGTTGTGGCCATCATCGCCCTCATCAAGTGACCGCCGCTCGCGCATCCGGCGTTGGGTTCAGGGATAGGGGGGAGGAGGCGCGGTGGAGGCGTCGGTGGGCGATGGAGCCACGCGCTCACTCTCTGCAAACCGTCTTGCTTCTTCGAGGCGCCGGAAGAAGGGCGGGTCGTCCACGAGGCCCCCGATCACGTTGGTGTTGATCATCGGGTAGGATGCGAAACTGGTGGCCTTGTTCTGCCGGTAACGGTCGACATGATCCGGCGTTGCCACGTGGAAGGCGTAGGGTCTGGCAATATGCCAACTCTTGATCACGCGGAGCGGCGCTCGCTCGTGCATGAACATGAACATGAAGAAACGGTCGGCCGGGCCGATCTGCCCGACGGCCTCGCTGGGCAGCGTGTACCCACCGTCCGGGGCGTGACGGATGGTGTCCAGCGGCAGATCCCCATAGTCGAGCCTGTGCATGGTTTCGGCAAAGAACTCCAGGCCGAGACACGCGGCGAGTTCCGTGGCGGCGGCGGCGAGGTGGATGGCCGTGCCAAGGGCCTGGTTGTTCTTCCAGGTCGCGGTGTCGAACAGCGTCGTCACCACCCCATGAATGTAGCCGATGCGCGCCAGGTAGGCGGCCAACGTGACCAGGCCGGCCTGGCAGCAGCGACCGATCGGGACGTTTTGCGTCAGGAACGCGTTCACCAGGTCCGCCAGTTTCGGAAGAATCCCTCCTGACCATTCGTCCAGGTAGCGGGCGACGATGCTGGCGACCTCCGCGTCGTACTGCGCGTCCTCACACGTGCTTCGCGCCGGCGCGTCACGCAGCAGCAGCCCGAGCAGGGGGCGCACCGCTTCTTCCGAGCCGACATGGGTCAAGACGGTCGCGATTGCGGACAATGGCCCGTAGCCATCGCTTGCCCGCCACTTGGTGACGGCGATCACGTGATTCCGGGCGAGACGGTCCCGGCTTCCCGGGCAGTCGTACCAGCGAGTCTTGGCCCTCTCCACCAGCGTCGCCAGCATGCCCGCCCGTGCGGCGTGGACGTAGGCATCAATGGTTTGCGCGTCCCAGTGTTCCGGTTCACTGCTCAACGGCCAGCTGCCGGGTGCATCCATCTCCGGTCCCACTCCGCACGGAAACGACGTGTCGCCCGCTGCATATGCACTTATGCGCGCGGCATCCGGGGCGATCCCGGATATTATGGATGCATTTTTCGGAGTTTGGTAGCCGGAACCCATCGTCATGTCTGGAAGGCACCACTGTGTTGGCGCGGCAACGGCACGATCGATAACGAAAGGAGGAGTATGGGGCGCAGTCATTCCCCTTGCAATTGTCATGCGCGACGATATCATGCGCGGCGTGATCAGGCAAGGTCGGGCGGGGATGGGCGCGTTCAGGGGGAAAATACGATCCTATCGCCACAGGGCGCTGGAGCGCTTTCTTCATGATCCCACATGCTGTCCGCCGCGCGTGCCTGCCGTGATGCGGAACAAGATCGTGCTGAAACTGGCCGGATTGCAGGCCGCCACCGACCTGCAAAGCCTCCGCTCCCCTCCGGGCAACCACCTGGAAAAGCTGCGGTGCGAACCCTATGCGGGATACCACAGCATCCGCCTGAACGATCGCTATCGCATCGTGTTCCGCTGGGAGGAGGACGGGGCGTACGACGTGGACGTCACCGATCACTACAAGAAGTCGTGTTTCGAGTGACGGTGGCGGTTCAGGTGGCCGTGGCTCGGTGAAATCCGACGGGCCAAGGACTATCGTGTCGCTGGGTGGCACATCGTTGACTGTGAAGGACAGAGAGAACCATGGCACCGACGCCGGAACGCATCGCCAGAACGCCGGAACCAAGCGGCAATGGCGAGCCCATCGAATCGGAGGCGCGGGAACCGCGCCGGGAGGAGAACGACCAGGAAGAAGCGCTTGCCTGGCCCCTGCTGCCGGGGATCTACCTCCGGGAGGAGTTCCTCAAGCCCCTCGGCATGAATCAGAAGGACCTGGCGGTCCAAGCGGGGCTGGCGGTGCAGGCCGTGAGCGAGATCATCAACGGCAAGCGAAAGCTGACGGCGGACACCGCAACCAAGATTGGTCGCGCCCTGGGCGTGGCGCCCCTGTTCTTGTTGAATCTCCAATCGGCGTACGAGCTGGCGAAGATCGGCGCACCGGCCGTCTTGGAGGAGGGGAGGACGGGCGGCACCACCGTCGACGGCTCCGGTCCTGCCGCATCGCCGGATGACCCGCCGACGCTGCGGACCGGCCGACGCGGGGGACGGTTGCCGCTTTAACGACACTTCGACGGCGGGGGAAAGTGATGGGCTATCTCCTCGGCACCTTGGCCCTCCTTGCCTATGCCGGGAATTCGGACACCCCGACACGACGGTGGCTGGCGGACGGGGGGCGCCGTGGCCGTGCCTTCGTCAGCGTCATCTCGTTCGGGATGATCGATGGGGAAATCCAGCGGATCACGGACGGCGCCCGCCGGGACACGTGGCAGAACGCCCTGTCGCGGGCGCGCCATGAGTTTTCGGAATCCGGGCGCATCATCCCTGTGGAGCAGCGGGTCGTGGATGTGTGGGCAAAGCTGCGCAACATGGATCTCAAGACCGAAGAGGGCGGCGTCCTCGTCGATCTGGGCGAAGACGACCGACTGGTGGTCGCGACCGCCATGGCGAACGGGTTGACCTTGGTCGCCCCCCGCAGCCCATACCAGGACGCGGTGCGTCGCCACTACGAGCTGGACGTCGTCGATCCGGCCGAGAGCGGATGATGGGACGTTTGCTCCTGGACAGCGAACCCCTCCCGGTCCGGTCGCGGCCGACCTGGGTGCTGGCGCTGTCCGGAGGGGGCGTGCGCGGCCTCTTCACGGCCCGGGTGCTCGAGCGCATCGAAGAGCAGACCGGAACCCTGTGCCGGGACCAGTTCGACTTCATCGCCGGCACGTCGATCGGCGGCATTCTGGCGATCGGCCTCGCCGCCGGCATCCCGGCGCGCGACCTGCGCACCGTCATCGAGGCCCATGCGCCGACCGTGTTTCGCCGGCGGCGCTTTCCGGGCATGGGATGGCTCGTGTCGCGATACGGGCAGAGCGGGTTGCGCGATGCCATCGCCGCGGTGTTGGGCCCGCATGCGACCGCGGACATCGGCTCTTTGCCCATGGATGCGCTCGTCACGACCGTGGACGAAACCGCCCGCTGCACCCGGGTGATCGCCTCCTATCGCGGGGAGAGCCAGCCTCGGCAGGGCATGACACTGCTTGATGCGGCGTTGGCGACCTCGGCGGCTCCCGGGTACTTTCCACCGCATCGGGTGGAGAACCGATGGTATGTGGATGGGGGCCTGAGCGCCAACGCCCCCGACCTGGTGGCACTCACCGAGGCCATGCGGCGGTTCGGCACCGGCCTCGACACCCTCCACATGATCAGCGTCGGCACGGCGGCCTGGCGGCCTCTCGGCACGGTGGGAGAGATGGGCGCGCCGGGCCGTCTGGACTGGCTGCTGCGCCACCGGGTGTTCGACCTTACGCTCAGCGCCCAGGAGACGCTGGCGCTCGACCAGGCGCGCCTGCTGCTGCCCGGCCGATGGATGCGCATCGACGCCCGCGGCGCGCCGCGCATCCCCCTCGACGCGGCGGATGGCGGCACGCTGCGCACGCTGCGTGTGCTCGCCGACGAGGCGTGCCTGGTCGCGCGCTCGGAGCGGCCGGACCTGTGGCGGGCGATGGTGCACCATCGCCGCCTCGCCAGCGTCGGGGCGTGACCGCCCCTACTCCGCGGGGGAGGGGGGCGGTGGCAGGGGGCGGCGCGGCCGCAGGATCTCGCGGGCCAGCAGACCGGCGTAGAGGCTGTTGGTGACGAGGTAGCGCTTCCACATCCGCCGCGGCTCCTGCAGGACGCGGTAGAGCCACTCCATGCCGGTGCGCTGCATCCACCGGGGCGCCCGGCGGGTCAACCCGGCCATCACGTCGACCGAGCCGCCGACGCCCATCAGGAACTTCACCCCCAGGCGGTCGCGGTATTCCTGGGTGAACCGCTCCTTGGTGGGGCTGGAGATGGCCACGAACAGGCAATCGGCGCCGGAGGCGCGGATCTGCTCGACGATGCCGGGCTCGTCCTCCCGCCTGAAATAGCCGTTGCGCACCCCGGCGAACTCCAGGGTCGGGTGCTTCGCCTCGATGTTGACGACGGCACGGTCCAGCACCTCCTGCCGGGCGCCCAGGATGAAGGGGCGGTAGCCGCGGGTGGCGCACAGCGCCAGCACGCGGTCCATCAGGTCGATGCCGGCGACCCGGCTGGGGACGGGGCGGCCCGCCAGGCGGGCCCCCCAGACGACGCCCATGCCGTCGATGTTGATGAGGTCGCTCTCCACCACGTCGGCGTGCAGCGCCGGGTCGGACCGCATGGTGACCAGCTTGGAGACGTTGACCACCACGTGCTTCAGGCAGACGCCCTCGGCCATGGCGGCGTCGATCAGGCGCACCGTCTCGTCCATGTCCAGGGGGTCCATCGGCACCCCCATGAAGGTGATGCGCCGCTGCGGCACGCCGAAGCGCTCCAGCAGCGCGCGGCAGGCGGTCGGGTCGCTCATGGCCGTCTCCTCCCTCCCCAGGGCCGGCGTCACCAGACGCCGACGGTGTCGATGACGAACTTGTCCTTCAAGAGGTCGCGGTCGACGTAGGTGAAGCTCATGTGGTCGACCAGCAGCACCACCAGGCTGGCCTGCTCCAGGGCCGCGTCGAAGTCGGTCAGCTCCAGGCCGAGCGCCGCCAGGTGGGGCGGCAGCTTGGAGATGTGCGGCTCGACCACCAGCAGCCGGCCGACCTTCTCCCTGGCCAGGCACTCCACGATGTGCACCGCCGGGCTCTCGCGCAGGTCGTCGACGTCCTTCTTGTAGGACAGGCCGAGACAGGCGATGACCGGCTCCTTCAGCAGGCGCGCGCGCTCGGCCACCTTGGCGCAGACGAAGTCGGGCTTGTCGTCGTTCACCTTGCGGGCCGCCTGGATCAGGCGGGTCTCGTCGGGGGCGCTGTCGACGATGAACCAGGGGTCGACGGCGATGCAGTGGCCGCCCACGCCCGGGCCGGGGCGCAGGATGTTCACCCGCGGGTGCAGGTTGGCCATCTTGATCAGCTCCCACACGTTGATCTTCAGGCGGTCGCAGATCACCGAGAGCTCGTTGGCGAAGGCGATGTTGACGTCGCGGTAGGCGTTCTCCGTCAGCTTCGCCAGCTCCGCCGTGCGCGCCGTGGTCGGCCGGCACTCGCCCTCGCAGATGATCTTGTAGAGCTGGAGCGCCTGCTGGGCGCATTTGCGGGTGATGCCGCCGATCACCCGGGCGTTGTTCACCACCTCGTCCAGGATCTTGCCGGGCAGCACGCGCTCCGGGCAGTGGGCGACCCGGATGTCCGACATCTCGCCCTTGTGGGTGGGGAAGGAGAGGTCGGGCCGCTCCTCCATCATCCAGGTGCACATGCGCTCGGTGGTGCCGACCGGCGAGGTCGATTCCAGGATCACCAGGTCGCCCGCCTTCAGCACCTTGGCGACGGCGCGCGAGGCCTTCTCGACGTAGGTGAGGTCGGGCCAGTGCCGCCCCTCCACGGTCTGGAACGGGGTGGGCACGGCGATGATGAAGGCGTCGGCCGGGGCCACCTCGGTGGCGGCGCGCAGCTTGCCGGCCTCGACCACCCGGCGCAGCAGGGCGCCCAGGTTGGGCTCGACGATGTGGGGCTCGCCGGCGTTGATGCTCTCCACGACGCTCTCGTTGACGTCGACACCGACGACCTCGACGCCACGGTCGGCGAACACGGCGGCGGTCGGCAGGCCGATGTAGCCGAGGCCGACGACGCAAACCTTATTGACGGATTTCATGGAGCAACCTCGCAACGATGCGGTCGCACGCGCGACCGTCGCCATAGGGATTGTGGGCACGGCTCATGCGCCGGTAGGCCTCGGCGTCGTCCAGCAGCCGGGTGGCGTGGCTGACGACCGCGTCGGCCTTGGGGCCGATCAGCTCGACGGTGCCGGCGGTCACCGCCTCGGGCCGTTCGGTGGTGTCGCGGGTGACCAGGACCGGCTTGCCCAGCGACGGCGCCTCCTCCTGCACGCCGCCGCTGTCGGTGACGATCAGGTGGGCGCGCTTCATCAGGTAGACGAAGGGCAGGTACTCCTGGGGCGGGATCAGGTGGACGTTCCCCCGCCCCTTGAGGACCTGCTGCGCCGCCTTCTGGACGTTGGGGTTCAGGTGGACCGGGAAGACCACCGAGACGTCCGGCCGCTCGGCCAGCCAGGACAGCGCGGTGAAGACCTGCTCCAGCCCGCCGTCGAAGTTCTCGCGACGGTGCCCGGTGGTCAGCACGATGCGCCGGCCCTGGGCCTCCGCCTCGTTGAGGAAGGGAAAGCGGGCGTCCAGCTCGGCGCGCAACGCGTCGTCGCCGTCGATCATCGACACGGCGTAGAGCAGGGCGTCGATCACCGTGTTGCCGGTGACCTCCACCGCCTCCGGCCGGACGCCCTCGCGCAGCAGGTTGTCGCGCGACACGGTGGTCGGGGCGAAATGGACGTCGGCCATGCAGCTCGCCAGCTTGCGGTTCAGCTCCTCCGGCCAGGGCGACATCAGGTTGCCGGTGCGCAGCCCCGCCTCGACGTGGCCGACCGGCACCCGGGCGTAGAAGGCGGCAAGCGCCGCCGCCATGGTGGTGGTGGTGTCGCCCTGCACCAGAATCCGGTCGGGCTGGCAGTCCTGGATCACCTCGGTCAGACCGTTCAGCACGGCCGAGGTGACGTAGGCCAGGCCCTGCCCGTCGCGCATGACGTCCAGGTCGTAGTCGGGCGTGATGTCGAACAGGGTCAGCACCTGGTCGAGCATCTGACGGTGCTGGGCGGTCACGCAGACCCGCGGCTCCAGCCCCGGCTCGCGTTCGATCCGCTTGAGGAGGGGGGCCATCTTGATGGCCTCCGGCCGGGTGCCGAAGACGATCAGCACTTTCATCCAAATTCTCCACCGGTTGTGGCGGCTGTTGCCCGCGTATCGTCGGTGACGCTGTGCGAACTGTCAGGATTGTCCAAAGAAATCTATCCGATGACGACACGACCGTAGTTGGCTTTTTGCGCCAATGTCGCAATGTTTCTTTGGAGATGCCGGGCCTATTCGAAGGTGGTGCGCGTATTGGTCTTCTGGGAGGGCGCGCCGGCACGACGGCGCGGGCGCATCCGCGCCGTCGTGCCGTGTCCGGTCACCCGTGGTCGGCCCCCCGTGCGCGGCGGCACCGGTGCGGGGGGACGCCGTCTACTCCGCCGCCACGGCCACCATCGTGCCGCGGCGCCGCTCCACCACGGCGCGCACCCGCTGCAACGCGCCGTGGAGCGCCTCCGGCCAGTGGGGCTTGCGCGCCGCCAGGGTGCGGCGCACCGTCGCCTCGTCGTCGACCAGGCGGGCGAAGGCCGTGTGCAGGCTGGCGCGGTCCAGCGCCGCCCCGTCGAGCACGTAGCGCTCGTCGCCGAACAGGTCGCGGTTGATCCCCTTGGCCTTCACCGAATAGGCGATGGAGATGGTGGGGACGCCGCTGGACAGCGCGCCGATGGTGGCGTGGGTGCGCCCCCCCATCATGAAGCGGCAGCGCGCCAGCACATGCTTGAGCTGGGGCGCGTTCAAGGTGCGCGGCGCCAGGGTGATGCGGCCGCCGCGGGGGCCGGTGTGGGCCAGCAGCTTCGCCAGGAAGGCGTGGTCGCATTTGGCCGGGTTGCGGCCGTCGGGGCTGACCACGTGCGGCACCAGCAGCACGCCGTGCCCCTTGTCGACGAGGTCGTGGACGAAGGCGCCGACATCGTCCTCGATCGGCACGCCGGGATGGCGGGCCTCGTGGTAGCGCCGGATGATCGGGCTGAGGTTCAGGGCGACCGTGCCGGCGCCGCCCTCGGCCGGCCAGAATTCGGCGGTGGCCACCGGCTCCGGCGTCATCAGGAAGGCCGGGTCGACCGACAGCGACAGGCGGTCGCGCACGCCCAGCCCCTGCAGGTACTCCAGGCTCACCGTCTCGCGCACGACCACGGCGTCGAAGCGGTTGAGGTGGCGGGCCATGGCGTCGGCGGCACCCGGCGTGCGGTCGAACGGGCCGACCGAGGCGCCCCACAGCACGGTGGGGATGCCGCGGTCCATGGCCGCGCCGTCCAGCCCGGCCTGGCCGTAGAGGGACACGGGGCCGTAGTCGAGGGTGTAGTTGTCGCCGCCGGTGGAGATCACCAGGTCGGCCTCGGCCAGCGCCCGCCGCGCCGCATCGGCCAGCGGCATGGGCGGCCAGGGCAGGCGGTTCCAGCCCGGCGCCACCCGGGCGGCGCGGTTCCACCACCGGTAGAGACCGGGGGGATCCACGGCGGGCACGAAGCGCACCCCGGCGGCGGCGGCGTCGGGCCAGTAGCGGGCGTCCTGAGCCGGATCGTCGGAGGGCACCAGCACCTCCACCCGGCCGAAGGTGTCGCGGAACATCGCCACGGCGGCGCGCACCAGCGCCTCGCAGCCATGGTTGGCGAAGGTGCGGTGGCCCGTGAGGTAGATGCGAAGCGGCGTGGGGGCGGTCACCCGTCGTCCTCCCGGCTCGTGGTGGGTCGGGGCCAAAGGTAATGGCCCGCCCCCGCCCCGGCGAAGCGCCCGGAAGCAGCATCGCCCGTTGGGCCGCGCGGCCGCCGGAACGGGGCAGGGGGCACTCTTTCGGGGGATGGGTCCTCCGAACGTTCGCGCCGCTGTCCGGCCGGTGCCGCGCCGATCGGGTAGCCGCCGCTAACGCCGTTGACCGCCCCCCTACCACCGAAGCCGCCCGACGGCCGGCAGCGGAAATCCCCATCCTCAAGGCCGTGACGCGCACAGCCGAAACGGCACCGCCCGCCGCGCCCGGCGCTGCGCGACCGCACCGCCACCACACCATCACACCGCCACCCGCACCACCGCCCGCACCACCGCCCGCACCACCGCCCGCACCACCGCCCGCAGCGTCCGAGGAGCCCATGTCGCAGACCGCCGCCACCGTCACCGCTCTGTCGCCGCCCCTGTCCCGCAAGCGCGCCGTCCTCGCCCGGGTGCTGCCGTCCGGGGCGATGCGGCGCCTCGTCGAGACGCACCGGCGCACGCGCACCGTGCTGGCGCTGGCCGGCAACGGGCTCTACGACCTCGGCCGCTATCTCCGCTGGTCGTCGGCCGGCCGCGAGGAGCTCTCCAAGACCCAGCTCGCCGCCCTGGTCACCCTCAACTACCACCGCCTGGAGAAGGGCCTGGCCCTGGCCGAGCCGCGGCCCGGCTTCGGCCAGGATGCGGTGCGCCTGCTGATCGCCCAGCTCGACCGCTACGTCGCCGGCCACGGCGTCGACGGCACGGCGCGGGCGGGGATCGACACGCTCGCCGCCTACCGCGCCTTCAGCCTCGGCCATGGCCTGAGCTTCCCGGAACTGGACGCCGCCCTGGACCGCTTCGGCGGCGGCCGGATGGCCGGCGAGGGGGCGTGCGGCGGCACCGTCGCGGTGGCGCGCGCCGCCGTCGCCGCCGCCGCCCCGGCCGACCCCGAAGCCTTTTTCGCCACCCGCCACAGCGTGCGCCAGTTCTCCGGCGAGGAGGTGCCGACGGAGACCCTGGCGCGGGCCGTCCGCATGGCCCAGCGCACGCCCTCGGTGTGCAACCGCCAGTCCTGGAAGGTCCACGCCTTCTCCGATCCCGCCCAGAAGCAGCGGGTGCTGAGCTTCCAGAACGGCAACCGCGGCTTCGGCGACCGCGCCTCCAGGATCCTGGTGGTCACCGCCGACCTGCAGCACTTCACCAGCGTGGGTGAGCGGTTCCAGTGCTGGATCGACGGCGGGCTGTTCGCCATGTCGCTGGTCTACGCCCTCCACGCGCTCGGCCTCGGCACCTGCATGCTGAACTGGAGCGTGGTCAAGGAGACCGACCGCGCCATGCGCGCCGCCGCCGGCATCCCCGACAGCGAGGTGGTCATCATGATGATCGCGGTCGGCCACCTGCCCGAGCGGCTGGAGGTCGCCCATTCCCACCGCAAGCCGCTCGACGAGGTGCTGGTCGCCCATTGACGGCGGCGGCGGACGGTTTCGGATCGACGGTTTCGGATCAACGGCCAACGCGAGGGTGCGGTGCGCGCGGAGTTCTATTCGTTGAAGGCGGTGCGGCGGGGCTTCGTCTCCCTGGTCTGCGGACGCTTCGTGTCGGCCGGGCTGACGCTCGCCGCCATGGTGCTGGCGGCCCGCGGCCTGGGGGTGGCGGAGTTCGGCGTCTACGCCCTGCTGCTGTCGGCGCTCAGCCTGACCATCACCTACAGCAGCCTCGGTCTCGACTGGGTCAGCGCCAAGTACCTGCCGGAGTTCCGCATCCACGCCGGCGGCCGGCAGCTCGGGCGGCTGGTGCTGGCCCTGCTGGGCGGCCGGGCGGTGTCGCTGGCGCTGCTGGCGCTGGTCGGCTACGCCCTGCTCGGGCTGGAGGCGGAGTGGCTGGGCATTCCCCAGTACGTCGACGTGCTGGAGATGTACCTGCTGGTGATCGTCATGGAGGGCCTGGTGCGCTCCATGCGCGGCGAGATCTTCGAGCCGCTGCTGCTGCAGGGCCAGTCCCAGGTCAACGCGGCGGTGCGCGGCGCGCTGTTCGCCGGCCTCGTCTTCCTCACCATGGGCGACGGGCTGACCCTGGCCGAGGTGGTGACCGCCGACCTCGTCGCGTCGGGCGTGTCACTGGCCCTGGCCCTGGTGCAGCTCGCCGTGTACGCGCTGCGTCACCTCGGCGACGACCCGGCGGCCGAGGGCTGGACCACCCCGCCGCTGCGCGAGGTGTTCGCGGTGGCCGGGCACAACTACGCCGCCCAGCTCATCTCCAGCCTGGCCAGCGCCAACACCCTGATGCTGATCGGCACCGCCATGCTGAGCCCGGCGGCGGTCGCCGGCTTCGGCTTCTGCCGCACCTTCGCCGAGCAGATCCGGCGCTACCTGCCGATCTCCCTGCTGTTCACCGTGGCCCGGCCCTCCATCGTCGCCGCCTACAGCATGGACAGCCGCTTCGACCGCCTGCTGGAGCGGGTGCAGTTCCTCTACAAGGCCAACCTGATCGTGCTGCTGCCGGTGGTGATCCTGACCATCGCCTACGGCGACACCATCCTGGAGCTGATCTCCGGCGGCAAGTTCGGCGACGCCTGGGGCGTCGCCGTGGGGTTCGCCCTGTTCCTGGTGGCCCAGAGCCACCGCGTGGCGCTGTCCCTGGTCACCAACATCCTCGGCTGCCCGGAGCTGACCACCCGCGGCTCGCTGGCCAGCGTCGTCGCCCTGCCGCTGGCCTTCGGCCTGGTGGCCGCCGGCTTCGGCGCCGAGGGCCTGGTGGTGGCGCTGCTGGTGGGCGAGGTGCTGTCCCACATCGTCATCATCGCCGCCCTCTACCGCCGCGGCTATCCCTACCGCTTCGACCTGCGCGCCTTCAGCCGGTTGTTCGCCGCGGCCGGCGTGACGCTGGCGGTGACGCTGCTGGCGCTGCCCGGCCTCGGCGCCGGACCGGGGATGGCGGAGATCGCCACCGCCGCCCTGCCGGTGCTGCTGTTCGGCCTGATGGCGCTGCTCCTGTGGCCGTTCACCCTGGTCGAGCGGGAGGCGTTGCAGCGCATGATCGGGCGGCGCCACCGCCCGACGTGACCGTGCCGCCACACCCCGCCGCCCCCGTTGGAATACTTCGGACGGGGTGCCCTGCCGCCAAAGAGCGAGTAGCCGTCGGCGCGCTCGGAATGGCGGGGCGCGGCCGCCATTGTCGGGAGAGCGCTCATCCGCTGCGCCGCACCGTCGCCCAAGACAATCCTCACCGGACGGGATCTGGACCATGAACCACGTGTCACGACGCACCGCGTCCATCGGCGAGAGCCAGGAGCCCTGGCTGTGGGACGGTGCGCGCACCATCACGGTGCACGAGTTGCTGCTGATCCTGCGCCGCCGCCTGTGGCTGGCGATCATCCCGATCCTGTTCATCCTGGTCCCGGCGATCGCCATGATCGCCGGGCTGAAGACCCATTACACCGCCCAGGGCACCCTGGTGGTGAGGCCGGTCGAGACCGCCCAGAACGTCATGACCGACGTCCAGACCCTGCAGACGGAGATGCAGATCCTCACCTCCGACCGTCTGGCGCGGCGCGCCGTCGCCAACGTCGGGCTGGCCGAGCGACCGGAGTTCAACCCGCTGATCCCGGTGGAGGAGACGGGGGTGCTGCCCTTCGACCTGCCGGCCCTGCCGGGCTGGCGCGACGTTGCCTCGCCGGTGCTGGGCTGGTTCGGCTACGCGCCCCTGGAGGCGCCGGCGCCCGAGGTGCCGGGCGACATCATCGAGGCCGAGGTGCTGCCCCGCTTCCAGGAACGGCTGATGGTGGCGCCGCTGCGCGAATCCCGCGTGCTGACCATCCAGTTCCGCTCCGAGAGCCCGGTGGTGGCGGCGCGCGTGGTGAACGAGATGTCCAACCTCTATCTGACCCAGCAGCTCGAATCGAAGCTGGAGGCCAAGGAGCTGGCCACCGCCTGGCTGCGCGAGCGGGTCGACGAACTGCGCACCCACATCGCCGATCTGGAGCACCGCATCGAGGAGTACCGGGCCGGCAAGGGCATCGTCGAGGCGCGCACCGCGTCCCTGGTCGCCGAGCAGATCTCCAACGTCTCGACCGAACTGATCTCCGCCCGCGCCGACTACGAGACGGCGGCGGCGCGGCTGCGCGAGATCGAGAGCGCCATGCGCGACCGCGGTCCCCGCGCCGTGCTGGAGATGCTGGGCACCGCCAGCACCGCCGGCCTGATGGAACGCGACACCGCGGCGCGCCAGCGCCTGGCCGAGCTGCGCGGCAACTACGGCGACCAGCACCCGTCGGTGGTCAACAGCCGGGCCGAGGTGTCGTCGCTGGCCGGGCGCATCCAGTCGGAGGCCTCCAACGCCGTGTCGGCGGCGCGCAGCGACGCCCAGGTGGCCGGGCGCCGCGCCGCCACCCTGCAGGAGTCCCTCGACCAGCTCGAGGGCGAGCTGGGGCAGATGAAGAACGCCGAGGTCGAGATGCGCGGCATGCAGCGCGAGGCCGAGGCCAACGCCGCGCTGCTCAACCAGTACCTCGAGCAGCTCAACGCCCAGGAGCGCCTGGCGGTGGAGCAGCCCGACGCCTGGGTGCTGTCCAAGGCCGCCGTTCCCTCCAGCCCGTCCGGCCCCAACCGCAAGCTGCTGGCCGGCGGCGTGCTGGTGGTGACGATCGCCGTCTGGCTGGTCATGGTGGTGATGACCGAGCTTCTGGAGAACGGTGTCATGAGCACCGAGGAGGTCCGCTCCGCCCTCAACGCGGTGCCGCTCGGCCTGGTGCCGAAGGTGCCGGGCCTGCTGGGATCGGCGTCGTCGCGGGCCCGCTACATCGTCGACAAGCCGGTGTCGGCCTACGCCGAGGCCCTGCGCAGCCTCTACACCACCTTGCAGATCGAGCAGCAGCGCACCGGCGACGGCAAGGCGGTGATGGTGACCTCCTCGGTCCCGCGGGAGGGCAAGTCGACCCTGACCGTGTCGCTGGCCCGCCAGGTGGCCGCCCAGGGGCAGCGGGTGCTGGTGATCGACGCCGACCTGCGGCGCCCCAACGTGGAGCAGCTGATCGGCGCCAGCCACCTCGTCGACCCGCGCAGCCACGCCCTGCCCGACGACAACCCCCTGGCCCCGGTGGTGCAGGAGGACAGCGCGTCGGGCGCCCACGTGGTCTCCGCCGTCCGCCTCTCGGCCATGCTGAAGGAGATGGGGCAGACCCCGTACATCCTGCGGCCCAACGTGCTGACCTCGATGCTGGCGACGGTGCAGCAGCACTACGACCTGATCCTGATCGACACGCCGCCGGTGGTGCCGGTGTCCGATGCCCGGGCGCTGGCCATGGTGGTCGACCATTGCATGTTCGTGGTGCGCTGGCGCAAGACCGCGCCGCGGGTCGCCCGCTACGCGCTGGAGCAACTCCACGACGCGGGGGCGCGGGTCACCGGCGTCGTGCTGTCGCAGGTCGAATCGAAGCGGCACGCCCTCTACGGCTACGGCGACGCGGCGACCTCGCAGCGCTCGTCCTACCGTTACTACACGAGCTGAGCGTCCGGATGCCCGGACCCGCCCGCCGCCGCGCCCGAGGGGTGGCGGCGGATGCGGCCGGGACGGAGCCCGGACCATCCGAGCAGGAGACATCATGGACGCGATGACCGACCCCATGCACGGCGTGCGCGACGCCCGACCCCAGGGCCGCTGGTCGGCCGTCGCCGGGTGCATCCCGGCGGGCCAGCGGCTGACCATCGGCATCATCGCCCGCAACGGGCTGCCGTTCCTGGAGGATTGCCTGCGCTCGCTGCCGCCCGAGGGGGCGTTCGCCGGTTCCTTGCACATGGTGCTGGTGGACAGCGCGTCCGATGACGGCACCACCGGCACCATGACCGCCTTCGCCGCGACCCGTCGCGACACCGAGGTGCACCGCATCGAGGGCCAGGCCAACGCCGCGGTCGCCCGCAACGTGGTGCTGGCGAACGCGCCGCCGGGCTATCTGATGATGCTGGACGGCGACATGGTGCTGAACCCGGCGTTCATCGCCGACGGCGTGGCGCGCATCCGGGCCGGCGAGGCCGAGGCGGTGGTCGGGGCGCTGCGCGAGCAGCGCTTCGACGCCGACAACCGCCCCGACGGCGAGGAGATCTGGCGCCACGCCCCGGACGGGCCGGGGCTGGTCCACCTCAGCGGCGGCGCCCTGCTGCTGGGGCCGGACGCCCGGCGCGCCAGCCTGCGCTACGACGAGCGGCAGAAGATCTGCGAGGACTGGGACTTCGCCATGCGCCTCAGCCGCCACGCGCGGCTGCTGCGGGTTCCCGAGACCATGGCGCTGCACCTCACCCACTACTATTTTTCGCCGCAGCGCCGCCTCGACTTCTACCGCGACCTGCGGCCGCGCAACCTCGGCAGCGTGCTGCGCAAGCACCTGGGCAACCCGCCCGGCCTGATGGAAATGGTGAAGCGCGAGCGCGGCGTGTTCCTGGGCGGCGGCCTGCAGGCGGCGATCCTGGTGGCGCTGCTGGGCGGCGTGCCGCTGCTGGCGGCGGCGGCGGCGCTGCTGCTCACCGTCGACGCCGTGCGCAGCGCCCGCGCCGGCAAGGGGCCCGAGTGGGTGGGCACGCGGCTGTTCGCGCCCTGGCTCGTGCTGGTGGGGGTGATCGCGCCGCCGAGCGCCACCGTGCGCTACCACGTGCGGCCGCTCAGCCCGCATCCGGAAACCTCGGCCGCCTGACAGGAGGGAGCGTGATGGAGCCGACACCCTACGCCACCCCCGTCGGCGGCCCCGTCGGCGGCCCCCGTGGCGGCCCCCGTGGCGGCCCCCGTGGCGGCCCCCGTGGCGGCCCCCGTGGCGGCCCGGGCGCCGGGGCCGCGCCGCGGGCGTTCGACCGGCCGGGGCTGTCCTGGTGGCGGGTCGCGCTGGTCACCGTGATGTCGCTCTACTACGCCGAGCTGTTCGCGGTGGTGTGGGGGATCGACGACGTGCTGTTCCGTCAGGGCGGGGCGGCCCTGGTGACCGTCGGCGGCATCGCCAGCCTGGCGTTGCTGATCCACCGCGGCGAGCTGTTCCGCCACCCCTTCGCCCTGTGGCCGCTGGTCCTGGTCGGGGTGATGCTGCTGGTGTCGCTGTTCGCCAACACGATCTTCTACCCCAAGCCGCTGAAGGACTGGCTGCCGGCGCACTACGTCTACATGCCGATCCTTCAGGTCTACATCCTGATGGCGCTGCGCTTCAACGACCGCGAGGTTCTGTGGGGGCTGATCGCCGGCGGGCTGATCGCGGCGTTCCTGATGACCCTCTACCGCTTCGGCCTGTGGGACGCGTTGTCGTGGTACGCGCGCCGCTCGATCTTCGGCCTCGACGTGTCCCGCATCGTCATCATGAAGTACGAGTTCTTCCTGGCCTCGCTGGCCATGTTCGCGCTGCTGCTGGCCCCCCACGTGCCGCTGGCCGGCAAGATCGCCGCCGGGGCGGCGCTGCTCGGCTGCCTGGGCCTGCAGGAGGCGGTGGTGCAGAGCCGCCAGGGCATGCTGGCCACCGGCGTCGGCATGATCGTCCTGCTGGCGGTCGACCGCCGCAGCTTCGAGGTCAAGTCCTTCCTGGTGCGCGCCACCGTGCTGTTCATCGGCGCCATGATCGTGCCGCTGTTGATGTACGAATACATCGAGATGCTGTTCCGCTCCGACCTGCTGGAATCGCGCGAGCTGAACGTCGCGGTGCGCTTCCACACCTTCGACCATTACGCCGACTACTTCCGCGAGACCTACGGCCTGGGCTTCGGCATGATGTCGGCGACGGCGACGCGCAACAACGTGCTGGCCGAGAGCATCGGCATGTCCGTGAACATCACCGACCTCGGCCTCTACGGCGCCTTCATGCAGTTCGGCGTGCTGGGCGGGGCCCTGGCGGTGCTGCTGACCGGCATGGTGATCTTCCACGGCCTGCGCACGGCGCGCCGCCTGCCGGCCCAGGAGGCGTGGCGGCCGGCCCTGCTGGGGGCCTATTTCCTGGGCTGGATGTGCGTGCCGGTGCAGCTCAACGCCTTCACCATGAACACCTCGATCCATTTCGGCGCCTGGGCCTTCTATCTCACCTGGTACTACCGCAGCCGCGCCCGCTACGAGGCGACCGCCGCGGCACCGCTGCCGGGGATGGCGGTGGCCTGATCCGCCCGGCCTGATCCGCCGGGCCGGCACCGTCCCGGCCGGCAGGTCCCGGCCGCGCCTCCCCGGTCGTACCCCGCCCGCACCCGCCCGCCCCCATTCCGCTCCGTTGCCGGCCCCTCCCCCCGTCCCCAAAAACGGAGGGTGCCCGGCGCGCCTTCCGCGCCGGTTCCGGACCGTCAACCCCCGAGGACCGCTTCCCATGCCGAATTCGTCGCCGTGGCTTCTCCGCGCCCTGGCGGGCGCCGCGCTGCTGGCCGCCGCGGGCTGCGCGGGCGAGCCGGAGGTGGCGCTCGACCCGGCGCAGGTCGAGAAGGGGCGCAGCCTGTTCCAGTCCTGCGCCGCCTGCCACGACATCCGCAAGCGCCGCAACGGCGTCGGCCCCCACCTCGTGGGCATCGTCGGCCGCGACGCCGGGGAGGCCCGCGACTATCCCTATTCCGAGGCGGTCGCCCAGGCCCCCTTCGCCTGGGACGCGCCGCGTCTGAAGCGGTTCCTGGAGGACCCCGAGGCGTTCCTGCCGGGCACCAACATGGCCATCCAGGGCTATGCGGCCGAGGAGGCCGACGCCCTCGTCCAGTACATCCTCAGCCGGGAGTGACCCGCGTGACCGAACCGCTCTCTCCGACGCGCCGGCGTCTGCTGGTCTCCCTGGCGGGGGCGGCGGCCGGCATCGTGCTGTGCGGCCTGCGCCCGCAGGTGGCGCTTGCCATCGGCGCCCGCCTGCCGGCCACCGCCGCGGCGCTGGGCGGCGGCGGCGCCTTCGCCTCCTTCGGCGCCTGGCTGCGCGCGCGCCTCGGCGACGCCGCGGCGGACGCGCTGATGGACCGCCAGGAACGCCGTCTCGCCGCCCTGCCGGCCGGGCGCCTGGGCAACCCGGCGGAGACCGTGCGCCTGGCCATCGCCGAGGACTTCCTGGCCGGCCGAGCCGTGCGCATCGACGGGCTGCGCCTGTCGGAGCTGGAAAGCGCGCTCTGCCTCGCCGCCGCCGAGCGCTGGCCGGAGGCCGTGCGCCGGCCCCACCGCGACCCCGCCGCCCGCCGCCCCGACCACCCCGCCGCCGAGGTTCCCATCGCATGACCCGCTTCCGCGACGCGCTCACCGACGGCCTGCCCGACACCCTGGAGGCCGACGTCTGCATCGTCGGCGCCGGTGCCGCCGGCATGACGCTGGCCATGCAGCTCGCCGGCACGCCGGTGCGGGTGCTGCTGCTGGAAAGCGGCGGCCTCGACATCGACGGCCAGACCCAGGGCCTCTACCGCGGCGCCAACCTCGGGCTTCCCTACTACGACCTGACCGCCTGCCGGCTGCGCTATCTCGGCGGCACCACCAACCATTGGGGCGGCTATTGCCGGCCCAACGACCCCATCGACCACGAGGGCCGGCCGGAGCTGGGGGTGCCGGCCTGGCCGCTCAGCCTCGAGGCGATGATGCCCCACATCGAGCGGGCCGCCGCCACGCTCGACCTGGAGCCGGAGGGCTGGGAGCCGGCCACCCAGCTGCGCGCCCGCGGTCTGCCGGACGGCGCGCTGATGGAGCGGCACAGCGCACGGCTGATGACCAAGGTCTTCCAGATCAGCCACAAGCTGCGGTTTCGCACCCTCTACCGCGAGGCGCTGGAGGCCCAGGCCAACCTCGACGTGGTGCTGCACGCCAACGTCACCAACGTCGGCCTCTCTGCCGACGGCACCCGGGTCGAGCGCCTCACCGTGCGCACCCTGGGCGGCGCCACCGCCACGGTGCGCGCCGGCACCGTCGTGCTGGCCTGCCACGCCATCGAGAACGCCCGGTTGCTGCTGGACTCCACCGACGTCATGCCGACCGGGGTCGGCAACGCCCACGACCACGTCGGCCGCTATTTCATGGAGCACGCCCAGGTCGCCGCCGGCGTTTTCATCCCCGCGCCCGGGCGTTTCCCGGCGATCTACGACGCCGGCTACATGGCCGGCATCGACGTCAACGCCAACATCAGCCTGACCGCCGAGGCGATGCGCGAGCGCGGCATCCTCCAATACTATTGCCGGTTCATGCCGCCGGAGGAGAACGAGGGGGTGCGCGCCGCCATGGGCCGCATCAAGGACGCCTTCTGGGAGCCGTTCGACCCGGTGCTCCTGGAGGATCTGGCCGATGTGCTGGGCAACCTGCCGGGCGCGGTCGACGCCATCGCCGGCAAGCTCCGCCCGCCCCGGGGCGACGCCCCCTACTACGTGCTGGAGCACCGCATCGAGCAGGCGCCCAACCGCGACAGCCGCGTCGTGCTGGCCGACCGGCGCGACGCCCTGGGCAGCCGGCCGGCCCACCTCGACTGGCGCCTCAACGAGCTGGACTACCGCACCTTCCACGAAGGGGCGGAGCTGGTGGCGGCCGAGGTCAGCGCGCTGGGCATGGGACGCTTCCAGCTCGAGCCGATCACCCCGGAGCTGGTGGAGCGCGGCGTCCACGGCCACTTCCACCACATCGGCACGACGCGCATGAGCGCGCGGCCCGAGGACGGCGTCGTCGACGGCGACCTCAAGGTGCACGGGCTGGAGAACCTCTACGTCGCCGGCAGCTCGGTCTTCCCCACCGCCGGCTATTCCGGGCCGACCATGATGCTGATCGCGCTGACCCTGCGCCTGGCCGACCACCTGAAGCGCCCGGGCGGGCTGGCCAAGGCGTGACCGGACAACGGGAGACGACCCATGCACCGTGCGTTGCTCGCCGCGGCGAGCCTGTTCTTCCCCCCGGCGGCGGCGCTGGCCCTGCGCTCGCCGGCCGGGCGCGCCCTGCTGCTGGCCCTGGCCGCCGCCTCGGCCGCCGTGTTCTTCGCGCTGTGGGCTGGGCCGGGGGCGCTGCTGTGGGGGGTGACGGGGCTGGCGGCGGCGCTGTCCGTGCTGCTGGGGCGCCGGTGACGGCCGCCGCCGCCGCGGCACCGACGACCGCACGCCGCGCCGTGCGCCGCGGCGCACGGCGCGCCCTGGTGCCCCTGTTCGCCCTGGTCGTGGCGGGGGCGGTGCTGCCCCAGCTGGCGCCGCCGTCGGGCCACGGCGTCGACAAGCTGTTCCACGCCGGCGCCTTCGCCGCCCTGGGCCTCGGCGTCACCGTCGCCGCCAGGGGGCGGCGCCAGGCGCTGGCCGGCTGGGGCGCACTCGCCCTGATGGCGGTGGGCATCGAGGGCGTCCAGGCGCTGGTTCCCGGCCGCTCCCCCTCGCTGGCCGACGCCGCCGCCAGCCTGCTGGGCGTCGCCGCCGGGGCGGCGCTGGCGCGCTGGACCCTGAACCATCCCCGCGTGGTGGCGCGCCGCTTTCGGGGGTGACCCCCTCGGGCGTGGTGCGGCGCAATGGGGGTCGCCGGGTTGCCCGTCTGCCGCCCCGGCGTCGCCGTTCCTAGGATAAGGGGCATCCCTTGTCGCCGCATCGAAAGTGGGAGCCCGCACCATGAGCGATCGTCGCAAAGCCCTGCGCAAGGCCATGCTGGCCACGCTGCCGGTCCTGGGAATCCTCGTCGAATGCGCGGAGGTGGCGGCCCAGGACGCATCCTCCGCGGGGCGGGGGGGTGCCCTGTTCGCCACCGGCTTCGCCCTGGACGCGCCCCTGAAGGCCCTGGGCTTCAAGACCTCCGGCAACCCGGCCAGCGTGGTCGAGATCGACGGCCGGCCGGCGGCCCGCCTCGTCCTCGACCACTACGCCAGCGCATACCCCTACCGCACCGAATTGCAGCCCGTGGCCCTGCCGGCGCCGGCCTTCGAGGACGGCATGTTCGCCCGCACCGGGCAGGAGTACTGGTACGGCCTGCGGGTCTTCATGCCGACGGACTGGCTGGAGCCGGACAGCAGCGACACCGTGCTGATGCAGTTCCACTCCGTCCCCGATCCCGGGGAGCCCTGGCGCAACCCCCCGGTGGCGCTGCAGGTGGTGCCGCGCGGCGGCGCCGCGCACTTCAACCTGATCGTCCGTGCCGACGCCAGCCGCTACACCATCGGCAGCGGCGAGACGCGTTACGACCGGTCCGAGCAGGTCGACCTCGGCCCCATCGACGGCGCCGTCGGGCGGTGGACCGAC
Source organism: Azospirillum sp. NS33 (assembly GCF_059703765.1). Lineage (NCBI taxonomy): Bacteria > Pseudomonadati > Pseudomonadota > Alphaproteobacteria > Rhodospirillales > Azospirillaceae > Azospirillum > Azospirillum sp. NS33. The sequence goes on along the minus strand of NZ_BAAKJB010000037.1, from coordinate 25,899 downwards.
TGGGTGTGGAACGTCCGCTGGAACCACGACGGCGAGGGCTTCCTGCGGCTCTACCGCGACGGCCGGCTGGTCGCCGACCTGGCCGGCGCCAACAGCTTCAACGACCCGGCCGGCCCCTACCTCAAGTTCGGCCTGTACAAGTACGATTGGAAGCGGCCGGCCAGCACCGGGCCGGCGCGGCGCACCCTCTACGTGGATGGCCTGCGCGTGGGGCACGGTCCCGGCGGGCTGGAGGGCGTGGCGGAGACGGCGGAGGAGCCCGGCCCGGCGTGACGCTTCCCTGCGGACCGGCCGGCCGATAGGGTGGGGGCGCGTCGTTCCGCGCCGCCCCCTCCACCACACCGCCGGCCGCCATGCCTCCCGCCCCCCGCCCCGCACCCGCCGCCGCCACCCTGCCGCCGCCCGGAGGCGCCCTGGCGGTGGCGCCGGGCGTGCTGTGGGCGCGCCTGCCGCTGCCCTTCGCGCTGGACCACGTGAACGTCTGGCTGCTCGACGACGGCGACGGCTGGACCGTGGTCGACACCGGGTTCGACGGGGAGCGGCCGCGGGCCTTGTGGCAGGGCCTGTTCGACACGGTCCTGGCGGGCCGCCCGGTGCACCGGGTGATCTGCACCCATTTCCATCCCGACCACATGGGGCTGGCCGGCTGGCTGGTGGCGCGCACCGGGGCGACCTTCTCCACCAGCCTGGCGGAGTGGCTGTACGGCCGGGCGCTCAGCCTCGACACCGCCGACCTGGCGCTGCCGCCGGCGCGCGCCTTCTACGGCCGGGCCGGCGCGCCCGACGACCAGGTGGAGCGGTTGTGCGGCCGGGCCACCGCCTACCGCGACAGCGTGACACCGGTGCCGGCGGTGCTGCACCGCCTCCGCCACGGCGACACCGTGGCGGTGGGGGGGCGCGCCTGGCGGGTGCTGGTCGGGCGCGGCCACGCGCCGGAGCACGTCTGCCTGCACGCGCCCGACTCCGGCGTGCTGATCGCCGGCGACCAGGTTCTGGAGCGAATCAGCCCCAACGTCGGCGTCTGGCCCAGCGAGCCCGACCACGACCCCCTGGGCGAGTTCCTGGACAGTCTGGAGACGCTGCGCGCCGCGGTGCCCGACGGCGTGCTGATCCTGCCCTCCCACGGCGTGCCCTTCACCGGCCTGCACGCCCGCCTCCGCGCGCTGGCGGACCACCACGCCGAGCGGCTGGCCACCTGCCGCGACGCCTGCGCGGCACCGCGCACGGCCTGGCAGGTGATGGGAGCGCTCTTCACCCGCGACCTGGACCTGCACCAGACGCGGTTCGCCGTGGGTGAGACGCTGGCCCACCTCAACCACCTGATGCACCGCGGCACCGTGCGCCGCGACCGCCCGGCCGTGGGCCCCGACCGTTACGTCGCGGTCTGACCCGACCGCGCACGAGGAGAGACGAGGCCATGACGCTGTTCCGCTTTCCCGACGATCCCGAATGGAACGAGGAGGCCGACGCCGTGGAGTTCGCGGTGGAGGTCGGGGAGTACCGGGGCCGGGTGCTGGTGGCGCGCCGCGCGCTGCAGTCCCTGGCCGGCCACACGCCGCGCCCGGAGGAGGCGGTGGAGCTGGTGTGCCTGAACCGGCCGGTGTTCGAGAGGGCGGTGGAGATGCGGATCAAGGACCGCAACCTGGACGCGGACGCCAACATCCACCTCACGCCCCGCGACCTGAGGCGCGCCGCCCCGGCTGATCGCCGGGAGGGGCACGAGGAGGAGAATGGCGCGAGTGACGGGACTTGAACCCGCGGCCTCCGGCGTGACAGGCCGGCGCTCTAACCAACTGAGCTACACCCGCGCTGGCTCCGGCGGTAGGATTCGAACCTACGACCAACGGATTAACAGTCCGCTGCGCTACCGCTGCGCCACGCCGGAAGAGGCGCGCTGTATAATCCGGAACCGCGGGGGCGTGCAAGGGGAAAAGTGGGGCGCGGCGCGGAAATCGACGGTGTAGGATGGCCGCCCACCGCCGGGACCCGCCGATGACCGACGCCACCGCCCGCGCCCGCACCGACGCCGCCCTTGCCGCCATCGCCGCGGCGGGGGAGCAGGGGCGTCTCGCCTTCACCGCCGTCCACGCCGACACCGCGCCGCTGGAGGCCGAGGCCCAGGACCTGCTGGCCCGCGCCGGCCGGCGCGGGCCGCTGGCCGGCGTCCCGGTGTCGGTCAAGGACCTGTTCGACGAGGCGGGGCGGGTCACCCTGGCCGGTTCGCGGGCGTTGGAGGGCCGGCCGCCGGCGCCCCGCGACGCGGTGGCGGTGGCCCGCCTGCGCGCCGCCGGCGCCGTCGTGGTCGGGCGCACGGCGATGACCGAGTTCGCGTTCTCCGGCCTCGGCCTGAATCCCCACCACGGCACCCCGGCCAACCCGGCCGATCCTGCGCGCATCCCCGGCGGCTCGTCGTCCGGTGCCGCGGTGTCGGTGGCGGCGGGCATGGTGCCGCTGGCGCTGGGCACCGACACCGGCGGGTCGGTGCGCATTCCCGCGGCGCTGTGCGGGCTCGTCGGATTCAAGCCAACGCACGGGCGCGTGCCGCTGGACGGGGTGGTGCCGCTGGCCCGCACCCTCGACAGCGTCGGGCCGCTGGCCCGCACCGTGGCGGAATGTGCGGTGGCCGACGCGGTGCTGGCCGGGCTGGGCGAGGCCGACGCGGCGCTGCCGGCGGTGGCGGTGGCGGGGCTGCGCCTGGCGGTGCCGGGCATGGTGGTGCTCGACGATCTCGAGCCGGCGGTCGCCGCCGCCTTCGAGGCGGCCTGCCGGCGCCTCGCCGATTGCGGCGTGCTGGTGGGCGCGATGCCGTTGCCGGAGCTGGCGGAGATCCCCGCCCTCAACGCCAAGGGCGGTTTTCCCGCCGCCGAGGCCTGGGCCTGGCACCGCCGCCTGCTGGCCGAGAAGGGCACCCTCTACGATCCCCGGGTGCGGGTGCGGATCGAGCGCGGGGCGGCGATGGACGCCGCCGACTACATCGACCTGCTGGACGCCCGCGCCGCCCTCGTGCGCCGGGTGGACGCCGCGACCGCGGGGTGGGACGCGTTGGTGCTGCCCACCGTGCCCTGCACGGCGCCCCGCTTCGACGCCGTCACCGACGACGCCGCGTTCACCCGGATCAACGCCCTGGTGCTGCGCAACCCGACCCTGGCCAATGTGCTGGGCCGCTGCGCGGTGACGCTGCCCATGCAGCGCCCGGGCGACCTGCCATGCGGCCTGTCGCTGATGGGGCCGCCCGGGACCGACCGCCGCCTGCTGGCGATCGCCGCGGCGGTCGAGGGCGTGGTGCGGGGCCGGGACTGAGACCGGCCGGACCTCTGGCCCGGATCTGACGGACCCGGACCGGGCGAGACCCGCTCAGGCGGCGCGGATGCGACCCAGGAAGGAGCTGACGCTGGAGCGCAGGGTGTCGGCCTGCTTGTGCAGCTGCTCGGCCGCACCGGCGACGTTGTCGGCGAGGCTGCCGGTCTCCGACGCCCCCTGGCTCACCTGGCCGACGCTGCTGGTCACGCTCTGGGCGCCCTGGGCCGCCTGCTGGACGTTGCGGGCGATCTCCTGGGTCGCCGCGGCCTGCTGCTCCACCGCGGCGGCGATGGAGGTGGCGATCTCGTCGATGCGCACGATGGTGCCGCCCACCCCCTTGATGGCGTCGGCGGACATCCGCGCGGCGTCCTGCATCCCGGAAATCTGGCGCGAGATGTCCTCGGTGGCCTTGGCGGTCTGGTTGGCCAGGCTCTTCACCTCCTGGGCCACCACGGCGAAGCCCTTGCCGGCCTCGCCGGCGCGCGCCGCCTCGATCGTGGCGTTGAGCGCCAGCAGATTGGTCTGGCTGGCGATGTTGTTGATGAGCTGGACCACGTCGCCGATCTTCTGGGCGGCGTCCACCAGGCCGCTCACCGTGCCGTTGGTGCGTTCCGCCTCCTGCACCGCGTCGCCGGCGATCTGCGACGATTCCGCCACCCGCCGGCCGATCTCCGCGATCGAGGCGGTCAGCTCCTCCGACGCGGCGGCGACGGTCTGCACGTTGGTCGAGGCCTGCTCCGCCGCCACCGCCATCTCGGTCGAGCGGCGCGTGGTGGAGGAGGCGATCTGCGACATCCGCTTGGCGTCGCCCGCCATGTCGTTGGAGGCCGACACGGTGGTCTCGACGATGCCGCGGATGCTGCCCTCGAAGTTCTCCGCCAGGCCGTTCAGCAGCGCCGTCTTGCTGGCCCGCTCCGCCTCGGCGTAGGTTTCCAGCAGCACCTCCAGGTCGAGCCAGGCGATCTTGCCCAGCGCCTCGCGGGCGGCGAGCCGGTCCGCCGCCCCCTTGTCGCCGAACAGGGAGAAGCCGCCGCCGACGCTGTCGAGGCCGAGCGCCTTGATGATTCCGTTCGACACGGTGTGGTGGCAGATCGCCACGGCGTAACCGGGCACCCCGTTGTCGTAGAAGGCTTGGGCGAGGCGCCGCGCCGACTCCAGGAACCCGTCGTCGACACGCCCCGCCGCGACCCGCGACCAATGCTCGACGCGGACGCGGTGCACCTCCGGCTTCTGCAGCGCTGCCATGATCTCCGGCCACGCCTTGAAGGCGTCGTGCCACTCCCCGAGCAGGCGGGGCAGGTGGTTCGCCACGAAGTCCGCGTTGCGGCGCAACAGTGCGAGGTCGCGCTCCCCGACGTGAAAAGCGGCGAGGCGTTTGCGCTGGCTGTCCGAAGCGGCGGAAGACATGGTGCCCTTCTCCTTGGTAGGCGTTTTCCCGGCGGCGGATGCTCCGTCGGTTCCAACCATACGAAGCAAGGCGCGGGCCAGATTTCCAAAAGGGACGACATAGAACGAAATAGCGTGAAATATCCGCCAATTGGCGGGGGTTGGCCGGTTCGCCCTCGCCGTTGGTTGGGACCAGGGATGGAATCGAGGCCGCGGCGTCCGGTGTGCGTTGCGGTTCCCGTCGCAATCTGCATTCGGTCATGCCCGAACGGCGTCGGCTCACGGCTCGCGGAAGGCGACGACCCGCAGCCGCAGCGCCGCGGTGCGGGGATCGCCCTGGAACACCAGGGTTCCCGAGCGGTCGGAGCCTTGCGGGACGTAGTCGAACGTGACCGCGCTGACCTCGGCCGCGTCACCGCTGCCGAGCGTGCCTTCGACCCGCGCCTCGGCGGCGGTGCTGCCGCCGCGGTTGGTGACGCGGATGCGCACATGGTGGCGGTCGCCCACCCGCACGACGCCGTCCACGGTCGCCACCAGCTCCGCCGGGCGCTCGGGTGTGGCGACGGCGAGCCAGCCGAGATACCCCACCGTCGCGCCCACCAGAACCAGGCCGAGCAGCGCCACCGCCCATTCCGACCAGGGGATCGGTCCGGTGGCCGCGGTGGCGGCGCGGCGGGGCGGCGCGTTCATGGCGGTGACCTCACAGGATCAGGCGGGCGGCCGCCGCGCCCATGGCGGCGGGGAAGCCCAGCACGACGGTGGCGACGACGGCCGGCTCCAGGGCCAGGCCGTCGAGGCGGCCGAAGGTCCACAGGGCGTAGAGGCTCATCGCCAGGGCAACGGCGTACCCGGCGACGGTGTAGCGCAGGAACAGGCTCCACCACGGGGTGCCGTCCGGCAGGCGGCGCTCCTCGCCGGCGAAGCGCATGGCGTAGACGAACCCGTGCATCAGCGCCAGGGACAGCCCGGCCAGCGCCAAGGCCATGGCGGGCGACATGCGGTGGGCGATCAGCACCATCTCCTCGGTCGGCGCCACGTTGAAGGCCAGGAACAGGCTGCCCACCGCCAAGATGAACAGCTCCCCGCCATAGCTCTTGACGTTGCGTTCGGCCGGCGGGCTGTGCGTGGACTGGCCGAACTGGTTCTGCGCCAGCATGGCGCCCAGCGCCCCGGCCAGGGCCTGAAGGGCGATCTTGCCGGCCACCTCGTCCGGCGCCATGCCCGGCCGGACCACGCCGAACAGCACGAGCACGGCGGCGCCGGCGACGAACCCCACGGCGTAGGCGGCGAAGCTGTCGACCAGGTCGTCGAGCCAGCCGAAGGTGTCCTCGAAGCCGATGTAGTGGGACAGGCCGACCAGCAGAGGCACGCCGAGGACCAGCAGCAGCGCGAGCCGGCCGCGGTCCATGGTGAAGCCGAGCGACCACATCTCCATGGTCATGAACATGGGCAGCGAGAAGAGGATGGCGCCGCCGAAGGCGCGGGCGACGCCCACCCAGAACTGCCGCTCCAGGGCGCCCGGCGGGGGCGGTGGGCGGTCGGTGTCGGCCATGGGCGGGTCCATGCGGTGGCGCGGTGCCCCCTACAACAGCGCCGCACCCCTGGCGTTCACCGTCGCCGACGGATCACCCCGTCCAGCCGCATCGACGCAGCCCCGGCAGCAGATGCTCCGGCACCGGGGCCTCGGCCTCCACCGCCGGTTTGGAGGGCTGGATCGGCAGGCGCAAGGCGCGGGCGTGGAGGTGCAGCGCCATCCCTGCCGGCCCGCCGTATTGCGGGTCGCCCAGCAGCGGGCAGCCGAGATGGGCGGCGTGGACGCGGATCTGGTGGGTGCGCCCGGTGCGCGGCCGGCACTCCAGCCACGTCCAGCCGTCGCCGCGGCCGAGCACGCGGTAGTCGGTCACCGCACGCTGCCCCGCGGGGTCGACGGCAATCCGCCAGCCGCCGCTGCGGTTGGACACCTTGGCCAGCGGCGCCTCGACCCGCCCCTCCTCGTCGGGCGGTGCACCGGCCACCACCGCCCAGTAGGTCTTCTCCGCCAACCCCTCGGAGAACAGGCGCCCCAGCTTGCGCAGGGCCTTGGGGTGGCGGCCCAGCGCCAGGCAGCCGGAGGTGTCGCGGTCGAGCCGGTGGGCCAGCCCGGGTGGCCGGGGCAGCCCGAAACGCAGGGCATCGAACCAGCGTTCCAGGTTGGGTCCGCCGCCCGGGCCGGCGTGCACCGGCACCCCGGCGGGCTTGTCGAGGATCAGCACCAGCCCGTCGCGGTGCAGCACGCGGGCCTGGATCTCTTCGGGTGTCATGATGCATCCGTTCGACAGTGCCGCTGTGTTGGCTTTGTGGATATGGTGGACGCCAAACGGCATCCGAACGCTTGGCAGTCTTTACGGATCATTCCGATGGTCTTCGGCTGTTGGAAGATGTCGGATGATGTCCATCGAATCGTGCAGCAGTCGCAAGACATCGACGGTCCGCTCATCCGGGGGCGGCGCGATGCGGAACAGCACCATGTGCCGTCCCTTGTTGCCGTTCCGCGCCACATGCAGCGTCAGGAGGCCCGGCGAAATCTCATCCCGCTGTCGGACGCCGATGGTCGCAGGACCGGCGAACAAGGCTTCGACGGCGGCACTCAGGGCCCCTGCGTACGAGACGGCCTGCCGGCGTCCGAACCGCTCTGCCGTCCAGTGCAGGATCTCTGCGAAATCCCGCTCGGCCGCTGCCGCCAGCCGCACCGTCCAGATCGGACCGCGGGACGTCATGACCGGTTCCGGCCACCCGTCTCTTCGCCGAGCGCGTTTGCCGTCAATCCGGCCAGATGCCGCCCCAGGAGGTCGGCGGAGGTGAATGAACGGGACCGCCCCTCCTCGATGTCGGCGATACCCGACCGCGCCGCCTCACGCAGCGCGTCCAGCCGGGCGCGGTCCTCCGCTTCCCGGTGTTCGACCAGCCGCAGCCCCTCACGCAGAACCTCGCTGGCGTTCTGATAGCGGCCCGACGCCACCAGCCGCTCGATCAACTCAGCCTGGTGGGGGGTGAGAACCACGTTCCGGGTCGGCATGCTACGCTCCGGGAACACCGATAACTGGCAGAATATGCCAATGCCGGGACGCGGGCAAGTTCAGCCGCGTGTTTGCGCGGCGGTGATCGCATGCTTGCGCATGTCCACATTGGCAGAGGGGGTGGAGCCGCGGCCGCTCGGGGCCGCGGCCCGCTCCGGTCAGCCCAGCTTCAGCTCCTGGAAGAAGTCGTTGCCCTTGTCGTCGACGATGATGAAGGCGGGGAAGTCCTCCACCTCGATGCGCCAGATCGCCTCCATGCCGAGTTCGGGGTACTCGACGCACTCGACCTTCTTGATGCAGTCCTGGGCGAGGCGGGCGGCAGCACCGCCGATGGAGCCGAGGTAGAAGCCGCCGTGTGCCTTGCACGCCGCCGTCACCGCGCCGCTGCGGTTGCCCTTGGCCAGCATGACCATGGAGCCGCCGGCTGCCTGGAACTGGTCGACGAAGCTGTCCATGCGGCCCGCCGTGGTCGGCCCGAAGGACCCCGATGCCATGCCCTCCGGCGTCTTGGCCGGGCCGGCATAGTAGATCGGGTGGTTCTTGAAGTAGTCGGGCAGGCCCTGGCCCGCGTCCAGGCGCTGGCGCAGCTTGGCGTGGGCGAGGTCGCGGGCGACGATCAGCGGCCCGGTCAGCGACACCCGGGTGCGGATCGGATGCCGCGAGAGGATGGCGCGGATCTCGTCCATCGGCCGGGTCAGGTCGATCGTGACGACCTCGCCGCCGAGCAGGCCGTCGTCGATCTCCGGCAGGTATTTGGCCGGGTCGGTCTCGAGTTGCTCCAGGAAGATGCCGTCGCGGGTGATCTTGCCCACCGCCTGGCGGTCGGCCGAGCACGAGACGCCGATGCCGATGGGCATGGAGGCGCCGTGGCGCGGCAGGCGGATGACGCGGACGTCGTGGCAGAAATACTTGCCGCCGAACTGCGCGCCGATGCCCATGCCCTGGGTCAGCGTGTGGATCTCCGCCTCCATGGCGAGGTCGCGGAAGGCGTGGGCGTCCGCGCCGCCTTCGGTGGGCAGCGCGTCGAGGTAGCGTGCCGACGCCAGCTTGACCGTCTTCAGGGTCTGCTCGGCGCTCAGCCCGCCGATCACCACCGCCAGGTGGTAGGGCGGGCAGGCGGCGGTGCCGAGGTAGCGGATCTTGTCCTCCAGGAAGGCCAGCAGCCGGTCCGGTGCCAGCACCGACGGGGTGGCCTGGTGCAGGAAGGTCTTGTTGGCCGATCCGCCGCCCTTGGCCATGAACAGGAACTTGTAGGCGTCCTCGCCCTCGGCGTAGATCTCGATCTGGCCGGGCAGGTTGGTCCGGGTGTTCGTCTCCTCGTACATGGAGATCGGCGCCAACTGGCTGTAGCGCAGGTTGCGCTTGAGGTAGGCGTCCTTGACGCCGTCCGCCAGCGCGGCCTCGTCGCCGCCCTTGGTCCAGACCCGCCGGCCCTTCTTGCCCATGATCACCGCGGTGCCGGTGTCCTGGCACATTGGCAGGGTGCCGCCGGCGGCGATGTTGGCGTTCTTCAGCAGGTCCAGCGCGACGAACTTGTCGTTGCCCGACGCCTCGGGGTCGTCGAGGATCGAGCGGACCTGGCGCAGGTGGCCGGGGCGCAGCAGGTGGTTGATGTCGGCGAACGCCGCCTCGGCCAGGAGACGCAGGCCCTCCGGTTCGACCTTCAGCACCTCCTCGCCATCGAACTCGACCACCGAGACGTGGTCGGTGGTCAGGGTGCGGTAGGGGGTGTCGTCCGTCTCAAGCGGGAAGAGGGTGGTCTGTCCCCGGCCAAGGCTCGAATCGTCGGGCATCGTTGTTGTTCCCTCGCATTGCGTCCGGTCCTCGCTGCCCCTCGGCGCGGGCTAGACCGCGGCCCGGGGGCGTTGTCGAGCCCGTTATACACCGCTGGACACGGCGCACAACGGGCGCCAGTGGACCCGCAGCCGATGGGGCCGACCAAGATAAGGCAGGCGACGCTTCGTCGTGGCAGCTTGGTAACGTCGACACCGTTTGGGGGAGGAAACACACGCCAATCGATATTGATTTTATGGTTTTCCCGGTGTTGGAGATGTGACAAACTCATGGTGCGGATGATAATGATATAAGGATGGAAAAAATGCATCCTAAGATCGCAATAATCATCATAGCACTGTCATTTTTGGCTGTCGTTGGGCACGCGCAGCTTGCGCAGGCACAATGCAATCGTTCGTGTACGGTGTGCATTGCTCACAAACCCAAATGGGCGGGCGGCGGGTGTATTGCCAAGGCTGACAACCCATGGTGCGTGGCTGCACGCAATGCGTGTTCAGGGTGTCTGGCTGAAAAAATTGTCGAGGCCGGCGCAACGTACCAGTGCGCCAGTTGCGTGGTCGCGACGGTTGTCGCTTCCGGTGGCAGCGTGACTGTGGCCTGCGCGCTTCCTTGCGGCGGCGCCGTTTTGGCGCAGCAATACAGCGAGATGCAAGGGTGCAGCGGATACTGAGCAGAGGAGTTCGTGACATGCGCTTCGGACCGATGCCGATCGTCGCCATGGCCTTCGCGCTGGTTCTGTCCAGCACGGTCGCAAAGGCCGCTGAGGTGGTTTTGACGCCAAACGAAACAAAGGTCGTTAATGAACTCAACGAAAAGGACAAAGCGCTAAGCGAGTTCGCTGCAAATTACTACCTTCTTCCGTTGGTTCAATTGTTCACATCAAATCCCATCGACGTGGCTGAGGGGGCGTTGATTGAAAGCGGCGTAAAATATTTCTTTGGAGACGAAGAAGGGGCAGGCATGGAGAATAGCCTTGTCCTCATATCAAACTCTCATTGCATTTTACAAGTTAATAAGATAACTTATCATTTATTGAGAGGGGACATATCCCAGAAAAATAAGAAATTCTTTGATGAAATCCGCGAAAAATACGCCAATTGTGGGAAGAGAAACTAGGATCTATTTACATACTATTAACGTATATTGGGAAATATTCAATTCGTAGCTCTTCTTGCCCTGACTAATCTGTGGATGGTGGCTGCTGTCGACGTTCCCGGTGTGGTAAACACTGCATTAGCGGTTCTGGCGCCTCCTTCGGCACTTGCTGTGCCAGACGGTCCACGACGTGGTGTTGATGACCGCCCCGCTGTGGGTAAGGCGACCGCCTGCGCCAGTTATGGCGAACGCTTCGGCGGGGCTCTTACCCACAGCTCCTGCGCTACGGCATCGGACACGACCGGGGGGCGGTTTCTTACAGAGGTGGCGTCGGCCCGTCGCCCCGCGGACGGCCGGACGAGGTCACGCCGCCACGAGCCCGCGATGCTCCAGCAGCGCGTCGATGGTGGGCTCGCGGCCGCGGAAGGCGACGTAGAGCTCCATGGGGTCGCGGGTGTCGCCGGCGCTGTAGATCGCCTCGAGGCGCCGCGCCAGGGCGGGATCGAAGACGTCGCCGCTCTCCCCGAAGGCGGCGAAGCCGTCGGCGTCCAGCACCTCGGCCCAGAGATAGGCGTAGTAGCCGGCGGCGTAGCCGCTGCCGGCGAACAGGTGCTGGAAATGCACCGGGCGGTGGCGCACCACGATCTCGGCCGGCATGCCGATCTTGGCCAGCACCCCGGCCTCGAAGGCGGCGACGTCCAGGTCACCGGCGTCGCTGCGGGTGTGGAATTCCAGGTCCAGCAGCGCGGCGGCGGCGTACTCCACGGTCGCGAAGCCCTGGTTGAAGGTACGCGCCGCCAGCAGGCGCTGCAGCAGGGCGTCGGGGATGGGCGCGCCGGTCTGGTGGTGGCGGGCGAAGCGGCGCAGGGTTTCCGGCGCGGCCAGCCAATGCTCGAACACTTGTGACGGGAATTCCACGAAGTCGCGGCGCACCGCGGTGCCGGACTGCGAGGGATAGCGGACGCGGCTGAGCAGGCCGTGCAGGCCGTGGCCGAACTCGTGGAACAGCGTCTCCGCGTCGTCGAAGCTGAGCAGGGCCGGCTCGCCGCGGGCGAAGTTGTTGTTGTTGACGATGATCGGGCTGACCGGGCCGTCGAAGCTCTCCTGGTCGCGGTAGCTGCTCATCCACGCGCCGGAGCGCTTGCCGGCGCGGGCGACATTGTCGTGCAGGAAGAGGCCGACATGGGCACCGTCGCGGTCGCGCACCTCGTAGGCCCGGACGTCGGGATGGTAGAGGGGCAGGTCGTCGCGCGGGGTGAAGGTCACCCCGAACAGCCGGCCGGCGCAGTCGAAGGCGGCGGCCACCATGTTCTCCAGCACGAAGTACGGTTTGATCTCCGCCTCGTCCAGGTCGTAGGCCACCTTGCGCACCGTCTCGGCGTAGTGGCGCCAGTCCCAGGGCGCGATCGGCTCGTTCATGCCGTCGGCGCGGGCGGCCTCCTGCAGCGCGGCGCGCTCGACCGCCGCCTTGCGCTTGGCCGGCTCCCACACCGCGCGCAGCAGGTCGGCGACCGCCGCCGTGCTCTTGGCCATGGTGTCGTCGAGGCGGTAGTCGGCGTAGGTGGGGTAGCCGAGGAGCCGGGCCTGCTCGGCCCGCAGGGCGACGATCTCGCCGATCAGCGGCGTGTTGTCGTGGTCGCCGGGATTGCCGCCGCGCTGCGTCCACGCCTGGAAGGCGGTTTCGCGCAGATCGCGCCGGGCGGAGAAGGTGAGGAACGGCTCCACCGAGGAGCGCGCCAGGGTGATGACGTAGCGCCCCTCCAGCCCGCGCTCGCGGGCCGCCTGGGCGGCCGCGTCGCGGGCGAAGGCGGGCAGGCCGGCGAGGTCGTCCTCGCCCAGCACGAGCTGCCAGGCCTTCTCGTCGTGCAGCACGTTCTGGGCGAACAGGGTGTGCAGGGTGGCCAGGCGCTCGGAGATCGCCGCCATGCGGGCCTTGGCGGCGGCGTCGAGGCGGGCGCCGCTGCGCACGAAGCCCAGATGCTCGCGCTCCAGCAGGCGGAGCTGGTCGGGCTCCAGCCCCAGCAGCGCCCGCCTCTCGAACAGATGGTCGACCCGGGCGAACAGGTCGGCGTTCAGGGCCACCGCCATGTGGTGCTGGGCCAGCTTGGGCGCCATCTCCCGGGCGACCGCCTCCAGCGCGTCGTCGGTGGCGCTGGCGTTGAGGTTGTAGAACACGTGCGACACCCGGGACAGCAGGCGGCCACCGCGCTCCATCGCCTCCACCGTGTTGGCGAAGGTGGGCGCCGCGGCCTCGCCGGCGATGGCGGCGATCTCCGCGGCGTGCTCCGTCATGGCGCGCGCGAAGGCGGGGGCGAAGTGATCGGCGCGGATGCGGTCGAACGGGGGAAGGCCGAACGGGGTGGTCCAGGCCTCGAAGAACGGGTTCTCGGTCATGCGGTCCTCGTGGTGCGGCACCGGCGAATATGGCGCCGGACGGGGCATGAAAAAAGCCCCTCCTCCCGGGCCGGGGACGAGGGGCTCGATCACGCTGCGGACTCGTGCCGCGGGGGCCGGGATCAGTAGATCGCCGACCACTCCTCGGTGATGTGGGTGACGATGCCGTATTCCTTGGCCGCCTCGGCCTGCATCCAGAAATTCCGGTCGGTGTCCTTGGCGACCCGCTCGTAGGTCTGGCCGGTCTCGCGCGCGATGATGCGGTTGAGCCGCTCGCGCATCTGGATGATTTCCTTCGCCTCGATGGCGATGTCGGTGGCCCGGCCGCCGGCGCCGCCCAGCGGCTGGTGGATCAGGAAGCGGGTGTTGGGCAGGCAGTAGCGGTTCTCGGGCTTGGCCGCCAGGAAGATGTGGCAGCCGGCCGAAGCGACCCAGCCGGTGCCCAGCATCTTCACCTGCGGCTTCACGAACCGGATCATGTCGTGGATGGTGTCGCCCGCCTCGACGTGGCCGCCCGGCGAGTTGACGATCACGCGGATGGGATCGTCGCTCTCGGTCGCCAGCGCCAGGAGCTGCGCCGTGATGCCCTGCGCCAGCTTCATGTCGATCTGGCCGAAGATCAGCACGGTGCGGGATTTGAACAGGCTCTGCTGGACCGCAGCGAAGGGCGGGGCGCTTTCCTTCGACTTCTCGTCCGGCTCGGTGCCCGGTTCGTTCGGATCCTCGTCGTCGAACCGGTAGTGTCCGGCGTGCGCCATCGTTGTCGAACTCCCTGGTGTCTGTCTCCGTGCGGCGAACGCACGTCGCTCTTCCACATAGCCCCTATTCCGTCTCCGTTCAACGCCCGGGGGAGCTTTTGGCGGCGGCGCGTTGACAAAGCGCCGGGGCCGCGCCGCAATGCGGGCGTCGACGGGGCGTCGGGCTGGAGGGTCCATGCACAGGGTTTCGGTCATCGTTCCGGCCTTCCGGGCGGAGCGCACCATCGCCCGGGCGGTGCGCAGCCTGTTGGCGCAAACCTGGGACGCGTGGGAGGCGGTGATCGTCGCCGACGACGGCGCCGACTACCGCGCCATCCTTGCCGCCGCCGGAATCGCCGACCCGCGGCTGCGCTTCGCGTCGACGGGGCGGGTCGGCGCCGGGGCGCCGGCGGCCCGCAACGCCGGGCTCGCCGTGGCGACCGGCGCCCTGGTGGCGCCGCTCGACGCCGACGACCGCTGCACGCCCGACCGCCTGGCGGTCCTGGCGCCGCTGGCGGCGCGCCGTGGGGCTGCGGTCGACAACGTGGCGGTGGTGCGCGACGCCGACGGCGCGGCGCTGTCCACGCTGTTCGCGCCGCACGACGGCGTGGGCGACCTGGACGCCGACGGGTTCCTCGCCACCTCGGTGCCGATGTTCCCGGTGGTGCGCCGCGACCTCTGCCCGCGCTGGTCGGAGGACGTGGCCTTCTGCGACGACGTGGTGTTCAACGTCCACGTCCTCGACCGCGCCGGCGCCATGCCCCTGGTGGGCCGCCCGCTCTACGAGTACCGCCAGCGCGAGGGGTCGATCACCTTCGCCGCCGACGCCGGAGAGCGGGCGGAACGCTGCTACCGGCACGTGCTGGCCCGGCTGGCCGGCGACGGCCTGGGCATCGCCGACGTGTCCTTGCGCCGCCGCTTCGCCGCCGCCCTGGAGCGCAAGCGTGCCCTCAACGCCGCCTACGAGGCGGCCCATCGCGCCGGGCGCTGCGCCAACTTCCAGGAGTTCCTGGCGCAGCAGGGCGCTGGCCCGTGACCCCCGGCTAGGCCCGGGCCAGCAGTTCCAGGGCGTGGCACAGCAGGCGTCCGTCGGCGGCGCCGCGCAGGCAGCCGTAGCGGCCCCACAGGGCCGCGCCGTCCGCCGCGCCGAGGGCGGCGGCCAGCGGCGGGTCGGCGGCGGTCCGCAGGAAGGCCAGCGGCTCCGCCCGGTGGGCGACCCCGGCCTCGTCCAGCAGCCGGCCGAAGGCGGTGTCGGAGCCGGTCATCCCGGCGTGGACCGAGGAGGGCAGGGCCTCGCAATCGACACGGATCGCCGCCAGCGCCGCCGCCCGCGGCCCCGCCGCGGTGACGGCGTGCAGCACCACCAGCCGGGAGAGCGTGCGCCCCGCCGGGCCGGCGGCCTCCCACTGCGCCAGCCGCTGCACGCGGATCGGCCCGCCCCAGCGCGCCGCCAGCGTCCCGGTCATGCCCGCGCGGTGGGCCAGCAGCGCGCGGAAGCGCGGGGGAAGCGCGTCCTCGGGCACCGCCTCCGGCACCCGGCGGCTGCCGATCGCCGCCAGGAAGGGGGCCAGGAAATCCGCCGGGTCCGTCATCCGATCCTTGCCGTCCCCTCGTCGTGTCGTCGCTGTGGCATCCGCCGGCGAACCGTGCTCTCATCCGCCCACGGATGGATGACACGGGGACGACGATGCTGCGGCTGTACGACAATCTCTCGTCGGGCAACGGATACAAGTGCCGGCTGATCCTGCACAAGCTGGGAATCGCCTACGACCGGGTCGAGCTCGACATCGACCGGCGGGAGACACGGGCCGCCGCCTTCCTGGCCAAGAACCCCAACGGTCGCATCCCGGCCCTGGAGCTGGCGGACGGGACGGTGCTGGCGGAGTCCAACGCCATCCTCTGCTACCTTGCCGAGGGGACGGCGCTGCTGCCGGGCGACCGGCTGGAGCGGGCCCAGGCGCTGCAATGGATGTTCTTCGAGCAGTACAGCCACGAGCCGAACATCGCCACGGTGCGGTATTGGATCGCCCACCACGTGCCGATGACCGAGGAGCGCACCCTGGCGCTGCCGGGCAAACGGGCATCGGGATACGACGCCCTGGCGGTGATGGAGGGGCATCTGGCGGAGCGGGATTTCTTCGTCGGCCATGGCCTGACGGTCGCCGACATCGCGCTCTACGCCTACACCCACGTGGCGCACGAGGGCGGATTCGATCTCGGGGGGTACCCGCGGGTGCGGACCTGGCTCGACCGCGTCGCGACGCAGGAGCGGCACATTCCCATCACCCTGGACCCGGTGGGCGCCGGCTAGAACCAGCCCAGGGCCCGGCCGGCGGCGGCGGCCAGAACCGACAGCACCGTCGCCAGCACCGCCGCGCGCACCACGCGGTGGCGCAAGGGCGCCTTGTTGTCGTTGGCCACGGACGCGAACCGCAGGCGGCGGGCCGGAACGATGGCCTCCGGCGGGGGGCGGGTGGCTCCTCCGGAGCCACCCGTTCCGAACTGCGTCGTGGACCGGTTAGCCACGCTCGGCAAGCGGCACGTAGGCGCGCTTGGTCTGGCCGGTGTAGAGCTGGCGCGGGCGGCCGATCTTCTGGACGGGGTCCTCGATCATCTCCTTCCACTGGGAAATCCAGCCGACGGTGCGCGCCACCGCGAACAGCACGGTGAACATGCTGGTCGGGAAGCCCATCGCCTTGAGGATGATGCCGGAGTAGAAATCGACATTCGGGTACAGCTTCTTCTCGACGAAGTAGTCGTCCTCGAGCGCAATTTTCTCCAGCTCCATGGCGATGTCGAGCAACGGCTCGTCCTTGACGCCGAGCTCGCCCAGAACCTCGTGGCAGGTATTGCGCATGACCTGGGCGCGCGGGTCGTAGTTCTTGTACACGCGGTGGCCGAAGCCCATGAGGCGGAAGTTGTCGTTCTTGTCCTTGGCCCGCTTCACGATCTCCGGGATGCGGTCGACCGAGCCGATCTCCTGCAGCATCTTCAGCACGGCCTCGTTGGCGCCGCCGTGGGCGGGGCCCCACAGCGAGGCGATGCCGGCGGCGATGCAGGCGAACGGGTTGGCGCCCGACGAGCCGGCGAGGCGGACCGTCGAGGTCGACGCGTTCTGCTCGTGGTCGGCGTGCAGGATGAAGATCTTGTCCATGGCCTTGGACAGGATCGGGTTGACCTTGAACGGCTCGCACGGCGTGCCGAACGTCATGTAGAGGAAGTTCTCCGCGTAGGTCAGGTCGTTGCGCGGATACATGAAGGGCTGGCCCATGGCGTACTTGTACGTCATGGCGGCGATGGTCGGCACCTTGGCGATCAGGCGGTGCGCGGCGATCTTGCGCTGCACCGGATCGTCGATGTCCGTGGAATCATGGTAGAAGGCCGAGAGCGCGCCGATCACGCCGCACATCACCGCCATCGGGTGGGCGTCGCGCCGGAAGCCGCTGAAGAAGCGGGTCAGCTGCTCGTGCACCATGGTGTGGCGGCGGATGATGTTCTCGAACTCCTGCTTCTCCGCCGCGTTGGGCAGGTGGTTGTTCAGCAGGAGGAAGCACACTTCGGGGAAGTCGCAGTGCTCGGCGAGATCGTCGATGGCATAGCCGCGGTGGAGGAGGACGCCCTCGTCGCCGTCGATGTAGGTGATCTGCGATTCGCAGCTGCCGGTCGAGGTGAAACCCGGATCGTAGGTGAAATGGCCGGTCTCCGCGTAAAGCTTGCGGATGTCGATCACGCTGGGGCCGGTCGAGCCGTGCATGACGGGAAGCGTCACCTGCTTGCCCGTGCGGTTGTCGATCAGGGTGACGGTGTCGTTGGACGACGACTCGTTCTGGGTCATCTCGGCACGTCCTTATTTATGGGTTGGGGGCCTTCCCGCCCGTGCAGAATCGGCGCAGCATAGTTCCGCGGCCGCCGGATATCAACGCACGGGACATCGCCGGCGCCCGCGTCGCCCGGGGGTGGCGTTCGGCTGCGATGGGCGTCCGCGGGCATCGGCGTCGGTGTCCTGTTCGTGGCACCGCCAGGGTGCCGCGGAGATTTAACACATTCACGCGCCGGTGGGAGCCATTCCATGGAGGCAGGGCGGTGCCGCGGTGAGTGACGCGATGGCGGTGGCGATGGCGGGGAACCGGCGGGGCGCGCTGGCCACGCTGCTGGCGGCCGAGCGCGACCGCTGGGCGCTGTGGACGCCGGTCGGGCTCGGCACCGGCATCGCCGTCTATTTCGCGTTGCCGGCGGAGCCGGAGGCCTGGCCGGCGGCGGCCCTGCTGCCGCTGGCCGCCGCCGCGGCATGGGCCGCCCGGCGGCGCCCGGCGGTGCTGGCGGCGGCCCTGGCGGTGCTGGCGATCGCCGCCGGTTTCGCCGCGGCGCAGGCGCGCACGGCGCTGGTCGCCGCCCCCCTGCTGGAGCGCGCCACCCGCGCGGTGGCGGTCACCGGACGCGTCGTCGACGTCGAGCGCCAGGCCCGCGGCGGGCGGGTGGTGCTGGCCGACCCGGTGGTGGAGGGGCTGGAGCCGGCGGCGACGCCCCGCCGCGTGCGGGTGCGCCTGCTCGCCCGCGGGGCGCTGCCGCCGCCCGGCGCGGTGGTGCGCCTGCGGGCCTCGCTGCGCCCGCCGCCCGCCCCGGCCGCCCCGGGCGCCTTCGATTTCCGCCGCCACGCCTTCTTCGACGGCATCGGCGCCGTCGGCTACGCCCTGGGCCGGCCGGACCTGGTCGAGGCGCCGCCGCCGGGCGGCTGGCAGGCGGTGCAGGTGGCGCTGGAGGCGGCGCGCGACTCCGTCGCCACGCGGGTCGCGGCGATCGTCGAGGGGCCGGCCGGCGGCATCACCACGGCGCTTCTGAACGGCGAGCCCTCGGGCATTCCCGAGCCCGCCCTGCAGGCGATGCGGGACAGCGGGCTGGCCCACCTGCTGTCGATCTCCGGGTTGCACATCGGCCTCGTCGCCGGGCTGGTGTTCTTCGCGGTGCGCGCCCTGCTGGCCCTGGTCGAGCCGGTGGCGCTGCGCTGGCCGATCAAGAAGATCGCCGCCGCCGCCGGGCTGGTGGCCGCGGTCGCCTACACCATGATGGTGGGCGCGCCGGTGCCGACCCTGCGTTCGGTGCTGATGACCGGGGTGGTGCTGGCGGCGGTCATGCTGGACCGCGACCCCTTCAGCATGCGCCTGGTGGCCTTCGCCGCCTGTGTCGTCCTGCTGGTCCTGCCCGACGGGATGCTCGGACCCAGCTTCCAGATGTCGTTCGCCGCGGTGGTGGCGCTGATCGCCACCTACGAGCTCGTGGCGCCGGGCCTGGCGCGGTGGCGCACCGGCCAGGGCTGGATCGGCCGGGCCGCCCTCTACGCCGGGGGGCTGGCGCTGACCAGCGTGGTCGCCTCGACGGCGACCGCACCCTTTGCGCTCCATCACTTCCAGACGGTGACCTTCTACGGCGTCCTGGCCAATCTGGTGGCGGTGCCGGTGACGTCCTTCTGGGTGATGCCGGCGGGGCTTGCCGCCTATCTGCTGATGCCGCTGGGGCTGGAGGCGCCGGCGCTGGTCGTCATGGGCTGGGGCGTGGCCGCCGTGCTGTGGACCGCGGAGACGGTGAGCGCCCTGCCGGGCGCCGTCGCCGTGGTGCCGGCGATGCCGGCCTGGGGGGTGGCGGTCGTCGCCCTGGGCGGCCTGTGGCTGGCGCTGTGGCGGCGGCCCTGGCGGCTGCTCGGCGTGCCGTGCCTGGTCTTCGGCCTGGCCACCCCGGCCCTGATGGAGCGGCCCGACGTGCTGGTCGCCGGGGAGGGCGATCTGGTCGCGGTGCGCACCGCCGACGGTGGCCTGTCCTTCTCGTCGGCCCGCGGACAGCGCTTCACCGCCGACGTCTGGCTGCGCCGCGACGGCGCCCGCGCCCGCGCGGCGCCGTGGCCGACGGCCGGGCGCAGCGCCGACGGGCGGCTCTCCTGCGACGCCCTGGGCTGCGTCTATCGTGCGGCGGGGCGGGCGGTGGCCCTGGTCCGCGCCCCGGAGGCCCTGGTGGAGGATTGCGGCCTCGCCGACGCCGTCGTCAGCGTCGAGGCGGCGGGCGGCTGCCGGGCGCCGGTGGTGGTCGACCGCTGGGACCGCTGGCGCAAGGGCGCCCACGCCCTCTACCTGTCGCCCGCCGGCGTGCGGGTGGAGGACGCCCGGAGCTGGCGCGGCGAACGGCCCTGGACGGGGCGGTGAGCGTTCCCCCCGCCGCACGGCGCGCGGCGGTCAGTACTTGCGGATCAGCCCGACCAGCCGGCCCTGCACCCGCACCCGGTCGGCGCCGAAGATGCGCGTCTCGTAGGCCGCGTTGGCGGGCTCGAGGGCGATGGTGTGGCCCTTGCGGCGCAGCCGCTTCAGCGTCGCCTCGTGGTTGTCGACCAGGGCCACCACGATGGCGCCGCTGTCGGCGGTGTCGCAGCGCTGGATCACCACGGTGTCGCCGTCGAGAATGCCCGCCTCGACCATCGAATCGCCGGACACCTCCAGGGCGTAATGCTCGCCCGGGGTCAGCATGGTCGCGGGGATGTCGACCACCGCCGAGCCGTCGCGCAGCGCCTCGATCGGCGTGCCGGCGGCGATCCGGCCGTAGAGCGGCAGCTGCACCGTCTCGGCCGGCGCCACCACCTCGCGCCCCGGCATGGCGCCGGAGAAATCGCCGCGGATGACGTTGGGCTGGAACCGCGGCCGCGGCGCCCGCACCGCCGCCGCCGCATCGCCCGGCGGGGCGGCGTCCGCCGCGCCGGGCGACGGCACGGCCGCGGCGGCCGCGGCGGCCGCGGCGGCATGGCGGGGCTGCTCCATGCCCTCGGGCAGGCGCGTCACCTCGAGCGCCCGGGCGCGGTGCGGCAGGCGGCGGATGAACCCGCGCTCCTCCAGCCCGGTGATCAGGCGGTGGATGCCCGACTTGGACTTCAGCCCCAGCGCGTCCTTCATCTCGTCGAAGGAGGGCGAGACGCCCCCCTGTCCCAACCGCTCGTGGATGAAGAGCAGGAGTTCCTGCTGCTTGCGCGTGAGCATGCGTGCCTCCCCGAACCGGGCGAACCGGCGGAACCAGATGGCCGAACCGAATCGGAACAAATGTAAAACGACTTGGTTTGTTCTAGTTTGGTTCCGCGGCCTCGTCAAGCCTGAAACGGTGCCCCGGTGGAAAAGATAACCGCCGAGTCGCCGTCTGGTCAAAGCTCCAGAAAGCCACCGCCGAGCGGCAGGATCGCCACCCGGTCGCCCTGCCGTGCCGGCGGCGCGTGGGGCGGGCGCAGGACCAGAGCGTCGGCCCAGGCCATGCGGGTGGTCATGGCGGCGTCCTGGCGGGGGAACGGGGTGGCGACGGCCTCCCCGTCATCGGTCCAGGAGAGCGTCGCGCGGACATGGTCGGCGCGGTCACCGTTCGCCGGCAGCGGCGCGGCCAGGCGGGCGAAGCGCTGCGGCCCGTCCTCGGCGGGCAGCCCCTGAAAGGCCCGCAGCATGGGCTTGAGGAACAGCACCGCGGCCACCGCCGCCGACACCGGGTTGCCCGGCAGGCCGAGCAGGCGGCGCCCGGCGGCCTGCCCGAACAGGATGCCCTTGGCGGGCCGCATGGCCACGCCGTGGACGGCCGGCGCCCCGCCGATCAGGCCGCGCACCAGGTCGTGGTCGCCCTGGGCGGCGCCGCCGGCGGTCACCAGAAGATCGGCGCCGTCGGCCGCGGCGACCCGCTCGGCCAGGGCGGCGGGGTCGTCGGCGACGACGCCCAGGTTGTGGGCGACGCCGCCCTGGGAGTCCACCAGGGCGCACAGGCCGAAGGCGTTGGAGCTGATGATCTGGCTCGGGCCCAGGGGGTCGCCGGGCAGGCGCACCTCGTCGCCGGTGGCCAGCACGGCCACGCGGGGGCGTCGTCGCACCGACAGCCAGGGCACGTTGGCGCCGGCGGCGAGCGCCACGTCGCGGCTGGTCAGCCGGCGGCCGGCGGCCAGCACCGCACTGCCGGCGGTGAAATCGAGGCCGGGCGGGCGGACGAAGCGGCCGGGCGCCACGGCGCGGCCGACGCGCACCCCGGCGCCGCCGTCGGCGGGCTCGCAGTCCTCCTGCATGACCACCGCGTCGGCGCCGGCGGGCAGCGGCGCGCCGGTGAAGATCCGCACCGCCTCGCCGGGCCCGACGGTGCCGGGAAAGGCATGGCCGGCGGCGGCCTCGCCGACGCGGCGCAGGATCACCGGGGCGCCGGCCGACGCCCCGGCGACGTCGGCGGCGCGCACCGCCCAGCCGTCCATCATCGACGCCGCGAAGGGCGGCTGGGTCAGCCGGGCCACCACCGGCTCGGCCAGCACCCGGCCCAGCGCCGCGGTCAGCGGCACCGTTTCGGCGGGCAGGGGCGGGCAGGCGGCCAGCATGCGCGCCCGCGCCTCGTCCACGCTCAGGAGCGGCGGCGTCATGCCGGTGCCGCGCCCCAGTCGCCGCTCTTGCCGCCGGCCTTGTGGACCAGGCGGACCTCGGTGATGGTCATGCCGCGGTCGACCGCCTTGCACATGTCGTAGACCGTCAGGGCCGCCACCGTCACCGCGGTCAGCGCCTCCATCTCCACGCCGGTTTGCCCGGTCACCAGGCAGGTCGCCTCGATGTCCACGGCGTTGCGGGCGGGATCGACCGTCAGGTCGACCGTGACGGAGGTCAGCATCAGCGGGTGGCACAGCGGGATCAGGTCGGGCGTGCGCTTGGCGCCCATGATCCCGGCGAGCCGCGCCACCGACAGCACGTCGCCCTTCTTGAACCCGCGGTCGAGGATGCGCCGCACCGTCTCCGGCTGCATCAGCACGCTGCCGCGCGCGGTGGCCGTGCGCGCGGTCGACGCCTTGTCCGAGACGTCGACCATGACGGCCCGGCCTTCGCTGTCGAAATGGGTGAACCCGCCGCTCATCGCGCCTCCCCCGACCCGCAGGTCGTCTCCGTGATCCGGCCGCCGCGACGCTCAGGCGGGGTCCGCCAGCAGGGCGCGTGTTGCGGCGGCGACGTCGTCCTGGCGCATCAGGGATTCGCCCACCAGGAAACAGCGCGCCCCGATCCGTGCCATGCGCGCCAGGTCCGCCGGGCTGTTCAAGCCGCTTTCCGCGACCAGGGTGCGGCCCGCCGGCAGATGCGGCGCCAGGTCTTCCGTTGTCGCAAGATCGACCGCCAAGGTCTTGAGATTGCGGTTGTTCACACCATAGAGCGCGACGTCCAGCCGGAGCGCGCGATCGAGCTCCGGGCGGTCGTGGACCTCGACCAGCACGTCCATGCCCCAGCCATGGGCGGCGGCGGCCAGCTCCGCCGCCTGGCCGTCGTCGAGGGCGGCCATGATCAGCAGGATGCAGTCGGCGCCCAGCGCCCGCGCCTCGGCCACCTGGTAGGGGTCGAGCATGAAGTCCTTGCGCAGGGCCGGCAGGTCGACGGCGGCGCGCGCGGCGACCAGGTACTCGTCGCGGCCGTGGAAGTAGGGCTCGTCGGTCAGCACCGACAGGCAGAACGCGCCGCCCAGCGCGTAGGCGCGGGCCAGCGCCGGCGGGTCGAAGTCGGGCCGGATCACGCCCTTGGACGGGCTGGCCTTCTTGATCTCGGCGATCAGCCCGTAGCGGCCGTCGGCGACGGCGCGGCGGAGGGCGGCGGCGAAGCCGCGCGGTGCCCCGGCGGCGCGCGCCGCCTCCTCGACCTCGGCCAGGGGGCGGGCGAACTTGCGCGCCGCAACCAACGCCCGCTTGGCGTCGCAGATGCGGGTCAGGACATCGCTCATACGGTGGGAATCGCTTCGTTGGTGATGGCGACAAGGCGGGCCAGGACGTCGCGGGCCGCCCCGCTGTCGATGGCGTGGCGGGCGCGGTCGACGCCGCCGCGCAGGTCCTGCGCCGTGCCGGCCACCACCAGGGCGGCGGCGGCGTTGAGCAGGACGATGTCGCGGTAGGCGCCGTGGGCGCCGTCGAGCAGCGCGCGGATCGCCGCGGCGTTGGTGGCGGCGTCGCCGCCCTTCAGCGCCTCGGGCGAGGCGACGAACAGGCCGGCGTCCTGGGGCTCGACGTCGAACACGGTGATGGCGCCGTCGCGCAGCTGCGCCACCCGCGTCGGCCCGGTGGTGGTGATCTCGTCCAGCCCGTCGCTGCCGTGCACCACCCACGCGGCCTCGGAGCCCAGCCGCTTCAGCACCTGGGCCAGCGGTTCCACCCACTGGGCGGCGAACACGCCGAGGAGCTGGCGCCGGGCGCCGGCCGGGTTGGACAGCGGCCCCAGCAGGTTGAAGACGGTGCGCGTGCCCAGCTCCACCCGGGTCGGCCCAACGTTGCGCATGGCCAGGTGGTGGCGCGGCGCCATCAGAAAGCCGATGCCGGCTTCCCACAGCGCCTTCTTCACCAGCGCCATGTCGCAGTCCAGGTTGACGCCCAGCGCCGCCAGCACGTCGGCGGCCCCCGACTTGGACGACATGGCGCGGTTGCCGTGCTTGGCCACCGGCACGCCGCAGGCCGCCACGACCAGGGCGGCGGCGGTGGAGATGTTGTAGGTGCCGGCGCCGTCGCCGCCGGTGCCGCAGGTGTCGATGGTGCCGGGCGGCGCGGCCACCGGCACCGCCTTGGCGCGCATGATCCGGGCCGCCCCGGCGATCTCGTCGACGCTCTCGCCGCGCACCCGCAGCGCCATCAGGAAGCCGCCCATCTGCGACGGCGTGGCGTTGCCCGACATGATGATGTCGAAGGCGCGCCCGGCGTCGGCCTCCCCCAGGCGCGCGCCCGACGCGACACGGCCGAGGATGGCCTTCATGTCGGCGAGGTCGCCGGACCCGGGCTGGCTCATGCTGCGGTCTCCAGCGGGCGGGTGGTGGTCAGGAAGGTCTTGAGGATGGCGTGGCCGTGCTCGCTCTCGATGCTCTCGGGGTGGAACTGCACGCCGTGGATCGGCAGCTCCTTGTGCATCAGCGCCATGATCAGGCCGTCGGCGGTTTCGCCGGTGACGCGCAGGCATTCCGGCAGGCTGCCGCGCTCGACGATCAGCGAATGGTAGCGGGTGGCGCGGAACGGCGAGGGCAGGCCGGCCAGCACGCCGCGCCCCTCGTGGTGGATGGAGTCGACCTTGCCGTGCATCGGCAGGGGCGCCCGCACGACGTTGCCGCCGAAGGCCTGGCCGATCGCCTGGTGGCCCAGGCACACCCCCAGCAGCGGCATCCGCGTCCGCTCCGCCGCGGCGATCAGGGGCAGGCAGATGCCGGCCTTGTCGGGGTCGCAGGGGCCGGGGGACAGCACGATGCCGTCGGGCTTGAGGGCCATCGCCTCGGCGACCGTGAGGGCGTCGTTGCGGCGCACCACCACCTCGGCCCCGAGCTCGCCCAGGTAATGGACGAGGTTGTAGGTGAAGCTGTCGTAGTTGTCGATCAGGAGCAGCATGGCAGCGGTCCGCCGTTCCGGCCTCGTTCACGGGGCGCTACCCTAACCGGCCGGTCGGCGGATTTCCAGCGTCGCGGCCGTGTCCGCACACCGGGCGCGCCGGCCGCGCAGCCGGCGGGCAGCGGGGGCGCGCGAAACGCGCTTGACCTTCCCGCCACTGGAAGGCGGAGTGTGCCGGTGCTGCGCCGGCGCGTTCCCGCGCCGGCACGGCCGCGCCGTCGCACCGCATCCGGGACCCGCCATGAACATCGGCACCGTCGCCAGCCGCTCCGGCGTACCGGCGAAGACGATCCGCTACTACGAGAGCGTCGGCCTGATCCCCTCGGCGGGGCGGACCGCCGCCGGCTACCGCGTCTACGGCGAGCGCGACGTGGCCACCCTGCGGTTCATCCACAGCGCCCGGTCGCTGGGCTTCCCGGTGAAGGAGGTGGCGGCGCTGCTGGCGCTCTGGCACGACCGGGAGCGGGCCAGCGGCGATGTGCGCGCGCTGGCGCTGAACCATATCGCCGCCATCGACGCCAAGGTCGCCGAGCTGCTGACCATGCGGGGCACGCTGCAGCATCTGGTCGACCATTGCGCCGGCGACCACCGGCCCGACTGCCCGATCCTGGACGGCATCGCCGACCCGTCGCGCCGCGCCGGCGCGACACGGCGGGTGCCGGCCGCCTTCGGCCGGGGCCGGGCGGGCGGCGGCCGCCGCTTACCGCGCCGCGCGCTCATCGCCCGGGCTGCCCGGCGTCGTGGCAGCCGCCGGCCGCGCCGG